>CANIEC010000249.1 GCA_947466085.1 Rhodospirillales bacterium
GGCGCGTTTCGCTTGTCGTCGGCATCGGCGTCGCGGCGCTGTCGACCTTCTTCGGCCTGATCATTGGCGTCGTCGGCGGGTTCTACCGCCGCGCCGACGCCGTCGTCATGCGGATCATGGACGCGATCATGTCGATCCCCTCGATCCTGCTCGCCATCGCGCTCGTCACCATCAACAAGCCTGGCGTCGTCACCATCATCGCGGCGATCACCCTGCCGGAAATCCCGCGCGTCACCCGCGTGGTGCGCTCGGTCGTGCTCACGGTACGCGAGCAGACCTATATCGAGGCGGCCATCGCGGTCGGCACGCGACCGCTGAAATTGCTGGCGCGCCACGTCCTGCCCAACGCCATCGCGCCGCTGATCGTCCAGGCGACCTTCATCGCCGCGGTCGCGGTCATCATCGAGGCCTCGCTGAGCTTTCTCGGCGCCGGCACGCCGGCCGAGACGCCAAGCTGGGGCAACATGATGGCGGGCGGGCGCACCTTCATCCGCAACGCCCCGTGGATATTGCTCTGTCCGGGCATGATGCTCGGGTTCACCGTGCTGTCGATCAACATGCTCGGCGACGGACTGCGCGACATGCTCGATCCCCGCATGGCGCGGGCGGGCCGGCCATGACCGGCGCGCCGTTGCTGGAAGTCGTCGATCTCGGCGTTCATTTCCGCGCCGGCGGGCAACTCGTGCGCGCCGTCGATGGCGTCTCCTTCTCCCTCGCGGCGGGCGGCATGCTTGGCATCGTCGGTGAATCCGGCTGCGGCAAGAGCATGACCGCGCTCTCGCTGATGCGGCTCATCCCGGACCCGCCCGGGCGCATCGTGTCGGGCTCGATCAAGCTGGCCGGCCGCGACCTGCTCAAGATCTCCGAGGAGGAGATGCGCGACGTGCGGGGCAACGAGATCTCGATGATCTTCCAGGAGCCGATGACGTCGCTCAATCCGGTGATGACGATCGGCAAGCAGATCTCCGAGGCGCTGATCCTGCATCGCGACATGGACCGCAAGCAGGCGATGAAGCGGGCGATCGAGATGCTGGAGCTGGTCCGCATCCCCGAGCCGGCGCAGCGCGCGAAGGAGTATCCGCACCAGCTTTCGGGCGGCATGCGCCAGCGCGCGATGATCGCCATGGCGCTGGCCTGCAATCCCAAGGTGCTGATCGCCGACGAGCCGACGACCGCGCTCGACGTCACCATCCAGGCGCAGATCCTGGAGCTGATCGTCGAGTTGCAGCGCGAGTTCAGCGCGGCGGTGCTCCTGATCACGCACGATCTCGGCGTCGTGGCCGAGACCGCGCACCGGGTCATCGTCATGTATGCCGGCCGCAAGGTCGAGGAAGCGACCGTGGGCGAGCTGTTCGCCAGGCCGCTCCACCCCTACACGGTCGGCCTCATGAACTCGATCCCGCGCCTCGACCTGATGCGCGGGCAGACCGATCGCTCCAACGAGCGCCTGCAGGAAATTCCCGGCATCGTGCCACCGCTGTTCGACCTGCCGCCCGGCTGCGCCTTCGCGCCCCGCTGCAGCAGGGCGGACGAGAAGTGTCGCAGCGAACGTCCGACCTACGAGGAGAAGCAGCCCGGTCACTGGGCCGCCTGCTGGCACACACATGGTTAGCGCAAATCCCCCCGTCATCGAGGTCAAGGACCTCAAGAAGCACTTCCCGGTGAAGAAGGGCCTGCTGCGCCGCACGGTCGGCCAGGTCTATGCCGTGGATGGCGTCACCTTCACCGTGGGCGCCGGCGAGACGCTCGGCCTGGTGGGCGAGTCGGGCTGCGGCAAGACCACCGCCGGCCGCGCCGCCATGCGCCTGGTCGAGCCGACCTCGGGCTCGATCAAGGTCGAGGGCAAGGAGATCATGGGCCTGTCGAAGGCCGAGCTGCGGCCCTACCGGCGGCAGATGCAGATCATCTTCCAGGACCCGTTCTCGTCCCTCAACCCGCGCATGACCGCGGGCGACATCGTGGGCGAGCCGCTGCTGGTCCATGGCGTCGCCAACGCCAAGGAGCGCCAGGAGCAGGTGTCCGCGCTGTTTGCCCGTGTCGGTCTGCGTCCGGCGCAGATGAGCAACTATCCGCACCAGTTCTCGGGCGGGCAGCGGCAGCGCATCGGCATCGCCCGCGCCCTGGCGCTGGGACCGAAGCTGATCGTGGGCGACGAGCCGGTGTCGGCGCTCGACGTTTCCATCCAGGCGCAGGTCATCAATCTGCTGATGGAACTGCAGGCGGAGCGCCGACTCTCCTACCTGTTCATCTCGCACAACCTCGCGGTGGTCGAGCATATCAGCCACCAGATCGCCGTGATGTATCTCGGCCGCATCGTCGAATATGCCGACACGCGGTCGATCTTCACCAACGCCCAGCACCCCTATACGGAGGCCCTGCTGGCTGCCGTTCCGGTGCCGGATCCGGCCATCAAGCGGAAGAAGATCGTACTCCAGGGCGACGTGCCCAGCCCCGTGAAGCCGCCGTCGGGCTGCCACTTCCACACGCGCTGCCCCTATGCGGTGGAGCGCTGCAAGGTCGACGTTCCTTCGCTGCGCGAAATCGCACCCGGGCATCAGGTTTCCTGTCATCTTCGATAGATGAAAAGCCCCTCTCCGCCACCGAGTGGCCGGAGAGAAGCATGAACTGGAGTCGCGCCACGTTACAGACGCGCTAGACTGTCTCCCGAAAAGGGAGACAGAAACGCCATGGCCAATTGGGATTACATCATCGTGGGCGGCGGGTCCGCCGGCTGCGTGCTGGCCAATCGCCTGACCGAGGATGCCAACGTCAAGGTCCTGCTGCTGGAAGCCGGGCCGCCCGACAAGTCGATGTGGATCGACATCCCGGCGGGCTTCACGAAGCTTCTGAACCACGAGAAGTTCAACTGGAACTTCCAGATGGAGCCGGAAGAGGGCGTGGCCGGGCGCAGCATTCCCTGTCCGCGCGGCCGAACGCTCGGCGGGTCGAGCTCGATCAACGGCATGCTCTACGTGCGCGGCCAGCCGCTCGACTACGACACGTGGGGGCAGTTCGGCAACCGCGGCTGGTCCTATTCGCAGGTCCTGCCCTACTTCAGGAAGTCCGAGAACTACGAGCCGGGCGGCGACGACAGCCGCGGCCGGGGCGGTCCGCTGAACGTCGCGCAGATGTGCGACACGCACGAGCTGTGCGATGCCTTCATCGATGCGGCCGAGGCCAGCGGCTATCCGAAGAACGCCGACTACAACAATGGCAACCAGGAGGGCTTCGGCTACTTCCAGGTGACGATGAAGAACGGCAAGCGCCAGTCGACGGCGCGCGCCTTTCTCGATCCCATCCGCTCGCGTCCCAACCTGACCATCGAGACGGACGCGCTGGTCAACAAGCTGATCCTCGAGGGCAAGCGCTGCGTCGGTGTCTCCTACAGCGTGCACGGCCAGGCGAAGGAGGCGCGTTGCGGGCGCGAGGTCATCGTCTCGTGCGGCGCCGTGCAGTCGCCCGGCGTGCTGGAGCATTCCGGCATCGGCCAGCCCGAGTTGCTGCGCAGCCACGGCATCGAGGTGAAGCACGAATTGAAGGGCGTCGGCGAGAACTACGGCGACCACTTCGCGCCGCGCATGAACTGGCGCGTGAAGCTGCCGATCACGCTGAACGAGCGTACGCGCGGCATCAACCTCGTGAAGGAGGTGGTGCGCTACTACACGACCGGCCGCGGCGCGCTCGCGCTCACCGCCGGCGTCGTCTACGGCTTCGTGCGCACCCGGCCGGGCCTCGACTCCCCCGACATGCAGTTCCACATGGCGCATGCCAGCTACGATACGGCGCAGAAGCGCGATCTCGAGCGCGAGCCCGGCATGACGGTGGTGATCGGCCAGTGCCGGCCCGACTCGCGCGGCTCGATCCACATCAAGTCGGCGATCCCCGGCAGCGCACCGGCCATCCGGCCGAACTTCCTGTCGGCCCAGATCGACCGCGACGCTACGGTCGCCGGCATGCAGATCGCGCGCAAGATCGTCTCGCACCCGTCGATGTCGAAGTACATCGCCTTCGAGAACAATCCCGGCGACAAGGTCCAGTCCTACGACGAGTGGCTGAGCTTCGCCCGCGGCAACGGCCAGACGACCTATCACGTGGTCGGGACCTGCAAGATGGGCTCGGATCCGATGGCCGTGGTCGACGACCGGCTGCGGGTCCACGGGATCGCCGGGCTGCGGGTGATCGACGCCTCGATCATGCCGACGGTTCCCTCGGGCAACACCAATGCCCCCACGATCATGGTTGCCGAGAAGGGCGCGGACATGATCAAAGAGGATGCAAAGGCGGGCCTCAGGGCCGCTGCCTGACGGTACAGTGGGGGTCGTGATGAAGCCTGTGAGGTCCATTCTCGCCATCCTGGCGATCGGCGGCCTGTTGTCGGCCTGTCACGGCTACACTCCCAAGACCGAGTCGAAGCGCGACATGCTGCAGGACTCGGGCTTCAAGGTCGTCTCGCTCAAGACGCCCGGCCAGGCCGAGTCGTTCAAGAAGCTGCCGCCGCACAAGCTCGTGCGGAAGACCTGGAACGGCAAGCCGGTGTGGGTGTACGCCGACCCGACGATGTGCGGCTGCCTCTACATGGGCACGCAGGACAATTACAACGCCTACATCAAGGAGGCGTCGAAGCAGATGATGACCACCGCGATGCGCGCCAACTTCCAGGACGATCCCTACAGCCCGACCGGCATGGACAATGCCGTCGACAACGACATGGATTGGGGCGTTTGGGGCAACCCGGGCTATTACGGCCTGCCCTACTGAGGGCGGCCCGACATCGAAACGCCCGGCGGATCGCTCCGCTGGGCGTTTTCTTTTGAGCTCGTCGTCGTCTCGACCGGAGCCTCGCGCAGCGAGGCGGAGCGGAGAGACCTTTTCTCCACGACTTGTCGGCTTTGGGCGGAGAGGAGGTCTCTCCACTCCGCGCTGCGCGCTTCGGTCGAGACGACGGAGTTTCTGGCGTTACTTCGGCTGCGTCGCCGGCACGCCGAGCGAAAGCATCAGGCGGTTGGCCCAGTTGAAGAACGAGGCCGCGCCGATCAGGTCGGCGATGGCGGCATCGTCGAGGCCGACGGCACGCAGGCGCTCCACATGATCCTTGCCGAAGGTCATCGGCAGGGCGGTCAGCGCCACCGACGCGGCGACGATCGCCTCCCAGCGTTCGTCGAGTTTGGCCTCCACGCCTTCGTCGAGCAGGCGCTGCACGTCGTCAACCCTCTTCGAATAGGTCGCGGCGAAGCGGGCATGGACGGAGGCGCAGTAGATGCAGCCGTTCAGGCGCGACGTCGCCGCCGCCGCCAGCTCGCGCTCGGCGCGCGGCAGCCCGGCCTCGGGATTGTAGAAGATGTCCTTATCGGTCCGCGTGCGGGCCTCCAGCACGTCGGGATCGCGCGCCAGCAGCCGGAAGTACGGCGACTTCACGCGCGCCGCGTCGACCAGGCTCTTGATGTGATGCTCGGTCATGTCGGCTTCGGCCATCGGTTCGAGCCACGGCAGCCAGTCGAGCATGTCGCGCGTGAAGACCACCGGCTCGGTGTGCGGCGGCGGCGTCAGGGTCTTGTCGGTGCTCATAGGGTGCTCGCGAGGACGCCCAGACCGGCCACGACCCGGATCTGGTAGGACAGGAAGGAGAC
>CANIEC010000250.1 GCA_947466085.1 Rhodospirillales bacterium
CACCCTCGGCCGGCAGCGGCGTGGCCTCGGGCACGATGGTGCGGCAGACATCGGTGACGGCGGGACAGCGCGGATTGAACCGGCAGCCGGCCGGATAGTTGGCGATCGACGGCACGACGCCCGAGATCTCGCGCAGCTTCTGGCGGCCGCGCCGGGCCCGTTCGCCCAGCCGCGGCAGCGAATCGATCAGCCCCTGGGTATAGGGATGTGTCGGCGTGGCGAAGATCGCGTCGGCCACCTGGCTCTCGACGATGCGGCCGGCGTACATCACCGCGACCCGCTTGCACATGTTGGCGACCAGGCCGAGGTCGTGGCTGATCATCAGGACGGCCGTGCCCTTGGCGGCGCAGAGCTCGGCCATCAGGTCGATGATCTCGGCCTGCACCGTGACGTCGAGCGCCGTGGTCGGTTCGTCGGCGACCAGCAGGTCGGGGCCGCAGGCCAGTGCGATGGCGATCATCACCCTCTGGCGCATGCCGCCCGAGAGCTGGTGCGGATAGTCCTTGATGCGTCGCTCGGGCGAGGGCACGCGGACCTGGCGCAGCGCATCCTCGGCGCGGTCCATCGCCTCGTTCCAGTTGGCGCCCTCGTGCAGCACGAACATCTCGGCGATCTGCCGGCCGACCGGCGACAGCGGATTGAGCGCCGTCATCGGCTCCTGGAAGATCATGGCGATGCGTTTGCCGCGCAGGCGGCGCATCTCGGCGGCGGAGACGTTCTGGATCTCCTTTCCGTCGAGGATGATCTTTCCTCCCCCCAGCGACAGCGGCCGGCGCAGCAGGCCCATCACCGAGAGGGCGGTGATGCTCTTGCCGCAGCCCGATTCGCCCACCAGCCCGAAGGCCTCGCCACGGCCGATCTCGAACGAGACGTTTTCGACGGCATCGTAGGTGACGCCGTCGCCGGCCAATGCGATGCGCAGGTTCTCGACCTTGAGCAGAGGTGTCGTCATGCGCGTGGCCTCATCCGCGCCGCGTCGTCGACTGCGGGTCGAGATAGTCGCGCAGGCCGTCGCCCAGCAGGTTGAGGCCCAGCACGGTGAAGAAGATGGCGAGGCCCGGAAACACCGAGAGCCAGGGCGCCGTCGTGATCTGGTCGCGCGCTTCCGACAGCATGCTGCCCCAGCTCGGGAAGGGCGGGCGGATGCCGAGGCCGAGGAAGGACAGCGCCGCTTCGGACAGGATGGCGCCGCCCATGCCCAGGGTGGCGATCACGATCAGCGGCCCCAGGATGTTGGGCAGGACCTGCGTGAACATGATGCGCAGGTCGCCATAGCCCAGGATGCGCGCGGCCTGGATGTAGCCCTGGCTCTTCAGCGACAGGACCTGAGCGCGCGCGATGCGACAGGAATAGGACCAGCTGGTGAGGCCGAGCGCGATCACCAGGCTGACGAGGCCGGGCCCGAGGATCGCCATGATGGCGAGTGCAAAGACCAGCGACGGGATCGCCAGCATCAGGTTGGTGAGGCCGCTCACCAGATCGTCCCACCAGCCGCCCCAGTAGCCGGCGGTGAGCCCCAGGGTGACGCCGATCAGGCTGTTGCAGATCTGGCTGATGATGCCGACGCTCAGCGACACGCGGGCGCCCCAGACGATGCGCGAGTAGATGTCGCGCCCCTGCGCGTCGGTGCCGAAGGGAAACTCCCAGCTGGGCGGAATCTCGGCGTTCATCAGGTTGGCGTCGAGCACCGGATCGGTGAGCGCGATCCACGGCGCCAGGATCGCCGACGAGATGGCGATGGCCACCAGCCCGCCACCGACCCAGAGGGACGAGCCGCCCTTGAGGCGCAGGCGGGTAAGCTTGAGGGCGAGGCTCATCGGTACCGGATCCGGGGGTCGATCACGACGTAGGCCAGGTCGACCAGCGTGTTGATGACGAGGAAGAACAGCACGATCATCAGGATGCAGCCCTGGACCGTCGGCATGTCGCGCTGGAACACCGAGTCGACCATCAGCGAACCGACGCCCGGCCAGGCGAACAGCTTCTCGACGACGACCGCCTGACCCATCAGCGAGCCGAACTGGAGGCCGACGATGGTGATGACGAGGACCAGCGCGTTGCGCAGCACGTGCCACTCGACGACGCGGCGCTCGCTCATGCCCTTGCTGCGCGCGGTGCGGACGAAGTCGGCGTTGAGCACGTCGAGCACCGCGGCGCGTGTGGTGCGGGCGAGCAGGGCCATCGGGCCCACGCCCAGCGCGATCGCCGGCAGGATGAGGTTGCGCAGGCCGCCATCGCCGTAGCCAAAGCTTGGCAGCCACTGGAGCTTGAGCGCGAACAGGTACATCAGCATCAGGCCGAACCAGAACTGCGACAGCGAGAGGCCCGAGATGGCGCCGACCATGGCGGCGGTATCGATCAGGCTGCCGGGCTTGAGCGCGGCCAGGAAGCCAAGCGTGACGCCAACCAGGATGGCGAAGGTCATGGCCGCGAGGACCAGCTTCAGCGACGGCCAGATGCGTCCGGCCAGCATCTTGGTGACCGGCTCGCGCGTGCGGAACGAGATACCGAGGTCGCCCGTGGCGGTCGCGGCCACGTATTTGGCGAAGCGCTCGATCAGCGGATCGTCGAGGCCCATCTCCTTGCGCATGCGCTCCATGACTGCGGGGTCGATGGTCGAGCGTCCGTCCTCGTTCATGCCCGAGATGAAGCTGCCCGGCAGGACGGAGAAGAGCAGGAAGACGAGCGCCACGACGGCGAGCATCGTCGGGATGATGTTGGCGAGGCGGCGGCCAAGGACGAGGAGCATTGCGGGGATTCTAAAGGTCCCTCGCTGGCGCTCGGGATGACAAAGGCGCTGTCATCCCGAGCGTAGCGAGGGACCCTTAACTTTCTTTGTCCGGCGCTATTTGGCCGGCGAGCTTGCATCGACCCAGATGTTTTCCGGGTACTGGTGCGTGATCTCGGTCGGGTTGGGCTGCAGGCCGTGGACCCACGGCTGGAAGGCCAGGACCGCCTTGTTGTAGTTGAAGAACCAGACCGGCGCCTCGTCGTAGAGCAGGTTGTTGGCTTTCTTCAGGATCTCGTCGCGCTTGGCCATGTCGCCTTCCTGGGCGGCGGAGTCGAGCAGCGTGTCGAACTCGGCATTGTTGAAGCCGGTGTAGTTGCAGGCCGTGCGCGGCGTCTTGGAGTAGTAGCAGCGCAGCGTGGCGAGCGAATCGGGCCCGGTCAGGCTGGACGCGATGAGCGCCTGGTGGTCGCCCTTCATCAGGATCTCGGTCAGCACCGTGACCTCGACCAGCTTCGGCTTGGCCTTGATGCCGACCCGCGCCAGCATCGGGATCACCGCCTCGACGATCGGCAGGCCCCAGCTCTCGTTCTGGCTGGTCGTCCATTCGAACTCGAAGCCGTTGGGGTAGCCCGCCTCGGCCAGCAGCTTCTTGGCCTTCTCCGGATCGTAGGGGTAGGGCTTCACGGTCTTGTCGAAGGCGGCCGACGAGGGCGGCAGCCAGCTGGTGGCGCGATAGGCCTTGTCCTTGACCAGCCGCGAGATGATCAGGTTGGAGTCGATCGCGTAGTTGAAGGCCTGGCGCACCCGCTTGTCCTGGAACGGCTTGTTCGAGTTCAGGTTCATGTGCATCGAGCGCGTGAACATCTCGGCCACTTCGAGGATGCCCTTGGAGAGCTGCGGATCGGCGCGATAGGCGACGTACTGCGCGGGTCCCAGGATCGAGGTGTCGATCTCCTTGTTGCGGAAGGCGACGTCGCGGGCCGCCGCTTCGGCCATGATCAGCACCTCGAGCTTGTCGAGGTAGGGCTGGCCCGTCTTGTAGAACTTGTCGAAGCGGTCCATCACGACGCGCGAGCCCGGGATGTGCTCCTTGAACTTGAAGGGGCCGAGGCCGACCGGATTGGAGGCATAGTTGCCCTTCTCGACCTCCTCCTTGGGCAGGATCGCGGTCGAACCGCCGAAGAAGTAGTAGCCGGGGTCGACACGGTCGGTGATCGTCATCTCGAGCGTGTAGTCGTCGACCTTCTTCAGGCCGGAGATTTCCTTGGCGGTGCCCTTCTCGACATCGACCGCGCCCTTGATCAGGCGGACATAGCGGGCGCCGGGATAGCCCTTGCTGCCGTCCATGATGCGGGTGAAGGAGAAGATCACGTCGTCGGCCGTCATCTTGCGGCCGTTATGGAAGAACGCGTCGTCGCGCAGCTTGAAGGTGTAGGTGAGGCCGTCGGCCGATGCGGAGACCGACTTGGCGAGTTCCAGCGTCAGCTTGTTGGCGGCGGTGTCCCAGTTGTAGAGCGAGCGCTGCAGCGCCTTGCCGACGATGTCGTCCTGGGCGCGCGGCGTCACGTGCGGATCGAGGCTGCCGAAGCTCGCGGCATAAGGTGCCGTCATCCGGAGCGTACCGCCCTTGCGCGGAGTCTGCTGCGCGTTCGCCGTGCCGGCGCCGATGACGGCGATCGCGGCGACCGCGAGCCATGCCAGTTTACGCATCAACCCATCCCCCTCGTGAACATTCTCGTTGGAGCGCATTCCATCTTGCCTTGCCTCTCCGTGCAAGAGGAATGCCTAACGGCCGAGCAAAGCTCGGCCCCGCGGCTTGGTTACAAGCCGCGATACGCCGCCACCTCCCCATTTGAATGGGGAGGAAAGTGATTTTAGGCCGGAACGCAGTAGCCGTCGCGGCGGGGATCGCAACCGCCGGTGAAGATGCCGGTCTCGGGATCGACCGCGACGCCCTGCATGCCGCCCACCTTCATCGTCCACTCCGGGCCGGTCGTGACGTTGTGGCCGAGCTTGCGCAGGTCTTCGTGGATCTGCGGCGGCAGGCGCGATTCGAGGTACACTTCCGCCCCATCGGTCAGGCGGCCACGCGGCGCCTCGATCGCCTGCTGCAGCGGCAGGCCGAAATCGACGTGCTGGACCATGGCCTGCGGCTGGGTCTGCAGGATGCCGTAGCTGCCCGGCGTGCCGAGCGCGAGGATCGGGGTGCCATCCTTGGTCGAGATCGACGGCGCCATGCACATCGGCAGCTGGTCGCCGGGCTTCACGCGGTTCGGGCTCTGCGGGTTCACGTCGGCCCAGTAGAGGAAGTTGTTGAGGCAGAGGCCCGTGCCGGGCACCACGACGCCCGAGCCGAAGACGCTGCCCAGGCTCTGCGTCAGGCAGATCAGGTTGCCCTCGCTGTCGGCGATCGAGAACGACGTGGTGTGGCTCTCGTCGGTCGGCGAGACCGGCTCCTGCGGCGGCGTCCATTGTTCGGTCGGGCCGATCACCGGCTTGCCGTCGCGCACCCGGGCGCGCAGCGTCTCGACGTGGCTGTCCGACAGGATCTCCGCCAGCTTCTGCGGCGCCGGCACGCCGGCGGCGATGCGCACGCCGGCGGCGAGGCGCACGGCGCGCAGCACCGTGTCGAGATGCTCCGTCGAATTGCGCTTCATCGCGGCGAGGTCGAAGCCTTCGAGGATGCGCAGGGTCAGCAGGAACTGGAAGCCCTCGCAGGGCGGCGGCGGCACGTGGACGGTGCGGCCGCGATAGGTGACGGCGACCGGATCGCGCCAGGTCGCCTTGGCGGCCAGCAGGTCGTCCATCACCATGCAGCCGCCCAGCTCGGTCAGCCGGTCGAGGATTTTCTGTCCGAGAGCGCCGCCATACAGCAGCCC
>CANIEC010000251.1 GCA_947466085.1 Rhodospirillales bacterium
ATGCTCTGGCCGAGACCATCAATGGACTTTACAAGGCCGAGGTCATTCATCGGCGCGGGCCGTGGCGGTCGTTCGAAGCCGTCGAGTTCGCGACCCTGGAATGGGTCGACTGGTTCAACAATCGCCGGCTGATGGAGCCCATCGGCAACATCCCGCCGGCCGAGGCCGAGGAGCGCTACTACGCCATGCTCGACGAGCACAAACTGGCGGCGTGACTCAAACCAAAAAGCCTCCGGCAAACCCGGGGCGGTTCATACTGTGGTACGTCGCGCTTATTGGAGACATCCGGAGTGAAGCGGATGCCATCTGTTGAGAGTATTGCGGGGCTAATCTGGAGAAAAGTCGACTCTCCTATACGGCCGTCTTCCTTGGCTCGGAATTCCATGGGGTGCTCGTTCATTAGGCATAAATGTACATACCCATCGAGCCCGATGCGGACGTCTTGTTCATGGCTCCATTCATTGCCGCCTGGTGCGGGGATAGCGATCCCCCTCTTGATTAATTCAGAAAGACGTAAGAGACCGCCCTCTGCTCGAATAGAAGGCAAGTTCCTCCTGTCTGTAAAATGCCAAAAACATCTTGGTTTGTATCGGGTAATGAATTGGTCGGGCGTCACCTGCATCCCCCTGCTTTCTTTGCATGGTACCCGAATTGGTCGCAACGTGCACCTCCAGTGCAACCAGAATTCTGGGCCTGATACTTGGGATGAGAAAGGGTGGCGCTCGCGGTGCACTCTATCTGACGCGTTTGCCGCGTCCCTTACTAAGGCAACGTCACCTTCACCAGCTTCCCGCCGCGCACGTCCACCCGCTTCATCATCGAGCCGCCCTCGGCGCGGTCGCCCGGGCCGTCCCACTTCACGGCGGTCGTGACGTACCAGACGCCGTCGGGGACGCGCGGGAAGGAGAAGCTGCCGGAGGCGTCGCAGGTGGTGCGGCGCAGGGTCGAGACGTAGAGCGGGTCGTCGCGGTCGAATTTCACCGGACCCTGGGCCGAGGCGCGCGTGCCGCGCGTGTCGTTGCCGAAGATCGCCGTCATGCGGGCGCGGGCATAGGCGCTGTCGGGCACGAGGTTGGCGGCCTGGCCCCCGCAGGTGTGGGTGGTGTCGCCCGCCTTCATGGTCGCGATGCCGCTCACCGTGTTGGCGCCGCTCTTGCGCGACCAGTCGATCTCGGCGGCCTGGATCGGCTGCGACAGCGCGCTGGGCGGCGGCGGGGCGAAGGCCTGGTCGAGCTGGGCGCAGCCGGCGAGCGCCAGGGCAAGACCGAGGATCGGGGCGAGAGGCTTCATGGGAGGGGCTGACTCCGGGCTCGTGAGGACGGATCGAGGGGCATAAAGGCTAATCGACAACGCGGGTTGCCGGCCTGTGTTCCTTTGGTGCTTTCGCGGGTGGGGCGGGTTCCGCGCGTGCGCCGGGGCGGCCCCGGCGGGCGGCGCAAACGAAATAATCGAAATAAACGAAATATCTGTCGGAAATGTCGCACCCCTGCGTGCTGCTACCCCCTCACCCTGAGGAGGCCCGAAGGGCCGTCTCGAAGGGTGGGCACGAGCACCTCGCCTGTTGCCCATCCTTCGAGACGCGCCGCTTCGCGGCGCTCCTCAGGATGAGGCTAAGTGCTTGATTCGATTGAGTTCAGTCCCGGCCCGCCTCGCAGTGTGAGGCCGGAGTCTGCAGGACCGCTTGATTCTATCCAGTCCGGAAAGCCACTAGAGTGCTCCGCATGACCCAGGAAAGCTTCGCCCTCCCCGCCGGCAGCGCCGACTGCCACGTCCATGTCTACGGTCCCTACGACCGCTTCCCCGCGGTGCATGGCGGCAAGTTCCCGCCGCTGCAGGAGACGCCGGTCGAGGCGCTGCTGGCGCTGTGGGACCGGCTGGGCATCGCGCGCGGCGTGATCGTCCATGCGCTGGCGGCCGGCGGCGACAACGAGGTGACGCTCGACGCGCTGCAGCGCCATCGCGACCGGCTGCGCGGCGTGGCGCTGCTGAAGCCCGAGGTGAGCGAGCGCCGGCTCGACGAATTAAGCGAGGCGGGCTTCAGGGGCGTGCGCATCAACCTGCTGCGCCAGGACGGCAAGCCGGTCTCCTCGGGCGGCATGAGCCTCGACGATCTGGTGGCGCTGGCGCCGCGTCTCGGGGCGCGCGGCTGGCACGTGCAGCTCTGGGTCGAGACCGGCGACCTGATGGAGCTGGCGCCGACGCTCGAGAAGATGCCGTTCGATTTCGTGATCGACCATATGGGCCGCACCATGGCCGACAAGGGCGTCGACTATGCCGGATTCCGCTGGTTCTGCGAGCGGCTGAAGACCGGCCGCTACTGGTGCAAGCTCTCGGGCGCCGACCGCAACACCCGCCAGGGCGCCGGGCCGGGCGCGGCCTATGACGACACCGCGCCGTTCATGCAAGCGCTGGTCGCCGCCAATCCCGACCGCTTGGTCTGGGGCAGCGACTGGCCGCATGTCGGGCACGCCGCCGAGGCGATCCCGCAGGAGGCGGATTTGCTGCGCACCTTCTTCCGCTGCGTGCCGGACGCCGGCGTGCGGCAGAAGATCCTCGTCGACAATCCGAAGACGCTCTACGGGTTCTGAGACCGCGCAAGGATCCCTCGCTGACGCTCGGGATGACAACGTTTTTGCCTCGGCGCACTGCGTCAGTTCCAACACCCATTGTCATCCCGAGCGCAGCGAGGGATCCTTGATCGAAAGGCAACACATGACTCACCACGACAACTGGGGCTGGCGGGCCCGTATCGGGCTGTTCATCGTCGGCAACGAAGCGGTGCCGGAAGCCGAGTGGTGGGCGATGGCGCCGCCGGGCGTGTCGGTGCATGCCGCGCGGGTGACGGCGCCGACGCCGTGGGCGAAGTGGCGCGCCGACAGAAGCGGCGTCGATCTCGCCGACGATCTGGCGCGCGGGGCCAAGCAGTTCTCGGCCATGAAGCTGCAGGCCGTCGTCTTCGCCCACACGTCGAGCAGCGTCGTGGGCGGCAAGGGCTGGGACGAGGCGACCGTCGAGGCGCTGTCGACGATCGTGTCGAGCGGCATTGCGGGCACCGAGGCGAAGGTCACGACCAACGGGCTCGATACGGTGGCGGCGTTGCGCCACTCGGGCGTGAAGCGGCCGTTCCTGGTCGTGCCGCCGTGGTTCCCCGACGGCACGGTGGGCGCGGCGCTGCGCTACTACGGCGATCACGGGCTGGCGCCGGTCGGTCACCTGCGTCTCGATCCCGGCCGCAAGTGGCGGGACGTGCCGCCCCAGGATCTCTATCCCCAGGGCATGGGCTTCGAGCAGGAGATCGAGCCGCTCTACGCCCAGATCCGCAAGGCGTGTCCTGCGGAGGCCGACGGCGTGCTGATCGGCGGCACCGGCTTCCGCTGCGTCGGCATCATCGAAACACTCGAAACGGACCTCGGGCGTCCGGTGATCACCGCCAACCAGGCGAGCCTGTGGCACTGCCTGCGGCTGTCGGGCATTCGTACGCCGGTCGAGGGGTATGGGGCGTTGTTGCGGTCCTAACGACGGCAAGAGAAAGGTCCCTCGCTACGCTCGGGATGACATTGGTTTTGTCATCGGCGCACTGCGCAGATTCCAACAAAATTGTCATCCCGAGCGTAGCGAGGGACCTTTGGCCTCGTTACGTCGCCAGCAGATTCAGCTTCTTCAGCAACTCCCGCTCCTGCTCCATCGTCTTCGCCATCTTCGCCTGATACGCCGGCCCGTCGAGCAGCAGCAGCGGCTGGTCCATGTTGTCGAGGAACTCGAGGTGCTTGGGCTCGCCCGCGGCCTCGCGGAAGGCGTCGGCCAGGATCTTCACCACCGCGGGGTCCATGCCCTTCGGGCCGATCAGGCCGCCCGGACTGTCGACGGCGATCTCGAGGCCGAGCTCCTTGACCGTCGGCACCTCGGGGAAGCGCTTGGCGCGGCTCTCGGTGAAGACCGCGAGCAGGCGCAGCTTGCCCGACATCACCAGCGGCGCCCAGCCCGAGGACTCCGAGGCGAAGTCGATCTCGCCGCCCATCAGCGCGCGCAACGTGTCGGCGGTGCCGCGATAGGGCGCGTGCGTCCAGCTGAGGCCTTCCTTGAGGCCGAGGCTCTCCATTGCCAGATGCTGGGTCGAGCCCGCACCGAGCGTGCCCCAGTTCAGCTTGCCGGGATTGGCCTTGGCATAGGCCAGCAGCTCGGGCAGCGTCTTCCACGGCGCATCGGGGCGCACGACGACGCCCATGACGAAGCCGGTGATCTGCAGGATGTAGGTCAGGTCCTTGATCGGATCGTACTTCAGCGAGGCGTTCAGCATCGGCTGGCGCAGCACGCTCATGTGCATCTGGCTGATCGTGTAGCCGTCGGGCTTGGCGTCCTGCAGCGCCAGCGCGCCCAGCACGCCGGCGGCACCACCCTTGTTCTCGACGACGACCGGCTGGCCCAGTTTCTTCGCAGCCGACTCGCTGAGGATGCGGAAGCCGGCATCGGCCGGACCGCCGGCGGCCCAGGGGATGATCAGCCGGATCGGCTTGTCGGGAAACTTCCCTTGCGCGCGCGACGGCACGGCGGCGGCCAGCGGCAGGAGTGCTGTGCCCGCGAGGGCGGCCCTTCGTGTCAGGCGAGTCATGATGGTTTTCCTTCCCTACCCCGGCGACAGGCTATCCGAGCAACAAGCGGGCCGCACAAAGAAAATCGGCCGGCTTTGGGGCCGGCCGATTCTGCAGTTCAAAAGTTCGTTGTGCCGATCAGGTCTGCTGGATGGCCGAGAGGATCCAGTTGCCGCCGCGGCCGCGCAGGAAGGTCCAGACTTCGGTCGCCTCGCTGCGGACCTGCTCGTTGCCCTCGACGATGCGGCCGTCGGAGACGTTGCGCATCACGTCGATCATGCTGAAGCGCATGGCGACGGTGGCGTAGTCCATCGTGCCCTCGCTCCAGGCCTCGGACAGGTCGCCCTGCTCGAGCTTGACCGACTCGATCCGGTTCTCGACGCCGCGGCTCGCATTGGCCGACAGCTCCTGGGAGAAGTAGCCCAGCATTTCCGGCGACACGAGGCTGCGCAGCTTGGCGAGGTCGCCGGCGCTGTAGGCCGCCTGGACGTTCACGAGCAGCGCCTCGAAGGCGTTGTAGTCGGCCTCACCGATGGCCAGCTGCTCCGTCGCGGAAGCGGCCGACGCGGCACCGGCGCCAGCGCCACCACCCAGCATGCCGCCCATCAGGCCGCTACGGGCCATCGAGTCGGGGCCCGCCGGAGCCGGCGACAGCGGATTGCCGCCCAAGGCGCCACCGGGGCCGCCGGCACCTGCACCGGCGCCGGCAAAGGCCGCCTGCGGGGCGGCGTTGCGCGACTTCCACCAGCGAACGGCGAAGTAGACGATGCCGGCGATCAGGCCGAGCTGAAGCAGGAAGCCCAGCATGCCGGCCATGCTGCCGAGGCCGGCGCCGAAGCCGCCACCCATCAGCATGCCGATCAGGCCGGCGCCGAGCATGCCGCCCATCAGGCCGGTCAGGAACGGGTTGCGCTGCATGAAGCCGGGCTTGGCGCCGGCGGCGGCCGCGCTGGCCGGATTGGCCGACGGGCTCTGCTGCTGCGGCGTGGCGCTGCGCTCGGCCGGCTTGGAGGTCGGG
>CANIEC010000252.1 GCA_947466085.1 Rhodospirillales bacterium
ATCCCGATCCCGACCGGCTCGATGTCGGCCGCGAGCATATCCGGCCGATGTCGTTCGGCGGCGGCATCCATCATTGCCTCGGCGCGCAACTTGCCCGACTCGAGGCCGAGCTGGTGTTCACGGCGCTGATCGAGCGCATGCCGAACCTGACGCTGCCCGAGAAGGACACGCCGGCCTGGCGCCGCAGCTTCACCCTGCGCGGCCTCAGCAAGCTCCCGGCGGTCTGGCACTGAAGAATCAGACCAAAGACATGACGACGCGGTGGCGGGGCGAGGGCGGCCAGCATCAGGGCGCCCGGCCGTACCAGGAAGACAGTTGGCGTCTGGTGACACTGGGCGACGGCTCGCTGCTGGCAGTGGTGGCCGACGGGATGGGCGGACATGCCGGCGGCGCGGTCGCGAGCCAGCTTGCGGTCGACGCCTTCCTCCATGCGGTGGAGCAGGGCGGCGACCTGGAAGACGGGCTGCACGACGCCAACCAGGCGGTCGGCCGCGGCGCCCTCGCGCGGCGCGAACTCACCGGCATGGGCGCCACCCTGGTGGCCGCCCAGCTGCGCGGCGACGAGGTGCGCTGGATCAGCGTTGGGGACTCGCCCTTCTACCTGGTCGAGGCCGGCAAGCTCGTCCGACTCAACGCCGATCATTCGATGGCGCCACAGATCGACGCGCTGGTCGCCCGCGGCATGCTTTCGGCCGAGGATGCCGAAAATCACCCGGGCCGGCATACCTTGCGCGAGGCGGTGATGGGCGAGCCGCTCACCCTGATCGACCGGGGCAAACGCCGGCTCGGGCCGGACGCGCGCCTTCTGGTGTGCAGCGATGGCGTGCACAGTCTGAGCAACGAACAGCTGATGGCACAGGCGTCGCTGCCGGTGGATCGCATCATCGCAGGCGTCCTGGCGGTGACCAAAGCGCACCAGGACAATATCACCGTCGTCAAACTGGAGCGCGTCCGATGAACCGGAGCCCTGTCGTCATCGAAGTCACGCGCGGCCCGGTCGTCGAGAGCCGGCACGAGGGCATCGCCGCGGTCGTCAAGGCCGATGGTACCGTCGTCGAATCCTGGGGCGACATCGAGACCGCCATCCTGCCGCGCTCGGCCAACAAGCCGATCCAGGCGATGGCCTTCGTCGAGAGCGGCGCGGTCGAACGCTTCGGTCTCGGCGACGAGCACATCGCCCTGTCCTGCGCCTCGCACAGCGGCGAGACGCGGCATGTCGAGACGGTGCGCGCCTGGCTGGCGAAGATCGGGTTGAGTGAGGCCGACCTCGAATGCGGCACCCACGCGCCACGTCTGCAGTCGAGCATCGAGGCGCTGGCCCGCGCCAACACCCTTCCGACGGCGGCGTTCAACAACTGCTCGGGCAAGCATAGCGGCTTCCTGACGACGGCGGTTCACTATGGCGAGCCGACCAAGGGCTACATCACGTACGATCATCCGGTGCAGCGCCGTCTGCGCGAGACGATGAGTGCGCTGTGCGGCCTCGACGCCAATGCCTTTCCGCACGGCACCGATGGCTGCGGGATTCCGACGCTGGCGACGCCGCTCAAAAGCCTGGCGCAGGCGATGGCCTCGATGGCCGATCCGTCGCGCCTGTCGAGCAAGCGCGCCGAGGCCGCGATCCGCATCCGCAAGGCGATGAATGCCGAGCCCTTCATGGTCGCGGGCAGCGGCCGTTTCTGCACCCGCATCAACGAGGCCGCGCCCGGCGTGATCCAGGTGAAGACCGGCGCCGAGGGCGTGTTCTGCGGCATGCTGCCGACGCTCGGCCTCGGCGTGGCGCTCAAGGTCTGGGACGGCGCGGGCCGGGCGGCCGAGGTCGCGATGGCGGCGCTGCTGGATCATCTCGGCGTGCTGCCGGCGGGGCAGCGCGAAGAGGTGCTGCATCCGCCGATCAAGAACGTCGTCGGCCTGCTGGTCGGCGAGATGAGGCCGGCCAAGAGCTGGCTGGGCTGAGGCCCATCATGAGTCTCACGCTCGACATCCTGGAAGTCGGCGCTCGCGGCGACGGCGTCGCCGATCTCGAAGGCAAGCGCTACTTCGTGCCCTACTGCCTGCCGGCCGAGACGGTCGAGGCCGAGCCGCTCGACAAGCGCGGCGACGGCATCGCCTGCGACCTGCTCGAAGTGCTGGCGCCGTCGCGTCACCGCGAGACGCCGCCATGCCCTCATTTCGGCACCTGCGGCGGCTGCGCGCTGCAGCACTGGCGGCGCGACATCTACACCGCCTGGAAGAGCGGGCTGATTTCGAAGGCGCTGGCGCAACGCGGCGTGAAGGCCCCGCGCTTCGAGGCGCCGGTCACCTGCGAGCCGGGCGAGCGCCGGCGCGCCGACATCGTGCTGCGGCGCGAGGGCAAGCGCGTCCTGGCCGGCTTCCACGAGCGGGCGAGCCAGAGCGTCGTCGACATCGACACCTGCGTCGTAGCGCGCCCGAAAATCAACGCAGCACTTGCGTCTCTCCGTACGGCGATGGCCTCCATCCTGCGCGACGGCACCTCGGCCGACGCCGTTGTCAACGAGACCGACACCGGCCTCGACGTGCTGATCCGTCCGCACCGGCGCTTCGACATGAGCCTGCCGATCCGCGAGGCGCTGATCGCGCTGGCCGAGAGCGCCGACATGGCGCGCGTGAGCTGGGGCGACCGGGCGACGGCCGAGCCGGTGCTGGTGCGCCGCACGCCGCAGCTCATCCTGGGTGACGTCACGATCGAGCCGCCGCCGGGCGCGTTCCTGCAGGCGACCAAGCGCGCCGAACTGGTGATGCGCGCCGGCGTGACGGCGTGGCTGGGCGAGGCGGCGCGGACGGCCGACCTGTTCGCCGGCATCGGCGCCTTGTCGCTGGGCAAGCCGGGCAAGCTCAGCCTGTTCGAGTACGACCGTCCGTCGGTCGCCGCCGTCGATGCCGCAGCGCGCAAACTGGGCGGCAACCGCGTGACCGTGCAACTGCGCGATCTGTTCCGCCGGCCGCTCAGTACCACGGAACTCGATGCCTTCGACGCCGTCGTGCTCGACCCGCCGCGCGCCGGTGCGGCCGCGCAGTGCGCCGAACTCGCCGCCTCGAAGGTCAAGCGCATCGTCTACGGCTCCTGCGACCCCGGCAGCTTCGCCCGCGACGTGCGCACCTTGCAGGACGGCGGCTATCGGCTGGAAAAACTCATGCCCATCGACCAGTTCCTCTGGTCCGCGCATGTCGAGCTGATCGCGCTGCTGACGCGGTGATGAGGGGCTGTCCGCACCTGCGGACTCCCTATAGGCCTTTGAGGACGTCGCTCAGCGCGGCCCCGGGCTGGTGCGGCATGAAGACCTGGAAGGGCGCCCCGAAGATCGCGGTGAGGACCAGGCAGGTGCTGAACGACACCGTGAAAAGGCTCACGGCGACCCGCATCGGCCGTCTCTGGCCGAGATGCACGAGCATCAGGGCGATCTGGGTGATCGCCCCGAAGATCACCATGGCGAGGCCCTTGAGCGGCACCGTGGCATCGCTTGCGAGATGCACCCTGTCCTCCCGCGCCCTCATCATGGTTTGGGCCTCGCCGATCAGGATGGCCCGCGACGAGGAATCGAGGCCGGGCTCCCGGACGATCGCGCCCACGAGGTCGTCGAACGCATTCTCGGTCTTGCCGCGAGCCGCCTGGATCACCTTCCCTCGATGCATCTCGCCGCTGGAGGCTTCGAGATAGGTCCTGAGTTTCGGGATCACGGCTGCCGTGACGCCCATGGCGTGCGCGGTGTGGGCGATCAGCCGCGCGGCATTGGTCTCTCCGGTCACGAAGCGGCGGGCCTGGATGTCCTTCTGCCAGGCATCGCTGGCCAGCAAGGCGGCATAGAGGCTGAACAGCATGGCAATGCCGTTGAAATAGGGCGGCACCACGCCCTTGCAGGACTGGATCGACGCCGAGAGCGGACCACGGGCTTCGGCCGTGAGGATGGTGATCGCCAACAGGGCCGGGACGCAAACCGCCAGCACCAGTTTCCAGCCTACGCTCAGCTCCAGATACATCATCGACTTTCCTCCCCCGACGAAGCCGTTGAACGTCCCAGATACCATCATTCGGCCGGGCATGGGGGGGAGGGCGTGGTCGGCCGACGCAGTGCCGACTGGAGAAACTCATGCCTATCGACCAATTCCCTCGGCCCGTTCATGTTGGGCCGATCAATCAGCTGACAGGAAAACGAGGAGACGACCGATGATGTTCGACCTTACCGGCAAGGTGGCCGTGGTGACCGGCGGCAGCCGTGGCATCGGCCGCTCGATCTGCGAACAGATGGCCGCCCATGGCGCCAAGGTCGTGGTGTCGAGCCGCAAGCTGCCGGCCTGCGAGGAGGTGGTGAAGGGGATCAAGGCGAAGGGTGGCGAGGCCACGGCGGTCGCGGCCAGCATCTCCGACAAGGCCCAGCTCGAGAACCTCGTGGCCGAGGCCCGCAAGGCCTACGGCCGCATCGACATCATGGTCTGCAACGCCGCCTCCAACCCGTATTTCGGTCCGCTCAGCGGCCTGAAGGACGAGGTGTTCCAGAAGATCATGCAGAACAACGTGATGTCGAACCTGTGGCTGATGAACATGGTCGGCCCGGAGATGGCCGAGCGCCGGGACGGCGCCTTCATCATCGTCTCGTCGATCGGCGCCCTGGTCGGCTCGGCCCACATCGCCGCCTACAACATGAGCAAGGCCGCCGACCTCTCGCTGGTGAAGTCGCTCGCCATGGAGTGGGGCAAGTACAACATCCGCGTCAACGCGATCGCGCCCGGCCTGATCCAGACCGACTTCGCCAAGGCGCTGTGGGACAATCCGCAGATCCGCGCCGCCCAGGAGAACAAGGCGGCGCTGAAGCGCATCGGCCAGCCCGACGACATCGGCGGCGTCGCGGTGTTCCTCGCTTCCAAGGCCGGCAATTTCATCTGCGGCCAGTGCATCATCGCCGACGGCGGCGTCATCGGCGCGGGCGCGGAGTAGCTACATTCTGCTGTCGTCCTGAGCAGAGCGAAGGACCTGACGCAACGACCAGCGGACTCCCTGGCGGGCGTGAGGTCCTTCGCGGCGCTCAGGACGACATGATTTTCCTAAGCCGCCATGTCCAGTTCGCACCACACCGGGACGTGGTCCGACGGCTCGGTCTTGCCGCGCTCGGCCTTGTCGATGCCCACCGCGGTAAGACGATCGGCGGCCTGCGGGGACAGCAGCAGGTGGTCGATGCGCAGCCCGTTGCCCTTGGGCCAGGCGCCGGCCTGATAATCCCAGAAGGTGTACTGCTCGCCGTCGGGATGGAACGCCCGCACCGCGTCGGTCAGGCCGAGATTGAGCAGCGTGCGGAACGCCGCGCGCGATTCGGGCTGGCAGAGCGCGTCGCCGGCGAAGGCCTTGGGATCGAACACGTCCATCTCGGTCGGGCAGACATTGTAGTCGCCGCACAGCACGAACATCTCCTCGCGCGCCAGCAGCTCGCGCGCGTGGCCGAGCAG
>CANIEC010000253.1 GCA_947466085.1 Rhodospirillales bacterium
GGATCCCGCCGAACTGCGCCGGCGCAACTTCGTGAAGCCCTCGCAGATGCCCTACACCACGGCGATGGGCGAGAAGTACGATTCCGGCGACTTCAACCTTTTCCTCACCAAGACGCTCGAGGCGGCCGACTGGGACGGCTTCGCGGC
Organism: Rhodospirillales bacterium; assembly: GCA_947466085.1. Classification (GTDB taxonomy): domain Bacteria; phylum Pseudomonadota; class Alphaproteobacteria; order Reyranellales; family Reyranellaceae; genus Reyranella. The sequence continues at coordinate 148 of CANIEC010000253.1, forward strand.
GCGCAAGGCGGAGGCCGAGAAACGCGGCAAGCTCTATGGCCGCGGACTTGCCTCCTATGTCGAATGGACCTCGGCCAACGTCATGAACGAGATGGCGCACTATGAGGTCAAGGAAGACGGCAAGGTCGTCATCTGGATGGGCACCCAGGGCATGGGGCAGGGGCTGCAGACCAGCTTCACCCAGCTTGCCTCCGAACTGCTCGGCATCGATCCGTCCAAGATCGAGATCGCCATGGGCGATTCCGACCGGGTCGGCGGCGTCGGCTCGATGGGCTCGCGCTCGGCATACATCGGCGGTTCGGCGGTGCTGAGCGGCAGCGAGAAGCTGGTCGACAAGGGCAAGGAACTGGCGGCCGATGCGCTGGAGGCGGCGACCGCCGATATCGTCTACTCGGCCGGCCGCTTCACCATCACCGGCACCGACCGCGGCATCGGCCTCGGCGAATTGGCCGCCAAACAGCCTGACAAGCGCATCTACATCGAGAACGTGAACACGGTCGACGGCATCGCCTGGCCCAACGGCGCCCATGTCGGCGAGGTCGAGATCGATCCCGACACCGGCATGGTCGAGCTCAAGCGCTACACGACGGTGGACGATGTCGGCAAGCCGCTGCATCGCCCGATCGTGTTCGGCCAGATCCACGGCGGCTGCGCCCAGGGCATCGGCCAGGCGCTGCTGGAGGAGAACGTCTACGATCGCGAAAGCGGCCAGCTCCTGACCGGCTCGTTCATGGACTATGCGATGCCGCGGGCGGAGACCTTCCCGACCTTCAACAACCAGCTCGACGACACGGTGCCGGCCAAGAGCAATCCGATCGGTGCCAAGGGCGTCGGCGAATCCGGTACGGTCGGATCGACGCCCACGGTCATGAACGCGATCATGGACGCGCTGTGGCCGCTCGGCGTGCGTAACATCCAGATGCCGGCCACGTCGCAGCGCGTGTGGCGGGCGATCCAGGAAACGAGGAAGTAACGGGCGAGGAGATGAAGCAGCGCATCTTCGGCTGGATCTCCATCCTCTTCGGAATCGTCCTTTCGCTCGCCGCGCTCGAAGTCACGGCGACCGCATGGATGTATCTGGAAGACGGCCGCTATACCCCGGCGAAGGAACTGTTCGACCGCACGCAGAATACCTACGTGCGGGATGCCACCAAGGGATCGGCGTGCCGCTACGTCGACACGCTGTTTCCGCATCCCTACGTCGCCTTCGTCCACCACGCCAACCCGCCGTGCGGCCTGCCGTGGGTCAATAACGTCGGGCTGTTCGGGCCGGACTATCCGGTCCAGAAGCCCACCGACCGCTATGTCGTGATGCTGACCGGCGGCTCCGTGGCGTCCCAACTCGGGCAGAATGCGGCGCCGCCCGCGCCGCGCTATCTTGAGGAAGAACTCAACAACAAGTACGTCAGCCCGAACGGCAAGCCGTTCCTGGTCCTGAACGGCGGCGACGGCGCCTGGAAGGAGCCGCAGCCCTTCATCCTGTTTGCGCTCTATGCCTCGTCGGTCGACGCGGTTGCCGTCCTCGGCGGGTTCAACGAGCACTATTTCTTCAGGCCGGGCTTCAGCGAACGGCTGGAGCGGCCCCTCAGCAACTTCCTCGACGTCAATCCCTTCGTGGCCGACGAGAATTTCGGCGACGCGGCGATCGGTTGGGTCATGGGCCGGATCGCCGGCACCCTGGCGCTCAATCCGATCCTCGGCCATTCGCACGCCGCCTACATGGTGGTGCGGGGGATCGAGCAGGCTGCCAAGGGCAAGGACATCTTCAAGTCGACCAAGAAGACCACGCTGAACAGCATCTTCCACCTGCCGGAGGAAATTCAGCGGAACCACAAGCTGGCCTTCGACGTCCAGCTTGGCCTCTATCAGAAGTACGTGAAGGCCACGTTCGCGGTCGCGCGGGACAACAATGTGAAGGCGGCCTACTTCATCCAGCCGGCACCGGCCATCGGCAAGGAGCTCACCGAGGAGGAGAAGCGCCTCGTCGGTGACCTTACGTATCGCGACCTCTACAGGAACATCGTCACCGGGCTGATGACCCTGCGCGACGGCGGCGCGCCCGTCTTCGACCTGACGCAGATCTTCGCCGGGGAGAAGGGCACGATCTACGCCGACCACATCCATTACGCCCGGGATGGCGTGAACGAGAGCCTCGGCAACCGGATCATAGCCGCCCGGATGGGGGAGATTCTGGCGCAAACCTGGGGCTTCCAAAGGAAGCCCTGAGGGGGCGGGGATCTGCGGGGTCGCACGCGAGGGGTGCCCTCAACTTTCAGTTATTCATGAAATATTTGTTGATTCATGGTCCCTGCCGCGTTTCACTGTTCAAGACGCAGTAAAAGAGGCGGTCAACCGCCTCATGCGCGTCGCTTGGGATGGAGCGAAACATGGCCGTCACACGTCGGCAATTCATGAAGGTGAGCGCCGCTGGCCTCGCCGCCTCTTCCGTCGGTGCGTTGGGCTTCATGGGCGCGGGCGAGAGCCTCGCCGCCGGCGTGCGACCCTTCCGGCTGGAGAAGGCCACCGAGACCCGCAATACCTGCCCCTACTGCGCGGTGGGCTGCGGTGTCCTGGTCTACTCGTCGGCCGACGGCGCGAAGGACTCCAAGGCGCGGGTCGTCCACATCGAGGGCGATTCGGACAACCCGATCAATCGCGGCACACTCTGCGCGCGCGGCGCGGCGTCGCTGGGCTTCGCCAACAGCGTCAACCGCCTCCAGTATCCGATGCACCGCAAGCCGGGCTCCAACAAGTTCGAGCGCGTGAGCTGGGAATTTGCGATGGAGCGCATCGCCAAGCTCGCCAAGGAAGACCGCGACAAGAACTTCATCGCGAAGAATCGCGACGGCGTCACGGTCAACCGCTGGGTGAGCACAGGTTTCCTCGCCGGCTCCGCCTGCAGCAACGAGGCGGGTTACCTCACCTACAAGGCCATCCGGTCGACCGGCATACTGGCCCTGGAGAACCAAGCACGAATATGACACGGACCGACGGTGGCCAGTCTTGGCCCCACATTCGGACGTGGCGCGATGACGAACTCGTGGAACGACATCAAGAATGCTGACGTCGTTCTGATCATGGGCGGCAACGCCGCCGAAGCCCATCCGTGCGGCTTCAAGTGGGTTGTCGAGGCGAAGGCCAACAACGGCGCCAAGCTGATCGTGGTCGATCCGCGCTTCACGCGCTCGGCCGCGGTTTCGGACCTCTATGCGCCGATCCGGCCGGGCACCGACATCGCGTTCCTCTCGGGCGTGATGCGTTACCTGCTGGGTAACGGCAAGATCCACCAGAAGTACGTCAACGCCTACACCAATGCCTCCTACATCGTGAAGGAAGGCTTCAAGTTCGAGGACGGGCTGTTCACGGGCTACGACGAGGCCCGCAAGAACTACGTCGATCGCTCGGCCTGGGAGTACGAGTTCGACGAGCAGGGCATGGCGAAGGTCGACGAGACCCTGCAGAACCCGCGCTGTGCCATCAACCTGCTGAAGGCCCATGTCGAGCGGTACACGCCCGAGATGGTGGAGCGGATCTGCGGCACGCCGAAGGACAAGTTCCTGAAGGTCTGCGAGCTGATCGCCTCGACCGCCAACGGCGAGCGTTCGATGACCTCGCTCTATGCGCTCGGCTGGACGCAGCACACGACCGGTGCGCAGAACATCCGCAGCATGGCCATGATCCAGCTCCTGCTGGGCAACATGGGCATCCCGGGCGGCGGTGTGAACGCGCTGCGCGGCCACTCCAACGTGCAGGGCATCACCGACTTCGGGCTGCTGACGACCTCGACGCCGGGTTACCTTGTCCTGCCGAGCGAGCGGGAGGCGACCTACGCCGACTACATGAAGGCGCGTGCCTTCAAGCCCATTCGCCCCGGCCAGACCAGCTTCTGGCAGAACTACGGGAAGTTCTTCGTCAGCCAGCAGAAGAGCCTGTTCGGCAAGGCGGCCACCCGGGAAAACGACTGGGCTTATGATTACCTGCCCAAGTTCGACACCGCCTACGACGTTCTCAAGATCGTCGACATGATGGCGGGCGGCCAGATGAACGGCCTGTTCTGCCAGGGGCTCAACGTCATGATGGCGGCGCCCAACAAGGCCAAGGTCCAGGCGGGGCTGTCGAAGCTCAAGTGGCTCGTCATCATGGATCCGCTCGAGACCGAGACGGGGCGCTTCTGGGAAAACCACGGCGAGTTCAACAACGTCGATCCAAAGGCGATCCAGACCGAGGTCTTCCAGCTTCCGACCACGGCCTATGCCGAGGACGAGGGGACATTCACCAACTCCAGCCGGGTGATCCAGTGGCACTGGAAGTCCGTGGAGGGACCGGGCGAATCGCGCAGCGACATCCAGATCATCGCCGATCTGCACAGCCGTCTGCGCGGGCTCTACTCGAAGGAAGGCGGCGCCTTTCCCGATCCGATCCTCAATACGACCTGGAACTACGCCAAGCCCGCGCATCCCGAGCCGGTCGAACTCCTGAAGGAAATCAACGGCTACGCGCTGGAGGACCTGCCCGATCCGGCCGATCCCACCAAGGTGATGCTGAAGGCGGGCCAGTTGCTGCCGGGCTTCGCCGTGATGCGCGACGACGGCAAGACCGCCGGTGCGTGCTGGATCTACACCGGCGTCTATACCGAGGCCGGCAACATGTCGATGCGGCGCGACGCCAGCGACCCGAGCGGTCTCGGCGTCCATCCGAACTGGGGCTACGCCTGGCCGGCCAACCGGCGCCTGCTCTACAATCGCGCCTCGGCCGATCCGGATGGCAAGGCATGGAGCGAGCGCAAGAAGTACATCACCTGGAACGGCTCGCGCTGGGTCGGTGCGGACGTGCCGGACTATGCGCCGACGGTGGCGCCCGACAAGGCGGTCGGCCCGTTCATCATGAACCAGGAAGGCACGGCGCGGCTCTTCTCGCGCACGGCCATGCCGGACGGTCCGTTCCCCGAGCATTACGAGCCGATGGACGCCTACATCGCCAATCCGCTGCATCCCAAGGTCAGCACGAATCCGGTGGCACGGGTGTTCGCGGCCGATGCCAAGTCGTTCGGCACGCCCGACAAGTTCCCGATCGTGGCGACCTCGTATCGTCTCGCAGAGCACTTCCACTACTGGACCAAGAACGTCCACGACAACGCCGTGGTCCAGCCGGAGATGTTCGTCGAGATGGGCGAGCGGCTGGCCAAGGCGAAGGGCATCAGGAACGGTGACTGGGTCGAGGTGTCGAGCCAGCGCGGCATGATCAAGGCGAAGGCGTCCGTGTCGAA
>CANIEC010000254.1 GCA_947466085.1 Rhodospirillales bacterium
CGGCGCCCGGCCGATCTCCTCCGGCTTGAACGCGCGCGTCAGGCCAACACCGATCGCCAGTCGCGGCCCGGCGGAGGCCGGCGGCGGCGCGTTCTCGCGGCAGAAGACGATCAGGTGCGGCGACAGCCCGCCCTCTGTGCCACCGGACATCACAATGGCCACCCGCTTCTCGATCTCGCCAAGCGGGCAGCCCAGCGCCTCTGCCAGCACCAGCTTCAAGGCCAGGGTGGCGTAGCCGCGGGTGAAATCGTTGACGCAGCCATTGCCCTCGGTCTTGCCGACGATGGCAACGATGCTGCCGGCGTCGATCTCGCCCGATGCGATGGCGGCGGCGAGCGGCGCCGTATCCTGCGGCCCCGCCGTCGGCAGGCGCAGCACTCTTGCACGACGTGTCATCTCAGGCGGCCTTTCCGGCATCGCTGCCATGCCGCGCCCGGCGGCGGCGCAACCACGTGACCGACAGCAGCGACAGCGCGATCACGACGAACGACACGCCGGTCGTCACGGTGCCCAGCGCATAGAGCACGGGCGTCGTCACATTGGTGGTCATGCCGTAGATCTCGAGCGGCAGGGTGTTGAATGTCCCGGCGGTGTAGAGGCTGCGCGCGAACTCATCGTAGGAGAGCGTGAAGCCGAACAGGCCGACGCCGATCAGGCTGGGCAGCAGGATCGGGACGATGACATGCCGGATCGTCTGCCACGAGGTCGCGCCGAGGTCGCGGGCGGCCTCCTCGTAGCGGCGGTCGAAGCGGTTGAAGACGGCGAACATGATCAGCAGGCCGAACGGCAGGGTCCAAGTCAGGTGCGCCCCGAAGGCCGAGCTGTACCAGGCGGGATCCCAACCCAGCACGCGATACAGCAGGCCGATGCCCAGGCTGATCAGGATCGAGGGCACGATCAGGCTCGCGATGGCGAGGTAGAAGATGACGCCCGAGCCGCGGAAGCGCGAGCGGAAGGCGAGCCCCGCCGAGAAGGCGGCAACGACCGTCACCAGCATGACGGCGACGCCCAGGATCAACGAGCGCTGCAGCGAGCCCGCGAAGTCGCCGACCATCTGCTTCTCGAACAGGTTCCTGAACCAGTGCAGCGAGACGCCATTCATCGGGAAGGTGAGCCCGCCCCCCGGTCCCTGGAACGACAGGATCAGGATGGTCAGGGTCGGGCCGTAGAGGAACAGCACGAACAGGCAGAAGAAGGCGCCGAGGAACCAGAAGGCGGGACCGCGCTTGCCATGCTGCACGTCACAGCTCCTTGCGGATGTCGACCAGGCGCATCATGGCCGCGACGATGAACAGGACCAGCAGGAGCAGAATCACCGCGTTGGCCGCCGCGGCGGGATACTGCAGCAGCGACATGGCGTTCGCCATCATCAGGCCGACCGAGGCGCTGAGCCCCCCGCTCATCATGCGCACGGTAACGAAGTCGCCCATCACGATGGTGACGACGAAGATCGAGCCGATGGCGATGCCCGGCTTGCACAGCGGCAGGATGACGTTGACCAGTGTCTGCCAGCCGCTCGCGCCGGCGTCGCGCGCGGCTTCGAGCAGGCTGCGGTCGATGCGCATCATCGAGTTGAAGATCGGCACCACCATGAACAGCGTGTAGAGGTGGACATAGGCCAGCACGACCGAGAAATCCGAATAGAGCAGGAACTCCAGCGGTTCCTTGATCAGGCCGAGGTTCATCAGCGTCGTATTGGCAAGACCGTGGCGCCCGAGGAACGGGATCCACGAGATCATGCGGATGACGTTGGAGGTCCAGAACGGGATGGTGCAGAGCAGGAACAGCACTGTCTGCATCGTGGGCGAGCGCACGTGGAAGGCCACGAAATAGGCAACGGTGAAGCCGATCAAGAGGGTCAGCGCCCAAGTGATCAGCGCGAACTGGATCGTCTGCTGATAGGTCCGCCACGTCACCGGCGAAAGCAGTAGTTCCTCGTAGTTCTGCAGCAGGAAGGCCGGAATGATCTGGGTCGTGTTGTAGTCGAAGAAGCTCACCACCACGATCGTGGCGATCGGGACGATGAGGAACAGCAGGAACACCAGCGCGAGCGGCGCGACCTGCAGGTAGGTGACCCAGGACTTTACGCGGTTCATCAATTCATACCCTCTCCCCCGTTAGGGGGAGAGGCAGTTTGAGGACGTTAAACGCAACATTCGAAACATTCGAAACGATCAGGCCGCGATGAACTGGTTCCACTTCTGGACCATGTAGCGGTCCTCATCCATCACCGCGTTCCAGCAGGCAACGGCGCCCATGCGGTCGTAGAACGAGCCGCCGTCGCGGACCGCGCCGGCCTTCTCGACGATCTGACCCTGCGGGTTCTTGATGTCGCCCTGGGCCGGCTTGCCTTCCATCCAGAAGCCCCACTCGTCGGCCGTCATGTTGGCCTTGGCCGTATCGAGCACCGCCGAATAATAGCCCTGGCGGTTGAGGAAGGCGCCGACCCAGCCGGACAGGTACCAGTTGATGTAGTCGTAGGCCGCGTCGAGCTGCGCGCCCTGGAGGTGCTTGGCGAGCGCCAGACCGCCGCCCCAGGCACGATAGCCTTCCTTGAGGGGCTGGTAGACGCAGGGCACGCCCTTGCCGCGCACCGCCGACACCGCCGGCGACCACATCGACTGGATCACGACCTCGCCCGAGGTCATCAGGTTCACCGATTCGTCGAAGGTCTTCCAGAAGGCGCGGAACTGGCCCTCCTTCTTGGTCTTGATCAGGAAATCGATGGTCTTGTCGATCTCCGCCTTGGTCATGTTGCCCTTGTCGCCGTACTTCACGATGCCGGCCGCCTCGCAGATCATCGCGGCGTCCATGATGCCGATCGACGGGATGTTCAGGATCGACGTCTTGCCCTTGAACTTCGGGTCGAGGATGTCCTTCCACGAATCGATCTTGCGGCCGACCAGGTCGGGCCGGATGCCAAGCGTATCGGCGTTGTAGATCGTGGGCACCGCCGTGAACCACTGGGTCTGGCCCTTGGCGAACTTGGTCGAGCCCGCACCCTCCACGAAGCTGACGGTGCTGGGCGCCGTGCCCTGGGCGATGACGCTGTCGGCCTTGAGCTTGCCGGTGGTGAAGATCGGCACGATCTTGTCGAACAGCTTGATCTTCTTGACGTCCATCGCCTGCAGCGTGTTCGCCGGGAAGACCTTCTTGATCATCCAGTATTCGATGTCGCCGATATCGAAAGAATTCGGCTGCGTCACGACGCGCTGCACGACCGCATCGGAATCGAGCGCCGTCATCTGGAGCGTGATGCCGAGGTCGGCCTTGCACTTCTCCGCGATCTCGTTGATCGCCGACACACCGGTGCCGCACTGGCGCAGCACGATGTTCTTGTTGTTCTGCGCCCAGATCACCGGGAAGCCGGTGATGGCGCCGCTGCCGACGGCCGCGCCGGCGATCCCGGCAGCGCCCTTGAGCATCCTGCGGCGGCCGATGCCGCCATTCGATTTCCGAGCCATCTCGTCTTCCCTCCTTGAACCACGACGGCGCGGGGCCGCCTCCCTAGAAAGTCCTCGTCAGCGCCCCAGCACGTGCACGTCCTCGGGATTCCACGACAGGAGCACGGGCTCGCCGGGCCGAACGGGCGATGCATCGAAGCGCGCCTCGGAGAGCGTGGCCGACAGGGTGTCGAGCCCGATTACGTCGATGCCGACCTGCACGGTCGAGCCGAGATATTCGACCGAGCGCGCCACGCCCTGCAGCGAGGTGGCACCGGCTGCGGCCGATGTACCGGCCTGCACCGACACCCGGTCGGCGCGAATGGCGACGAACGGCCCCGCGCCCGCGCCCGCGCGCGCGACGGCCGCGGGCAGCACATTGTGGCCGCCGATGAACCTGGCGACGAAGGCCGAAGCCGGGCGGTTGAAGACCTCGCGCGGCGGCGCCGCCTGCTCGATCCTGCCGCCGTTCATCACCACGACCAGATCGGCCAGCGCCATCGCCTCGTCCTGGCTGTGCGTCACGTGGATGAAGCAGATGCCGAGCCGCGTCTGCAGGCTCTTCAGCTCCTCGCGCATCTTGACGCGCAGGAAGGGATCCAGCGCCGACAGCGGCTCGTCGAGCAGCAGCACCTGTGGATCGGTGATCAGCGCCCGCGCCAGCGCGACCCTCTGCTGCTGGCCGCCGGAGAGCTGGGCCGGCAGGCGACCGCCATAGGCATCCATGTGGACGCGCTTCAGCATCTCGACGGCGCGGGCCCGGCGCGTGTCCTTGTCGACGCCACGCATCTTGAGGCTGAAAGCCACATTGTCGGTGCAATCGAGATGCGGAAAGAGCGCATAACTCTGGAACATCATCGCGGTCCCGCGCGCCGCCGGCGGCAGGCCTGTGATGTTCTCAGCTCCCAGGATGATGTCGCCCTCGGACGCTTCCTCGTGACCTGCGATCATGCGCAGGGTGGTGGTCTTGCCGCAGCCGCTGGGGCCGAGCAGGCAGCAGTAGGACCCCGCCGGGATGAGCAGGCCGATGGAATCGACCGCCAGCGTCTCGCCGTAGCGCTTGGTCAGGGAAACGAGTTCAATGTCCGGCTGCTTGGCCATGGCAGAGGCCAAGCAAGCTGCATGCCAGCACTGTAGAATTCCTTGGGGGCAATTCGACAACCCAGGGGGCGTTGGCGCGGTCCTTGCTCTCTGCGGGGCAATGCGAGGCATAGGGAGGCAGCGATGCGGTTGATCGGCGTGGACGTGGGCGGCACCTTCACGGACCTGGTCTACGCGGACACCGAGGCCGGCCGCACCGCGGTACACAAGGTCTCGACCACGCCGGACGATCCGTCCCGCGGCGTCGTGCACGGGCTGATGGCGCTCTGCGACAAGTATTCGATCCCGCGCGAGACGATCGACACGGTGTTCCACGGCACGACCATCGCCACGAATGCAATCCTGGAACACGACGGTGCCGTCACCGGCATGATCACCACCGGCGGCTATCGTGACATCCTGCATATCGGCCGCCACCAGCGGCCGCAGCACTACTCGATCATGCAGGACATTCCCTGGCAGGACCGCCCGCTGGTGAAGCGCCGCCATCGCAAGACCGTGACAGAACGGCTTGTGCCGCCGCGCGGCGAGGTGTTGCAGCCGCTCGACGAGGACGGCGTGCGGCAGGCCGCGCGCGAGCTGAAGGAAGCCGGCGTCCAGGCGATCGCGATCTGCTTCCTCTTCTCCTATCTGGATGCCACGCACGAGGCGCGCGCCCTGGAGATCGTGCGCGAGGAATATCCGGAGTGCTTCGCCACCACATCGTCGTCGGTGTCGCCGCAGTTCCGCGAGTTCGAACGGTTCACGACGACGGCGATGAACGCCTTCGTGGGCCCGAAGGTGCGCAACTACGTGACACGCCTCGAATCGGAGATCGA
>CANIEC010000255.1 GCA_947466085.1 Rhodospirillales bacterium
CACCAGTTCACGTGCTGAACCAGGTTCGAACTCCACCGCATACCTTCGAAGACGCAATCCGACTGCAGCGACTGGGCAAGCTCCACCTGCGATCGTGACCTGGCCGCGTACTCGTTGCAGTTCTTGATCGGGACCGCCCCGAAATCGCCCCGGCAGGTCCCCAAGGCCTTGCGGCGTTCGTCGTCTTCACGGCCGCGGTCACGTGGGGATGCAGCTTTGCACCATGCCATATGGTCGGCAGGGTCCATGCTCCAGCGCAAACCCGGAAAGTTGCAGCCGGTCGCCATCTGAACCTGGCTTGTCGCCTTTGCCACGTAGTCCGGGCAGCTTTCGATGGAGAGCGGGCCGAAGGAGCCCTGGGCAAGGACCGGGGTGACCACCGACAGCGAAAGGGACGCGGCGCAAACCGCCAGAACCCTGTAACCCATGTCATTCTCTCCACCGTCGCGTCTGTAACGCCGCGTCGTCGGTCGCGTTCCCTCGCGTTGAAGGTGGGAGTCACCGTCCCCGGTGCTTGTCGATGAATCGCATGATCGGGGTCACGGTCGTTCCATGCAGCGCGATCGAGATGACGATCACCAGCGATACGGTGTTCCAGAGGAGGTCTGGCTCTTCGAAGGGCGCTCGCCCGAGAGCGAAGGCGATATAGTAGACCGAACCGATGCCGCGAATGCCGAAGAAGGCGATGATCGCCCTCTCGGGCGTGGGCTCCTTGCGGCCGATCAGGCTGATCCACGCGACGAGCGGCCGGACGACCAGAAGCGTGAGCACCGCAAAGCCGACAACCGCCCAGCTGGTGTCCCGCAGCAGGCCGCCTTCCGCCAGCGCGCCGCCGAACAGCACGAGAAGCATCATCATGAGCAGGCGTTCGATCTGTTCGGCGAAATCGTGCAGCGTCTCGTGGTAGCGATGCCGCCGCTCGAAGCTCCGGAAAGCGACCGCGGAGACGAAGACCGCCAGGAACCCGTATCCGTGCGCCATCTCGGCGAGGCTGTAGGCCACCGCGGTGATGCCCAGTGCGACGAACCCGTCACCTGTCCTCGAAAGCTTTGAGCGGTTGGGCAGGCGGAACGTCAGCCACCCCAGTCCGCGACCAACGGCGACCCCGACGGCGATCCCCGCCGCCAGCCGCCAGCCGAGGTCCATCGTCAGCCAGTTCAGCCACCACCCCTCGCCAATCGTGCTCGCCGCCGCGAGCAGGATCGCGAGATGGACGAAGGGGAAGGCAAGCCCGTCGTTCAGGCCGGCCTCGGCGGTCAGGGTGAAGCGAACCTCGTCTTCTCCGCCTTGCCCCGGCGGGCCGACCTGGACATCGCTGGCGAGCACGGGATCGGTGGGAGAGAGCGCCGCGCCAAGCAGCAGCGCCGCGGCCAGCCCGACGCCCAGGAGCCCGTGGGCCAGCAGGGCGATGGCGAGGATGGTCAAGGGCATGGCGAGGCCCAGCAGCCGCCAGGTGAGGCCGGCGGTCGCCCAGGCAAGCGGCCGGTCCAGCTTCAGCCCGGCGCCCATCAGCGCCACGATGACCACGGCTTCGGTCAGCCGCTCCGTCAGCTTGAGATGGGCCTGTGGCGCGGGAGCCTGGGCATAATCGAAGGCACCGGCCAGCAGGGCGCCGGCGGCGACGCAGAAAATCGGCAGTGAGAGCGGCAGCTCCTTCAGCAACATGGGAAGCCAGGCCGTCAGGAGCACGATGGCGCCGAAGCCGGCGAGCATCACGATATAGGGGTCCATGATCCTCGCTTGGGGCCGGAAACCGGCGGGCATCAACGCTCGTGCGCGATCACCGTTCCTCGTCGAGCCCCTCTGACGTCGGCCAATCCCGTCTCCTTCGTTGCAATAAATTGTTGAATAGGTCATGCAGCCTGTATGGTGTGGAAGTATGCTTGGTGACGCTCAGAGGCCCGTTCATCGCAGGCTTCGACAAGGACTTGGAGTTGAGAGATGAGATACGGGGCGCGCGGTTTTGGGCAGCTTTCCCTTGCTCTCGGTCGACGGCTTGTCGGATTGCTTCCCGGTGTTCTTCTCGGTCTCTCCTTCGCTCTGCCGGCCGGCGCGCAGACCAAGTCGGCCGAGAACGCGCCGCCGGTCGTGCTGGTGCGGCCGGTCGAGGTGCGGACGCTGGCGCCGCAGTCGGAATATGTCGGCCGGCTCGCGGTTTTCGAAAAGGTCGAGCTGCGCGCCCGGGTCAAAGGCGTGCTCGGCAAGCGCGAGTTCGCCGACGGCACCAAGGTGACGGAGGGCCAGCTCCTGTTCACCATCGACCCCACGTCCTATCGCATCGCGGTGAACCAGAAGCGGGCGCTGCGTGACGGGGCGCAGGCGGCGCTGATCAATGCCGACGCCCAGCTCAAGCGCGCGGCCGAGTTGCTGCGCACCAACAACGTCTCGCAGGTCTCCTACGACCAGCGGCTCGCCGAGCAGCTTCAGGCCAAGGCCACGCTCGACGATACCGAGGCGCAGCTCGAGGATGCCGAACTGCAGCTCTCCTACACGAAGATCACGGCGCCGATCGCCGGCCTGATCGGCCGCTCCTCCGTCTCGCCGGGCAACCTCGTCGGGCCGGAATCGGGCGTCCTCGCCACCATCGTCAACGAGCGGCAGATCCGTGCCCTGTTCTCGGTCCCCCAGGTGGACCTGCTGAACGTGCGCCGCGACCTGCGCGCCGGCGAGCCGCTCGCCGTGCGGCTGCGCCTCGCCGACGGCAAGCTGTACCCCGAGAAGGGCAAGGTCGACTTCATCGACGTCGCGGTCGATCCCACCACCGACGGCCAGATGGCGCGCGCGGTGTTCGACAATGCCGACGAGCTGCTGACCGACGGCCAGACGGTGCGCGTGATCGTCGAGGGCAACGAACCGGCCAAGGTGATGGTGGTGCCGCTGGCCGCGATGGCGATCGACCAGACCGGCCGCTACGTCTACGTCGTCGACGGCAAGGGCGTCGTCGAGCAGCGCCGCATCACCGTCGACTTCGTGCGCGACGGCATGATCGCGGTGGCGAGCGGCCTCAAGGAGGGCGACCGCGTCATCGTGCAGGGCCAGCAGCGGGTGCGCGCGGGCATGACGGTCGAGGCGCAGCCGGCGCCGGCCCCCGCCGGCCAGCCGAAGCGCTGATCCCATGGGCATCGCCGCCGTCTTCATCCGCCGCCCGCGGCTCGCCTTCGTCGTCTCCGCGATCATGGTCATCGCGGGCCTGCTGGCGCTGGGCAGCCTGCCGATCGCGCAGTTCCCCAATATCGTGCCGCCGGAAGTCACCGTCACGACCAGCTATCCCGGCGCCTCGGCCCAGGTGGTCGAGGAGAGCGTGGCGCAGATCATCGAGCGCAACGTCAACGGCGTCGAGAACATGATCTCGATGAAGTCGACCTCGGGCAGCGACGGCAGCTATGCCCTCAGCGTCTACTTCAAGGTGGGTTCGAACCCGCAGGACCACACGGTCAACGTCAACAACCGCATCAACCGCGCCATGCCGCAGCTTCCCGACGAGGTGCAGCGCAACGGCGTGCTGGTGAAGAAGCAATCCTCGGCCCTGCTGCAGGTGGTCGCCGTCTATTCGCCGAAGGGCACGCGCGACGCGCTGTTTCTCTCGAACTTCGCCACCATCAACGTGCTCGACGCGATGCAGCGCGTGCCCGGTGTCGGCTCGGCCGGCCTGTTCGGCGGGCTCGACTACGCCATGCGCGTGTGGCTCGACCTCGACCGCATGTCGAGCCTCGGCATCACCTCGCAGGACGTGGTGAAGGCGATCGAGGCCAAGAACATGCAGGCCGCGGTCGGCCGGGTCGGCGCCGCGCCGCTGCTCGACGGCGTCGACTTCCAGCTCAACATCACGGCCAAGGGCCGGCTGACCTCGGCCGAGGAGTTCGGCAACATCAGCGTGCGCGCGAACCCCGACGGCGCGCTGCTGCGCATCCGCGACATCGGCCGGGTCGAGCTGGGCTCGGCCAATGCCGACGTCACGACGCGCTACAACGGCAAGCCGGCGGCTGGCATCAACATCTACCAGCTCGCGGGCGCCAATGCGCTGGCCACCGCCGAGGGCGTGCGCCAGGTGCTGAAGGACCTCCAGGACCGGCTCCCCGAGGATGTCGCCTTCGAGGTGATGTACGACACGACGGTGTTCGTCGAGGCGACGATCCATAGCGTGGTGAAGACGCTGATCGAGGCCTTCGTGCTGGTCGGCATCGTCGTGTTCCTGTTCCTGGGCAGCCTGCGGGCAACGCTGATTCCCATCATCGCCGTGCCGGTGGCGCTGATCGGCACCTTCGCGGTGATGCAGATGATGGGCTTCTCGCTCAACACCGTGTCGCTGCTGGCGCTGGTGCTGGCCATCGGCATCGTGGTCGACGACGCCATCGTCGTGGTCGAGGCGGTCGAGCACACGCTGGAGAAGGAGCCGCACCTCACGCCGGCCGAGGCCACCGAGAAGGCGATGGCCGAGGTCACGGGGCCGATCATCGCCATCACCCTGGTGCTGCTCTCGGTGTTCATCCCGACGGCCTTCATGCCGGGCATCGCCGGCAAGCTCTACCAGCAGTTCGCGCTCACCATCTCGGTCGCCATGGTGATCTCGGCGATCAACGCGCTGTCGCTCTCGCCGGCGCTGTGCGCCCTGCTGCTCACCCGTCGCGGCGCGCCGCGCGGCCTGATGGCGCGCATCCAGCGCGGCATCGATGCCACGCGCAACGGCTACCTGCGGCTGGCGGCGCCGCTGATCCGGCGCAGCGTGCTGGCGGTCGGCCTGGTCGCCCTGTTCGCGCTGGCCACCGGTGGGCTGCTGCGTATCGTGCCCACCGGCTTCCTGCCCGAGGAGGACCAGTCCTCCTTCATGGCCGAGATCCAGCTGCCCGACGCCGCCTCGACCAGCCGCACGCTGGAGGCGGTGACCGAGGTCGAGGCCATGCTGACGGGCCAGCCGTGGCTGCAGAACTTCTTCACCGTGAGCGGCACCAGTCTGCTCGACGGGCTGAACCTGCCCAACCGCGCCATGATGATCGTCTCGCTGAAGCCCTATGCCGAGCGGCCCGGTCACGACCTGTCGGCCTTCGCGGTGCTGGAACGGCTCAACAAGGCGTTCCAGCGCGTGGCCGCGGCCAACGTCTACGCCTTCAACCCGCCGCCGATCGCGGGGCTGGGCAACTCCGCGGGTTTCGAGTTCGAGGTCCAGAGCCTCACCGGCGCACCGCCGGAGGAGATCG
>CANIEC010000256.1 GCA_947466085.1 Rhodospirillales bacterium
ACCTCGAACGCGTAAAGGTCTGGTCCGACGACATCGCCCTGTTCATCGGCACGGCCCAGGTCGCCGGCAACAAGTACCTTCGTGCCGAATCCGGCGCCAAGGCCATGTCGGATTATTTCCGCAGCCTGGTCGAGGCACGGACCGCAGAGCCGCACGACGACATGATCAGCCATCTCGTGCTGGCGCGCGACGACCGCGATGCGCTCACGACCGACGAGATCATCGGCACCTGCATCCTGCTCCTGTTCGCCGGTCACGAAACGACCACCAACCTGATCGGCAACGGCTTCCTCTACTCGATGCGACATCGCGAGCAGTGGGAGCGCCTGGTCGCCGATCCGTCCCTGGCCGGGAGCGCGGTCGAGGAATACCTGCGCTACGACGGTCCCTCGGGCGCCCTCGCGCGTGTCGCCGCCGCGGACCTCGAGTTGGGCGGCAAGACGATTCGCGAAGGCCAGCGCCTCTTCGCCTTCATGAACTCGGCCAACCGCGATCCCGAGGCCTTCGCCGATCCCGACCGGTTCGACATCGGCCGCGAGCCCAATGTCCACCTCACCTTCGGTCACGGCATCCATTTCTGCCTGGGCGCGCCGCTGGCACGACTGGAGGCACAGATCGCCGCGACCCGGCTCGCGGAACGACTGCCTGACGTCCGGCTTTCCGGCGGCGACCCGGAATGGCACGATTCGCTCATCCTGCGCGGCGTAAAGCGACTGCCGCTGCAGCTCGGCTAGGGAGACATTGGCATGGCCTCTGGAATTCGCGACAAGGTCGCCATCGTCGGCATGGGGTGTACGCGCTTCGGCGAGCACTGGGACAAAGGCGCCGAGGAGTTGATGGTCGGCGCCTTCGAGGAGGCGATCGCCGATGCCGGCATCGAGCGCAAGCAGATCGATGCTGCCTGGCTTTCGACCTGCCTCGACGAGGTCCATGTCGGCAAGTCGGGCCTGCCGCTCTCCGAGACGCTACGCTTCGACTACATTCCCGTCAGCCGCGTGGAAAACTACTGCGCCTCCGGCTCCGATGCCTTCCGGTCGGCGGTCTATGCCGTCGCGGCCGGCGCCTGCGACATGGCCTTGGCGCTGGGTGTCGAGAAGCTGAAGGACACCGGCTTCGGCGGTCTGCCAAGCCTCAATGCCGGATCGACCCCACCGCTGTGGTGGTCGAACCTCACCGCCCCCGGGAGCTTCGCCCAGCTCGCCTCGGCCTATCGCGCCAAGCACGGCATCGGCCGGGACGACCTCAAGCGGGCAATGGCCCACATCTCGGTCAAGAGCCATGCCAATGGCGTCAAGAATCCCAAGGCTCACCTGCAGCGTGCGATTACCGAAGCCGACGTCCTGAACGCGCCGCTGATCGCCGATCCGCTGGGGCTCTACGACTGCTGTGGCGTGAGCGACGGCGCCGCCGCAGCCATCGTCACCACTCCAGAGATCGCGCGCAGCCTCGGCAAGAAGGACATCGTGTCGGTCAAGGCGCTCCAGATCGCGGGCTCCAATGGCGTCGAGGAGCAGTTCAACACCTGGGACGGAAGCTATTTCGCCACGGCCCGCATCGCCGCCCAGCGCGCCTACCGCGAGGCCGGCATCGACCGGCCGCGCGAGCAGCTCAGCCTGGTGGAATGCCACGACTGCTTTTCCGTCACCGAACTGGTGACGCTGGAGGACCTGTTCATCTCGCCGGAAGGCGGCGCGGTGCGGGACGTACTCGACGGCTTCTACGATTCGGACGGCAAGGTGCCGTGCCAGATCGACGGCGGCCTGAAATGCTTCGGCCATCCGATCGGCGCCTCCGGCATCCGCATGATCTACGAGATGTATCTCCAGCTGCAGGGCCGCGCCGGCGCCCGGCAGCGTCCCGACGTCCGCCTCGGCCTTACCCACAACCTTGGCGGCTTCCCGGCGCGCAACGTCTGTTCGATTGCCATCGTCGGCGCCCTCGGCGCCTGATGGAAGGCACCTCATGAAGGCCATGATCTGCCGCCAGTGGGGCGGCCCCGAAGACTTGCGTCTCGAAGATGTCGAGTCGGCGCCGCTGAAGCCCGGCCAGGTGCGTATCCGCATCCGCGCGGCCGGCGTCAGCTTCGCCACGACCCTTGTCATCGCGGGCAAGTACCAGCGGCGACCGCCCTTCCCCTTCGCGCCCGGCACCGAGGCGTCCGGCATCGTCACCGAAGCCGATCCCGCCTGCACGCGGGTGAAAGTCGGCGACGAGGTCGTGGCGGTTCTCGACTGGGGCGGACTTGCCGAGGAAGTCGTGGCCCATGAGGTCAATGTCTTCCCCAAGCCCAGCACCGTGGGATTCATCGAGGCGATCCAGCTCGCCATCTCCTATCCGACCTCGGCCGGCGCCCTGACCTGGCCCGAGGCACTCGACGTGCAGCCGGGACACACGCTGCTGGTCCATGCGGCGGCGGGCGGCGTGGGCATGGCGGCGGTCGAGATCGGCAAGATACTCGGCGCGACGGTGATCGCCACCGCGGGCGGCCCGCGCAAGACGGCGTTCGCCAAGGCGCATGGCGCCGACCACGTGATCGACTACAGCGCGACCGACTTCCGCGAGGAAGTTCTGAAGCTCACCGGCGGCCGCGGCGTCGACCGCGTCTACGATCCGGTCGGCGGCGACGTCTTCACCCAGTCCCTTCGGTGCATGGCCGTGGGCGGGCGCATCTGCCCCATCGGCTTCGCCAGCGGCACGATTCCCCAGATCCCGGCCAACATCCTGCTGGTGAAGACCCTGGCCGTGACGGGCTTCAACTACGGCTACTATGTCGGCTGGAGCCCGCACGATGCACGCTTCGAGGAGGCGGAGCGCACCTTCGCCCTGGCGGAGCGCATCCGCGGCTGGTGCGAACAGGGTCTCTGCCGCCCGCACGTCGACCGGACCTTCGCCCTCCCCGACGCCGCGCAGGCGATGCGCGCGCTCCTCGAGCGCAGCGTCACCGGCCGCGTGGCCATCGTGATGGACGGGCCGGCCCGCTAGATCAGGCCCGCCCCCAGGAGCGAGGCAACTTGCTGACAACCAGGTCGTAGGGAATGGCCTTCGCGAGTACCGCGGCCGCCGAATTGATCTTTACGCGCAGGACTCGACCGCATGACAATCGGCCATCAGCCCGGTTCTTGATTTAGTTGAGAGGGTGCGCGACGTTCAACCGATTGGGGGAGAACGAAGTGAAGATTTGGGCAGCAATTGCGGCAATTGCCGCGCTCGTTGGTGCGTGCGCGCCTATGCAAGAGATCGAGCGAGTCCCTGATGTCGATCCGAAGATGGCGGAGGCATTCGCTTCAACGAAGTCGATTGTTTACGAACGCGCAATCGTTCGGGGGGAGCGTGGAGACAGTACTGTAACCGTTCAGGCCGGGTTGGCATGTGTGCCACACGGACAGGCGCACGCTCGATCAGGACAGTATGCTGCCACAGACCAAGAATACGAGAACGCTTTTCAAGAGGAGTTCGCACGGGCCGGGTATCGCATCGCGCGTACTGTTGGTAGCGGTGACCTCTTCACCGACAAGAAAGACATCGCAGCCGATTTTAGGATTGCTGGTGTAGTAACGCGTCCCAAGATGAACGTTTGTTTTCCGCTGGCCGGCTTTGGCAATTTCTCGACAGGGACCGGTGAAGCCAGCCTGACAGTAGAGTGGCAAGTATACTCGAATACTCAGCGCGCCGTTGTCTACACATCGGTACAGAAGGGCTATGCGAAGATAGCTAGCAGTCGGCCCGATCCAAGCCGTGAGCTGTGGCGTGAGGCTTTTGCTCGAGCAGTACGCGGCTTGTTAGCTGATGAAAAGTTCATTGAGATCATGAACGGCGCGCAGACTGCGCCAATTGTAAGCCGGTCCTCCTCGACGCGGGGATAAGAACGTTCGCGGTGGTTTGGCCCACTTGCGCTTATCCGTGTGCGATGCCCCCCTCGCGGCTGCTAATCTCGCGACCATTTCGCGGTCTGCGAATGCCGAGCTTCAAACGTTATTGTCCGCGCAGAAGGCGATATAGTTCCGAAGCTCCAAAATGAATGAAAAAGGCTCCGGAGCGAAATGTCTCGGAGCCTTATCAATCCGTGGTGGGCGCTGTAGGGATTGAACCTTCGACCCCACCCGTGTGGGGGCAGATAAGTTGCTATTGATCTCAAAGGATTAGTATCAATCTGCCTGGCTTTATCCCCTTATGGCGCCTGTCGCAGTGATGGTTGTGCTCTCCCTGGCGTAGGCGTTATCCGCCTTTAGCTCGGGTTAGGGGGGTAGCTCCACACTGTAATCAGATCGGCCCTGGGTATGTGTGCGAAGTCTCTCAGAGGCTGGGCGTCCGCTCGTTGCAGTCGATACACGAAGGGCGTTCGATATTCGCCGCCCCCCGCAGAGAATCTGTAGAATACGCTTCCTCCAATCCACACCATTCCCCCAAGGGCTGGTTGCGGAGTGCCGTCGAAGTTACCGGCAGATCCGATCCTTACGTGATCATGCTGACTTGGGAAGACCGGCTGGCTGAAGGTTACATCATTGGGTTTTGTGACGTTTCTCGCGTAGTCGGCGGCAACCATCATGTCGTCAAACACTCTCAGGCCCACGACGACTTCTTCTGCAGGAGAATTCCCCCTGTTGCTGACCTCGATGTCAAAGCCGATGGACAAGCGCCCGTCAGGTTGAATACTTGCATCGTGGTGCAGAGAGAGGCAGCTGACTTCGAGCCATGGCCGCCGGTCAGCTATGAAGTGTTTTGCGGAGGTTCGAGCGGCCAGACTTGCGGCGACTGCCGCCCAACAGTTCGCCATCAGGGTCGCGACGACGAAAAAAGTACCAACCTGCATCCACCAAACTGTGTCTTCGGCTGCTTGGGCCTGCCGGCGTTGCACGCACAGGTCAGCGGCCTCGCGGCTAAGTGGTGACGACTGACAGTCGATCTTTGCCCAATCCACTGTCGGGCCCGATTCCTGAGCTTGGCTGCTCGTAATCACCCCTAGTCCAAGGATCAAGCTCGTAATGAACCTCCACATCATCTCGATATCCCTCCCCGACGCAGGATCCCGACGCTCCTCCCCGGTGAACCGCCCCGGGTTTGCCGGAGGCTTTTTGGTTTGAGTCACGCCGCCAGTTTGTGCTCGTCGAGCATGGCGTAGTAGCGCTCCTCGGCCTCGGCCGGCGGGATGTTGCCGATGGGCTCCATCAGCCGGCGATTGTTGAACCAGTCG
>CANIEC010000257.1 GCA_947466085.1 Rhodospirillales bacterium
GGCTGAGAGGGAGCACGACGCCGGCCCGAGCTTGATGCCCTCGCTCATTCTGCCGCTTGCGGGTCGGAATTCAGCAGGTCGTAGGTCCGTTTCTGATACTCGATCATGTAGTCGGTGTAGCAGGTCGTCGCGTACTTCGGCGGTCTGTCGGGGCCGACCGTGGTCGGCACGGCGGCGATCGGCCAGTCGATGGTGGTGTCGCAGAAGAAGGCCAGGGCATAGCGCTCGCCGCCGCTGCGGTTGACGGCGCGATGCGGCGTGGCGAGGCAGACGTCATTGGTCCAGCGCTGCAGCAATTGACCGCCGTTCACGAGGTAGGCATCGGGCAGGACAGGCGCCTCGATCCAACGCCCGTCCCGGCTGCGGATCGACAGGCCGGACACGTCGTTGGGCGCCAGCAGGGTGAGGAAGCTGGTGTCGGTGTGCGGGGCAATGCCGAACTCGTCGTCGGCGAGGGCCGGCTGATTCGGGTAGTGCGTCATGCGCAGCTTGTACTGCGGTTCGGCGAAGGGCGCGTCGAAGTAGGTCGGGGGCAGGCCGAGGGCGCGGGCATAGAGCGGCACCAGCCTCTGGACCAGCCGCTCCATGGTGTCGCAATAGGCGACGACGGCCTCGCGAAGGCCCGGCAGGTTCGACGGCCACCGGTTGGCGCTGCGGAAGCGCCGGTCGGCCACGACGTCGGGGTGGTCGGCCGGGAGGTCGCGCGCGACGAAGAAGGCTTCGTTGAGATTGGGCTTGGTGACGGTCTGGACCGTGGAGGTGCGCAACGTATCGCCCCGCATCGGCAGGTACCCGACGTTATGCCTGTCGATCCTGACCTCCATCTTGCGATCCAGCGGCAGGGCATGAAACCGTGCGGCCTGATGGAAAGTGTTGCGGATCAGGTCTGGCGGCACGCCGTGATTGACGACGAAATAGAAGCCGATCTCGGTCAGCGCTGTGCGCAGCTCACGGGTCGCGCGCTCGATCGCTTCGGGTTCGCCCGCCAGACAGGGGCCGAGATCGATGATCGGGATGGTGTCGGCGCGCGGGCTCATTCGGCGGCCTGCTGGGCCTCCGTGTTGAGCACGTCGTAGTTCCGCTTCAGGTACCAGGTCATGTAGTCGCTGTACCAGGTCGTGGGATACTTCGGCGGCTTGTCGGGACCGACCGTGGTCGGCACGGCGGCGACCGGCCAGTCGATGCCGCTGTCGCAGAAGAAGGGCAGGGCATAGCGCGCGCCGGCCGTCTTGTTGATCGCGCGGTGCGGCGTCGCCAGGAACATGTCGTTGGTGTAGCGCTGCAGCATCTGCCCGCCGTTCACGACATAGGCATTGTCGATCGCCGGCATGTCGATCCAGCTGCCGCTCTGGCTGCGGATCGACAGGCCCTGCACCTCATTCGGCGCCAGCAGGGTGAGGAAGCTGGTGTCGGTGTGCGGCGCCAGGCCGAACTCGTCATCCACCGGGCCGTCCTGCGGCGGATAATGCGTCATGCGCATCGAGAACATCGGCTCGGCGAAAGCCGTGTCGAAATAGCTGGCCGGCAGATCCAGGGCGCGGGCGTAGAGCCGCACCATCTTCTGCACCAGCCGCTCCATCTCGTTGCAGTAATTGAGGACGGTATCGCGGAAGCCCGGCAGGTCGGGCCAACGGTTGAGGCCGCGGAAGCGGCGGCCCGACAGCACGTCGGGATGATCCGGCGCCATCTCGCGCTTCACGAAGAAGGCCTCGTTGAGATTGGCCTTGGTGCCGGTCTGGACGGTCGAGGTGCGCAGTGTGTTGCCGCGTATCGGCAGGTAGCCGGTATTGTGCTGGTCGAGCTTGAGCTCGAGCTTCTTCTCGACGGGCTGGTCGTGGAAGCGCTTCACCTCGGCGAACATGGCGGCGATCTTTTCGCGCGCGATGCCGTGGTTCACGATGAAGTAGAAGCCGATCTCGGTGAGTGCGAACCGCAGTTCCTTTGCGGTGCGGTCCATCGCGCCGGGCTCGCCCGCGAGGTAGGGGCCGAGATCGATGACGGGAATCTTTTCGGTGGCCACGGTCTGCTCCTCCTCGGGCTCCCTATTTCGCCCGGAACGGACGATAATGCCGCCACGGCGCCCCGGTCCAGCGCGCACGGAAGGAATGTCATGATCTTCGGAATTCTGGCCCTGGTGACGGCGTCGCTCTTTGCCGGCGCGGCCTTCTACGTGAGCTTCGCCGAGCACCCGGCGCGGTCCGAACTCGACGACCGCGCGCAGCTCCAGCAGTGGAAGCCCGCCTACAGGCGGGGGACGATCATGCAGGGATCGCTGGCCGCCCTGGGCTTCGTGCTGGGCATGGCAGCGTGGTGGCAGACGCGCGACGAGCTCTGGATCGTCGGCGCCATCCTGATGGGGGCCAACTGGGCCTACACGGCCCTGATGATCATGCCTGTCAACAACGAGCTGAAAGCGATCGCCCTCGACGATGCCGGCGAGGACAGCCACACGCTGCTGCGCCGCTGGGGCAAGCTGCACGCGAAGCGCACGATGCTCGGCGTGGGCGCGACCTTGCTGTTTCTCTGGGCCGCATTGAGCTGATCATCACCTTGCCTCCCCCGTCATCGGGGGAGGTGGCGTCGTCATCCGACGACGGAGGGGTCATGCGGGCTCGAACGGTATGACCCCTCGGCCCCGAAGACGGGGCACCTCCCCATTTGAATGGGGAGGCGGACGAGAGCGGAACTGCATTATGCCGTCGGCAGCTTGTAGTCCTTGAAGTCCTCACGCAGGCGGGTCTTCAGGATCTTGCCGGTGGCGGTGTGGGGGATGGCGTCGACGAACTGCACGTCGTCGGGCAGCCACCATTTGGCAACCTTGGTCGCGAGGAACTCGACCAGCTCCTGCTTGTCGATCTGGGCGTCGGGCTTCCTGTGCACGATCAGCAGCGGGCGCTCGTCCCATTTCGGATGAGCGACGCCGATGACGGCGGCCTCGGCGACGGCGGGATGGGCCATGGCGGCGTTCTCGAGGTCGATCGAGCTGATCCATTCGCCGCCGGACTTGATCACGTCCTTGGAACGGTCGGTGATCTGCATGTAGCCGTCGGGATCGATGGTGGCGACGTCGCCGGTGGCGAACCAGCCGCCGCCCTTGCCCGCGATGTCCCGCAGGACCTCACCGCCTTCGCCCTTGAAATAGCCCGAGGTGATCCACGGGCCGCGCACCAGCAGGTCGCCGAACGCCTTGCCGTCGCGCGGCAGCTCGTTGCCGGCGTCGTCGACGATCATCATCTCGACGCCGTAGGGCGGACGGCCCTGCTTCAGGCGCACCTGCAGCAGGTCCGCGGGCGAGAAGTCGAGATGCTTCTCCTTGGGATGGTTGACCGTGCCGAGCGGGCTCATCTCGCTCATGCCCCAGGCATGCAGCACCTCGACGCCGAACTCCTTGTCGAAGGTCTCGATCATGGCCGGTGGGGCGGCCGAGCCGCCGATCACGGCGTACTTCACGGACGAGAGCTTGAGCTTGTTGGCCTGCATGTGGTTCAGCAGCGCGAGCCACACGGTCGGCACGCCGGCGGTAAAGGTGACGCGTTCCTTCTCGAACAGCTCGTACAGGCTGGCGCCGTCGAGCGCGACGCCGGGGAAGACGAGCTTGGCGCCGACCAGGGCGGCCGAGTAGGGCAGGCCCCAGGCATTGACGTGGAACATCGGCACCACCGGCAGCACCACCGAGCGCGCCGACAGGTTCAGCGTGTCGGGCAGCGCCGCCCCGTAGGCGTGCAGGATCGTCGAGCGATGGTGATAGAGCACACCCTTCGGATTGCCCGTGGTGCCCGAGGTGTAGCAGAGCGACGAGGCGGTGCGCTCGTCGAACTCCGGCCATTCGTAAGTGCCGGGCTCGCCGGCGATCAGCTCCTCGTAGACCAGCAGGTTGGGGATATTGCAGTCCTTGGGAAGGTGGGCGCGGTCGGTCATTGCCACGACGTGGCGCACGCCCGTCATCTGCGGCAGCAGCTTCTCGACGGCCGGGAGCAGGTTGAGATCGACGAAGAGGAGCTGATCCTCGGCGTGGTTCACGATGTAGACGATCTGTTCGGGGAAGAGCCGCGGGTTGATCGTGTGGCAGACCGCGCCCATGCCGGAGATGCCGTAGTAAAGTTCGAAATGCCGATAGCCGTTCCAGGCCAGCGTCCCGATCCGGTCGCCGACCTTGATGCCGAGCTTCAGCAGCGCCTCGGCGACCTTCTTCGCGCGCTTGTTCGCATCGCGGTAGGTGTAGCGGTGGATCGGGCCTTCCACGCTGCGGGAAACGATCTCGGTGTCGCCGTGATTGAGGGCGGCATGCTCGATGAGCTGCGAAATCAGAAGCGGGCGATCCTGCATGAGGCCGAGCATCGGGGCGTCTCTCCTGTCGTGTCGTCTGGCGGCTGGGCGCCAATTGCCTTAGGGTCGGGAAGACATCCTTTGGGGGAGAATCGATGAAACGGTCAAGCCGTGGCGGCGCCTCCGCGATCGGCGCTCTGGCCGCCACTTGGGCGTTTCCGGCGATGGCCCAGACGGTGACCGGCGGCCATAGCGCTTCGGCCGGGTTCCTGCTGCTGATGACCGAGCGTTTCGAGTTCACGGTCGCGCAGCTTCCCGCACTCGGTGCGCATCTCCTGGCCCTGCCGCAGACGATCGGCGGCCGCACGGCGCTCCTGCTGGTCGCTATCGTCGTGGCGGGCCTGATCGCCGAATTCATTGCCCGCCTGATCCTGAGCCGCGCGCGTGTCCACGCCTTCGACCGTCTGGCCAGCAAGACGCCGCTCCGCGCCTTCTTCCGCGCGCTGCTGCTCGACGCGCTGGCGCTGGTGGCATTGGCCGTCGCGGGCCGCCTCGTGCTGGGTCTTGTCGGCCCGTCGGATAGCCTCGGCTCCCAGCTCGGCCAGATGGTGCTGCATACACTCGTATACTGGCGCGCCTTCAGCCTGGTGTTCCGCGCCTTCCTGCGTCCACACCTGGCGGAGGGCCGCATCGCGCCGGTGGATGACGGCACGGCGCGTCGCCTGCTGGTCGCCCTGGACTTCGTGATCCTGCTGCCGTTGCTGGGCAGTCTCGCGGCGCGTGCCCTCGAGGCGACGGGCGCAAATCGCGAGATGACGAGTGCCGCCATCATCCTCTACGTGCCGGTGATCGCCGTGCTGCTGGTCGTGGTCGTCTGGCGCTGGCGTTTCGACATGGCCGCCTGGCTGACCGCCA
>CANIEC010000258.1 GCA_947466085.1 Rhodospirillales bacterium
CCGGCCTGCTGTAGCTCGGCAATCTTGCAGCGCTCTTCCAGGCTGAGCTGGCCGTATTGTTCGCCCATGGCAACACCCTAAGCTGGTGTTGCACTTCGTTCCTGAATTCAGGGGGACCTTTGTCTCACGTGCGATTGCCCTGGTTCAAATGGGGAGGTGTCGCGTCCGCGGCTTGTAACCAAGCCGTTGCTGCGACGGAGGGGTCATGACCCCATCGCCCTCGTAAGACGAGGGCACTTCCCCTTTGCGGAGCCCGCAAAGGGGAAGAGTTTGAATCTCGCCTCAGCCGCGCGCGGCGCGGCCCATGAACAGGAGGCCGGCTCCGGCCACCACGGCGATGATGCCGGCGATGGTCGGAATGGGAATGGTGCGCTGCTCGTCGGCCGTGATCTTGAGCGGGCCGGCATCGACGATGGTCTTGCGCTCGGTGAACGAGATGTTGTCGATCGCCAGGCCGGCGATGCCGAGCGCGATCAGAAGGACACCCAGAATTGCCATCGGCTTCATGCCGCAAACTCCCTTATGGTTCCCCGGACAACGCAGAAAGTCGTCCGGGGTTGCCGAGGGGGAGTTCAGGCCTTCGGCCGGACCAGCATCGCCAGGCCCTGCTCGATGGCCGTTCGGGCCATGGCGCGGAGCTGGTCGTCGGTCGCGCTGCTGACCGGATGGCCGATCTGGGCAAAGGCATAGTCCGGCATGCCGAGCACGCGGCTCATCATGTCGGCGGCACTCGCGAACCGCGTGGTCATCACGCTGAACGCAGGAACTTCCAGTCTTTCAGCGGTAACTGAGTCGTGCAGACTGCACGATGAGCAGCTCCCTCAATCCCCCAGGCCGGAGACGACGGCATCCCAGCCCTTGATCTCCGCCACGATGTGCGGATCGGCCGGCGCGCTGTAGTTCGACTTGGTGCGGCTCACCACGTTGGCGACGCCGTATTCCTCGCGCAGGATCTGGTCGAGGTGCCTGAAGAAGCCCTTGGTGCCTTCCTTGCCGTTGGAAATGAAGCCGATCGTCTTGCCTTCCAGCGTGTCGAGGCGCGGGGCGAGCTGGCCGGCCGGCGGGGCGGTGCCCGGCGTGGGATCGAGAACTTCGAACATCATGGTTCCTCCTATTTCTTGGGCGGTTCGCAATCGACGCAGACGCCGATCGGCAAGGTCACGGCATAGCTCTTGTTGCCGAGCCAGGGCGGGATGACGGCGCCGAAGCCGCCGGCCGGTCCGCCGGCCGCCACGACCAGAAGCTGGTCGGGCGAATCCATTGCCGTGTAGACGGTGTCGCCGCGGTCGCGGACGACGGCGCCCTTGCCGACATCGGCCCATTCGCGGCGGTGGATGCGCGCACGCTCATGGATGAAGGTCGCGATGTCGGCCTTGGTCCAGCCGCCCGCCTGCAGATGCTCGCGCAGCTGCTTGGGGATGATCAGCGCGTAATTGCCGGGATGGATCGAGTAATGGCGCATGTTGGCGCGCATCTCGGCCGCGAATGTCTCGAGGATCTCTTCCGGCTTGGTCGTCCATTCGTTCATCAGCTGGCGCGGCGCGCCGGCCGCCAGCACGGTCACGGAGGACGCGCCCTTCGGCACGCCGCGATGCTCGGCCAGCGGCAGCCAGGTCGTGTCCTCCTCGTCCTCGGCGACGCAGTAGCTGAACTTGCCGGGATGGCCGAGGGTCGAGCGGTCGATCACGCCCGGCCGGTCGTCCAGCAGGTTGATCAGGCAGAGCCGGATGGCGCGGCCGATGACCGCCGTCGCCCGGTCGGAGTTGGCGAGCGCATTGAACGAGCCGCTGGCGCCCAGCTCGAGACGGATCGGCCCGTTCAAGATGACCAGCACCGCGCAGCCGCCGGTGCTCGCCGTGGCGCCGTGCATCAGGAATTCTTCCTGCATCATGGCGGTCCAGGCCGTCACCACCACCGGGAAGTGCATGGGCAGGCAGCCCGCCATCACCGCGTTGATCGCGAGCTTCTCGGCGGTGATGGCGAGGCCGCGCACCGGCTCGATGCCGATCAGCTGGTCGGGCGGCATCATTACCCATTCGAGGCAGGCCTCCACCGCCTCGCGCGTCGGCGGCACGATGGGCAGACCGTCGGTCCAGCCGTTGGAATGATAGAGTTCCTGGACCGCCGAGATGCTGTCGGCCGAGTAGGATCGGGATGCAAACTGCACGTTGTTCCTCCACCTTCCACAATAGCCCTGGGGCGTCCCCCGGGTGGATTACGCCGCCAGCATGCGCCCGGGGTTACGCTCGCGCAGGATCGGCATGATCCACTTGCCGAACCGCTCCGCCTCCTCGTCGTGCAAATAGCCCGACAGGCAGAAGGAGTGGCAGCCAAGGTCGATGAACTTCTGCAAGGTGTCGGCGCACTGCTCCGGATCGCCGACGATTGCGATGCCGGCACCGGGGCGGACCTGGGTGATGCCGGTCCACAGATGCGGCTCGATGGTCTCGCCGATCGCCGCCAGCTCGCGCACGCGCCGGTTGGCCTCCGAGGTCGCGAAGCGCTCCTTCACGAAGGCCTTCTGCGCCTCGCTGGCGTGCTCGACCAGCCCATGGGCGAAGTCCCAGGCTTCCTTCTCGGTCTTGCGGCAGATGACCTGCAGGCGCATGCCGAAGCCGATGTCGTTCTCGCGGCCGTGGCGCGCCGCCATCGACTTGATCTCGGCCATGTTGGCGCGGATGCGCTCGTAGGTGTCGCCCCAGAAGAGATGCACGTCGGAGTGCTTGGCGGAAATCTCCCAGGCCTGCTTCGAGCCGCCGCCGAGATAGAAGCGCGGATGCGGCTGCTGCAGTGGATAGGGCCGGATCTGCGCGCCCTTGATCTGGTAGAACTTGCCGTCGAAGTTCACTGGCCCGCGCGTCGTCCACAGCGCCTTCAGGATCGAGACTTCCTCGTCCATGATCTCGTAGCGCTCTTCCTTGCCCCACTTGATGCCTTCGGAGGCATTCTCGGCCTCGCTCTGGCCCGCGATCAGGTTGATGCAGATGCGGCCGCCCGAGAGCTGGTCGAAGGCGGTGATCATCTTGGCCAGCAGCACGGGATTGATGTAGCTCGGCCGCGCCGCCACCAGCATGCGCATCGACTTCGAGCGCGCCACCATCATGGCGCTGGAGATCCAGGCCTCCCAGCACGCGGTCTGCACCGGCACCAGCATGTACTCGAAGCCCGCCGCCTCGGCCGCGCCGACGATCTTGTCGAACAGCTCGAGCGACGGCGGCACCTGGGCGCTGGCCAGACCATAGGCGGTGGTGTCGCCCGCCGTGGGCAGGAACCAGCCGAATTCGAGGCGCTTCTGTTCAGCCGCCATCTTGTTGGTCATCGTCATTCCTTCTCGATGCCGGCGGCCTTGGCGAGCCGGCCCCATTTCTCGATCTCGGACTTGATGAAGGGCCGGACCTCCTCCGGCGCCTTTCGCTGCGGCTCGAACGAGATGCCGCGCAGGCGCTTGATCACCTCGGGATCGGTCACGATTTCCTGCACGGCCTTGTCGATCCGCGCCACGATCTCGGGCGGCGTCTTGGCCGGGGCCATGATCACGAACCAGGCGTCGAGCGCGAACTGGCCCAGCTCCGCTTGCTGGAAGGTCGGCACCTCGGGCAGCAGCGGCGAGCGCGAGTCCGACGCCATCACCAGCGCCTTCACCTTGCCCGCCTTCACCTGCGGCACCGCGATGGCCACGTCCGCGAAGGTCATGTCGATCTGACCCGACAGGAGGTCGGCCAGCGCCTGCGGCGCAGACTTGTAGGGCACGTAGGTGATTTCGGTGCCGAGACGCTCCGCCAGCGTCGCCGTGATCACACGTGCCGAGGGCGTCCCGGCGCCGGAGGTCAGCGCCGGCCTGGCCTTGGCGCGCTTGATGAAGTCGGCCAGCGTGTCCATGCCGGCATCGGCGCGCACCAGCAGGACGAACTGGATGAAGCCGTAGAAGCCCGCCGGTGCGAAATCGACCAGCGAATCGTAGGGCACCGACTTCATGAGGTTGGGGTTACCGGCATGCGTCGCTGCCGTGGCGATCATCAGCGTGTAGCCGTCGGGGGCAGACTTGGCGACGTAGTTGGCCGCGATCGAACCGTTGCCACCGCCCTTGTTGTCGACGATCACCGGCTGACCGAGTCGCGGTGCCAGCTGTTCCGCCATGAGCCGCGCCAGCGTGTCGGTCGCGCTTCCCGCCGCATAGGGCACGACGATGGTAAGCGGCTTTGCGGGCCATGATTGAGCCCGTGCAGGTGTCGCCGCTGCAGAAGCGGCAGCAAGGATCGTCAGGGCTTTGCGCCGGCTGATTGTCATGCCGACCTTTATGCAAGCGGCAGCACCGATGCGCAATTGGCGCTGGTCGAGGCGCGAAAGAGGCGGCACGATCCGCCCGGCTCAAGGGGAGATCTCATGCTGCAGCACGGCAAGCGTCCGACAATCGCATCGCGGCACGGCATGGTGGCCGCCGCCCATCCGCTGGCAGCGGCGGCCGGCGCGCGCATCCTGTCGAACGGCGGCAATGCCTTCGATGCGGCGGTTGCGACTGCAGCGGCACTGAACGTCGTCGAACCTTACATGTCGGGCCTCGCCGGCCGCGGTGTCGCGACCTGCTACATCGCCGCTGAGAAGCGCGTTCGCTCGCTCGACTTCGTCGGGCCGATCTCCAAGAACTTCCCGGTCGACAAGCTCAGCAACCGCTCGCAACTGCAGCGCGGTGCCGTGGCCGTCGGCGCGCCGGGCAATCTCGCCGGCTGGTGCGAGCTCAACCGCGCGTACGGCAAGAAGAAGCTGCCGGAACTGTTCGCGCCGGCGATCGGCATTGCGCGCGATGGCTTCCAGCTGATCGAATTCAACATCGAGGAGATCCAGGGCGTCGCCGGCGAACTGGCCGGCCACAAGGCGCTGCATCCGGAATGGTCGCGCGTCTACACGGCCGGCGCCGGCAACGTGAAGCCGGGCTTCGTGCTGAAGCAACCCGACCTCGCCCGCACGCTCGAGGCGCTGGCCAGCGAAGGCCCAGGGCTGCTGTATGGCGGCGCTCTCGGACAGAAAATCCTCGACCGGCTGACCGAGCTGGGCGGCTGCATGGTGATGGACGACCTGCTGGCCGCCAAGGCGACCTGGCGCGATCCGGTCGCCGTCACCTATCGCG
>CANIEC010000259.1 GCA_947466085.1 Rhodospirillales bacterium
GGCCAAATACTCGTTCCGCCCCAGCAACTCCTGGTCCACCGTCCCCGTCACGTAGGCCAGGATGCGCGCCCAAGCCATAACCGCCCCCTGCCCCGACCCTCAACGACAGCGGCGTCGGCCGTCCGTGAAATTGTACCGGGAACCGAACGAACCGCTAGCCGACGCCGCCTAACTCATTGGTTTCTCGGCCGTTTCTATTTTTTGACCTCACGGGGTACACCAGCCAGGCGCCGCAGGAGACGAAGCCGACACCGCAGAGGCCGGCGAGGTCGCGCAGAAGACCGGGCAATATGGTGGACAGGATCAACCCCATGGATCGCGTCATCGAACAGAACCGATTTGGCTACAGTTTCGTTTCCAGGTTTGCGCAGGCAGGCATTATAATTCCGAGCTTTCAGCGCCGACCCGACGGCGGGCGCATAGAGCCGGAAACTGGAGCCATCGGGAGGCACCGAAGCTGGGCGATCCGTTTTCCGTGAAGAGAACTCAAAAGCTCTTGCGAGTGTCGAGGTACCTTGTTTTTAACATCTGACCGGCTCAACCGCGCCTCGTCTATCCCAGCGGTGCCGGCCCTTCGCCCCAGCGAATACACAGCCGCCCTGATCTACGCGATCCAGCGGCACCCTGAGTTCGTTTGCGGGAAGCAAGTTCTGGAACTTGGGTCCGGAAGTGGGGTCGTGCTTGCCGCCGCTGCGCAACTTGGTGCGAGCCATGTCTGCGGTGTGGACATCGAAGAAGATGCCGCCCTTGCCAGCCGGCGTCTGCTCACTGACCTCGGCCATGGTGAAAAGGCTGAATTCCATGTTGGAGATCTCTGGCAACCGCTGGGCAGTCGCCGCTTCGACACCATTCTCGCAAACCTGCCGCACTTCCCCATGAACGATGGAACCGTTCCCGGACGCCGTTCGACATGGAGCGTCGGTGGCCCCGACGGCCGCAGGCTTCTGGATCGATTTATCGATGAACTGCCCATGCGACTGAAACCGGGTGGCCGGGCGATCATCACCCACAATGGCTTCGTCGATACCGCGCTGTCGGTCCTGTTACTCGTCGGCCATGGTTTGAAATTCGCCGTTCTTCACAGCATCCTCGTGCCA
Source organism: Rhodospirillales bacterium (assembly GCA_947466085.1). Lineage (GTDB taxonomy): Bacteria > Pseudomonadota > Alphaproteobacteria > Reyranellales > Reyranellaceae > Reyranella. Next base: position 1,098 of record CANIEC010000259.1, read on the forward strand.
CTGGCCGAGGAAAAGATGACGCACGTGAGCAAGGCCTTGGTTCAGTCTGAACTGAATCAGAGCCTTCACCAGTATGGCCCCTACAGCTTTGGCGAGGTGCATATCGTCGAGATCTGCTGACTTTCAGGAAAGCCACGGAGGACGGGTCGTCTGTCGTACCGTTTACTCAATTGCCCGAAGAGGCAACTGGGGAGGCTTCACATCTCTGAAGATGTGGGCCTGACAAGCAGCCCGCTGCCTTCACAGGCAGCGGACTTTTTTCCTAGTATTCAATCAAACGATTAGCATGTCGTTTGCCTCAAGGTACGATCGCCCCTTCGCCTGCGGGTTCGTGGTCATCAGCGCGACGGCGTTGAACACCGCCATCAGCGGATCGCTCTTGGCCGAGCCCGACGCCTGCTTGGTAATCGTGATCGCATTGCCCTTGGGCTCGACCCGTGCGTTGCCCACCGCCCACGCCATCAACTTCGATCCTCCGTGCCACAGCGTGCCGTCCGCCAGCTTCCTCTCCGTTGCCTTGATCGCGCCGGTCAGCTTCCAGCCCTGCGTGATGCCGACCACCCGGTCGTTGCCGACAATCCCCACCTCGGCCAGTGCGTCGACGATGGCGCCGACGCCGAACGGATCGAGTCCGACGGCGGCCAACCGGCCTGTGCTATCGACCCGGCGGCAGATATCGGTGATCTCGACGAGGTCCTGGCCAAGGTCGTCTACGATGGAGAGTTCACCGGCGGCTTCAAGGTCCCTCAGCACCGAGACCTCGCCCTTCCGGCGCGCCAGCACCGACTGGTGTGCCAGGCACGCGACCACAGGAGCCAATCCCGCGTGACCGCATCGCGCCCCAGCACCGCCAGCCCGAGCAGGTCGTCCAGGCCACCGCCGTCGATCCCGATCACGATGACCTCGCTGCGATCCAGCAGAACATCCAACATCAACGACGCATCGGCGGCGCCTTGCCAGTAGTCGGCGCCGACCCAGCGATCAGAGCGAAGCGCGAGCCCGATCTCGATGTTGAGGTGCTGGGAGGCTCAGCGGATGATCTCGCCCTGGCCTTTCGCCTTGGCCTGCGCCCAATCGTCTTCCAGCCGCTTGATCGTGACTGACCGGTCACGTTTGGGCGAGACCATCCACCAGTTTCGGGAGTCCTGCCATGCCGGCGGATCGGCCGGATCGTTGGCGCTGTCCTCGGGGAACTCGTAGAGCACCGGCAGCATCGCTCCCTGGGCTTTACCGTCCCGAATAGCGCGCGCCACCATCGGCTCTGCCCGAAACGCCCCTCGCGGCGGCTCGTCCGACTGCGTCGTGATGAACACCAGGAAGCCCTCGGGATTGGGCAAGAGCCCACCCCGCAGCTGACCGATGATGCGCTCGGCCGCCGCCACCTTGGCGATCTCGTGCAGCTCGTCCAGCAGTACGCCGGTCGGCTTCACCCCTGTCAGCACCGTGGTGTCGAAGGCCTTGATCTCCAGCGTCGCCTTGGTTCGCCGGTCCGTGATCTTGCGCAGGTGCTCCTGCACGTGCAGGCGCTTCCTGAGAAACTCGGCCGGGTCCTTGTCGACCATTCCCAGCGCCTGGCTGAAGGCGATGTGCGCCAGCGACACTGTCGGTGCCACCAGCAGGAACTCCGCCCGCGGACGCTCGTTCATTAGCAGCGTCGTCACCATCAGCGCCGCGGCGTAGGACGTCTTCGAGCTCTTCTTCGGCGCCAGCAGGAAGATCTCCCGGATCATCCGCTCCCGGGCGACTGGATCGAACGAGCCGTGAAGGGCGCCCACGATCTCGCGGAACCAGTCTACCCCCGCTTCCGCCAGGGCCGGCGTGCCGATTACATCTGGCAGCCGGAGCTTGTTGAAGATCGCTACCGTACGGTTGGCCTGGCCGCGATTGAGGTGCGGCAGATCGGGCAATAGCGATCGCCCCGTCCGGATGCGTTCCCGCCAGTTCGGTACGGCAAGCGACCATGGCTGCATGTCCGTTGACCAGGCGGCCCCACTCGCTATCGGCGCCCGCCGTCAGCGCATCGCGCTCGGCAGCCTCCTTCTTGCCCAGAGGCTCTTCCACACGCTTCGGCGCGTACTCCGACCAGCCGGCGCGCACCTTCAACCAAAAGATCGACGCCGACAGGCCCTCCCGCGTCGGCTTGCACGCCATGGTGAACAGGTTCTGCGCCACCTTGGCCGTCGCCTTGATACCTTCCAGTTCGATCTGGTCGGCGTAGTGGAACCTGAGCGTCTTGGGGTCGATGCCCACCAAACGGGCGATCTCGTCCTGAGGAATGCCGAAGCCCGAGAGCGATTCTACGAGGTTGCGAGTGTCGTCGGTCGGCACATGCGCAGGCCGGCCGGCGCGGGAATTCGTCACTCGCTAATCCTCTATCCCTAAAATTTCTGGCGAGCCAAATCAGCTATCGCTGCACGCAAGATGGGGCAGCGGCGCTCATCCGCCCTCTGGAAGGACAGTTCACGCTGAAACATTCATTGTGAAACCATTTGCCCTCGCGGCGTTGGAAGGAACCCCACATGCTTCCGTATTGGGGGCGGCCCTATCACCCTGCAACCTGTCGCCCACGAAAATAATGAACAGCGTTGGCGGAGGACACTTGATGCCATTTCATCCCGTAGATGTTCACGTAGGAGCGCGCCTGCGCCAACGTCGAGCATTGCTTGGCATGAGCCAGACAGCGCTCGGAGACGCTGCAGACCTTACCTTCCAGCAAGTTCAAAAATATGAACGCGGCTCAAACCGCATCAGCGCCAGCCGCCTGGTAGAGTTCGCCAGCGTCCTGGACGTAGCCGTCTCTTTTTTCTTCGACGAGCTACCGGCCAAAGCCGTTGCGGGACTACTTGAGAGTAGAGGCAAGAGTGCCCGCGAGGCGACACCTTTCGAACATGAGCGTGATCCATTAATCAAACGCGAGACGCTCGAGCTGGTGCGCGCCTATTACAAGATCCGCCAACCCAAAGTGCGTAAGCGAATCTTTGAGACAGTCAAAGCGCTTGGCGCTGCGAGTGCCGAGGCAGCACTTACTAAGTCGAATACGAAACGGAAGTCGGGTTCAACTCGTCCCAGGACTACCTAGTCTACAACTGCGAGGTCTACGGGCACGGACACTGGAGCAGAAGGTCAGCACATGACCCGACAACCCATTTCACCGAATCGGCAGCAAGGGGCCAGTTATGAAGAGAATGTTTGTCGATAGTAGTTTCGTACTTAGAGAATCGGCAATGCGCATCCTGACGAAAATGGCCCTTTTGGCTAGCCTATCGTTGACCGCACCGGCGAGTGCTCAGTGGGCATTCGTGGATGGCAATGAGCTTCACAAGTGGTGCATGACTCCGGAATGGGAAGGACTCTGCATATCCTACATCAAGGGCACATGGGACATGATTGACTCAGTACAGAGTTCAAGAATGCGCCAAAAACTTGTCTGTGTGCCGAATGCGGTAACGGCCAGCCAAATGCGGGACGTTGTTATGAGGTGGGTGAATAGTCGTCCAGACCTTCGTCACCAGGCGGCTTCGAGCCTCGTGCAAAGCAGCCTGGCCGACACATGGCGATGCAAGCAAAGGCGTTGGCGATTACAGAGCATTGAATCTAGACCGGCATTCTCCAATTAGCGAACTGGCCCTTAGTATTTTGATTGCCTGCCTCCCTTTGCCGTCCGACCATTACTCCGGCGCGTTACGAAGACCGTGGAACACAAGCGGCAAACCTCTGAGGGCTTAGAAATCAGGCACCCGTAGAGGCGTGGCAGGCACGACCACCCCGTATGGTCAAAGTATTTGTCCGACCAACGCGCCATCACGCTGCCTCACGATGATAGTAGCGCAGGAGCCCACCCAATCGCTCGCGGCACCGCACAGGCCCCTCGCGGTGCCGATCCGTGGTGCGAGGAAACAGCAGGACGTTGCCCTTCCCCTGGTGATTCCGCTCGGTGTGGAAATGTTCAACATAGTTGCTCAGCGCCCGCCGCAAGGAGCGCTCGCCGAACAGGATCACCTTCGACAGGCACTCCTCCC
>CANIEC010000260.1 GCA_947466085.1 Rhodospirillales bacterium
CCCGGCGTGGTCGTGCCCGACAGCGTCGAGACGCGCCTCGGGACGTTGCGCTTCCAGGGCGGCGTGCCGGATCAGGCAAGCACCGACAGGATCTACGACAATCTCGACTTCCAGCGGGCGGTGCAGGCCTATCTGCTCGCCCTCCCGGTGGTCAACCAGATGGCCAACCGCGCAGCCATCCTCGCGATGGGACCGGCGAACACCACCGTGCCGATCTGGGAGCAGCTGGTCGATTCCCGCACCGTCGAACTGACCGCCAACGACAACACGCCCTACACATGGTTCTGGATCGACCTGCGCAACGGCCCGCTGGTGGTCGAGGCGCCGCCCAAGGTTCTCGGCACGGTCAACGACATCTGGTACCGCTGGGCCGGCGATGTCGGCTTCACCGGGCCGGACCGCGGCGAGGGTGGCAAGTTCCTCGTCCTGCCGCCCGGCTACAAGGGCGACGTGCCGCCGGGCTATCACGTCATCCGTCCGGGCAGCCTCAGCGTCTGGATCGTCTGGCGCAGCTTCGTCGTCGACGGCAGCCCGGCGCCGGGCGTCGACCTCGTCAAGAAGATGACGAAGGTCTATCCGCTCGGACAGTCCGCCGCGTCGACGCCGATGAACTTCGTCGACATGTCGGGCAAGCCCTTCAACATGGTGGGCCCCGGCGACTTCCGCTTCTGGGAGCTGCTGAACGCGGCCGTGCAAAACGAACCGACCGAGGCGCTCGATCCGACGACGCTGGGGTTCTGGGCGTCGATCGGCATCCAGAAGGGCAAGCCCTTCGCGCCCGACGAGCGAATGAAGAAGATCCTCACCGAAGCGGCCGCCGTGGGCGACGCGACGGGCCGGACGATCTTCTACCGGAACCGCGAGAAGGAGGCGTTGTTCTTCGACAACCGGAAATGGAAGCGCCCGTTCATCGGCGGCTACAGGTTCGAGTGGCAGCCCGGCGTCGCCAACCTCACCGGCAGCGCCATGTACTTCTTCGCCGCCACCGGCGTCACGCCGGCGATGGACACGCAGATCGTGGGCGAGGGTTCGACCTATCCGTGGACGGCGACGGACGCCGACAACAACCCGCTCGATGGCGGCAAGAGCTACAGGCTGCGCCTTCCGCCGAACGTCCCGGTCAAGACCTTCTGGTCGGTGATCGTGTACGACGCCCAGACCCGCTCGATGCTGCAGACCGATGCGCAGTTCCCGAGCGTCAGCAGCCAGAACAAGTCCGTGCAATCGAATCCCGATGGTTCGGTGGACGTGTATTTCGGCCCCCGGGCGCCGGCCGGCCGCGAGAGCAACTGGATCCAGACCGTCCCCGGCAAATCGTGGTTCACGATCCTGCGCCTCTACGGCCCGCTGGAACCGTGGTTCAAGCAGGAATGGCGGCCGGATGACATCGTCCTGCTGCCGTGAGGTCCTGATCCTCTGCGGTGGGTAGGCTCTAACCACAGCGGGAAACGGCGGCCTTCGGGCCGCCGTTTTTGTTTGCGAACTCTGCGGCATGACGAAGCCTTCCAGACTCTTTCGCCGCACCCTGCTGGCCGGCGCCGGCCTCAGCCTGGTGCCGGCGCTGCCGGTCCTCGCCACCGGCCTCGTGCCGACGCCCGAGCAGACCGAGGGGCCGTTCTATCCGGCGGGTTTCCCGGCCGATATCGACAACGACCTCGTCCGGGTGCGCGGCCAGGCGGCGCAGGCGATGGGGCAGGTGCTGCATCTGCAGGGGCGGGTGATCGACCTCGGCGGCGGTGCGCGCGGCGGCGCGATGGTCGAGATCTGGCAGTGCGACTCGCTGGGCATCTACGACCATCCGCGCCAGCCGGGCCGTGATCGTCGCGATGCGGCGTTCCAGGGGTATGGCCGCATGCTGGTCGACGCCGAGGGCCGCTACAGCTTCCGCACCCTGAAGCCCGTCACCTATCCCGGCCGCACGCCGCACATCCATCTCAAGGTGGCGACCGGCGACGGACGGGCGCTGACCAGCCAGTTCTATGTCGCGGGCGATCCCCAGAACGAGCGCGACGGCATCTTCAGGCGGGCGATCCGCACCCCCGGCCAGCGCGAGCGGATCGAGATGAAGCTGGAGCCGGCATCGGGCCTGGAGCCCGGCGCGATGGCTGCCACGCTGGATATCGTGATCGCCTGAAGCGGCGATCTATTGCTCGCCGCTGGCGCTCGGCACGGCGCTGCCATCGTGCGGCAGGCCAATGGCGTGATAGCCGGAATCGACGAAATGGACCGTGCCGGTGACGCCGGCGCTGAGGTCCGACAGATAGTAGAGCGCCGCGCCGCCGACATCGCTCAGCTCGACGTTGCGGCGCAGCGGCGCCGCCTCGCGCGACACGCGATAGACGTAGCGCGCGCCGCCGATGACCGCGCCGGCGAGGGTGCGCATCGGACCGGGCGAGATCGCGTTCACGCGCACGCCCTGCGGGCCGAGATCGGCCGCGAGATAGCGCACGCTGGCCTCGAGCGCGGCCTTGGCCACGCCCATGACGTTGTAGGACGGCATCACCCGCGTCGAGCCTTCGTAGGTCAGCGTGATCATGCTGCCGCCCTCGGTCATCAGCGGCAGGGCGCGCCGCGCGATCTCGGTGAAGGAGTAGCAGGAGATGGTGAGGCTGCGCTGGAAGTTGGCCTTGGTCGTGTCGACGTAGCGGCCCTTCAGCTCCTCCTTGTCGGAAAAGGCGATGGCATGGACCACGAAGTCGAGGCGGCCCCATTCCTTCTTCAGCGTCTCGAATAGCCGGTCGAGGCTCGCCTCGTCCTCGACATCGGCCTCGACGACGACGGTCGAACCGAGCTTCTGCACCATCGGCAGCACGCGCTTGCCGAAGGCTGCCCCCTGGTAGGTGAAGGCCATCTCGGCGCCCGCGGCATGCAGCGCCTGCGTGATGCCCCAGGCGATCGAGCGGTCGTTGGCGACGCCCATGATCAGCCCGCGCCTGCCGGCCATCAGGCCGGCCACCTTGGGGAAGCCCGAGCCCTCAGTACGATCGTCCGGCATTGTTTCCTCAGTGACCGTAGCGGGAGAACAGGAGGCAGGCGTTGGTGCCGCCGAAGCCGAAGCTGTTCGACATGACGGTCTGCAGTCCGGCCTTGTCGATGCGCTGGCGGGCGATGGGATAGCCTTCGGCGCCGGGGTCGAGATTCTCGATGTTGGCCGAGGCGGCGATGAAGTCGTCCTTCATCATCAGCAGCGAGTAGATCGCCTCGTGGGCGCCCGTGGCACCCTGGCTGTGGCCGGTCAGCGACTTGGTCGAACTCACCGTGGGCAGCTTGTCGCCGAACACGGAGCGGATGGCGTCGAGCTCGGTGATGTCGCCGACCGGCGTCGCCGTGCCGTGGGTGTTGATGTAGTCGACCGGCATATTGCGCAGCGGCGCGCCGGGGAAGCCCGCGAGGGCGAGCTTCATGCAGCGCCGGGCGCCTTCGCCCGAGGGAGCGACCATGTCGGCGCCGTCGGACGTCGCGCCGTAGCCGATCACCTCGGCATAGATCTTCGCGCCACGCGCCCTGGCGACCTCGAGATCCTCAAGCACCACGATGCCACCGCCGCCGGCGATGACGAAACCGTCGCGGTCCCTGTCATAGGCGCGGCTGGCCCGCTGCGGCGTGTCGTTGAACTTCGACGACATGGCACCCATGGCATCGAACAGCACGGAGAGCGTCCATTCCAGCTCCTCGCCGCCGCCCGCGAACATGCGGTCGGCCTTGCCGAGCTGGATGGTCTCGACGGCGTTGCCGATGCAGTGCGCCGAGGTCGAGCAGGCCGAGCTGATCGAATAGCTCGGGCCCTTGATCTTGTAGGCCGTGGCGAGGTTCGCCGAGACGGTGCTCGACATGGCGCGCGGCACCTGGAAGGGACCGACGCGCTTGGGGCCCTTTTCCTTGGCGGTGAGGGCCGCCTGCACGATGGCGCCGGTCGTCGGCCCGCCCGAGCCGGCGACAAGGCCGGTCCGGTCGTTCGAGATCTCGGCCTCCGAGAGGCCGGCATCCTCGATCGCCTGCTTCATCGAGAGATAGGCATAGGCGGCCCCGTTGCCCATGAAACGCATGAGGCGCCGGTCGACCAGCTCCTCCACATTGAGCTTCAGGGTGCCGGCGACCTGGCTGCGAAAGCCAAGTTCGCGATACTGCGGCACGAATTCGATGCCGGATTTGCCTTCCTTCAGCGACTGCGTCACCTCGGCGGCATTGTTGCCGATCGGGGAGACGATTCCGAGACCCGTGACGACGACTCGCTTCATCAGACTGCTGCCGCCGGCGTCGCGGCGTCCTTCACCAGGCCGACCTTCATGTCGATCGCCTCATAGACCGGGTTGCCGTCGGCCGTCACGAAGCCGTCGCCGACCCCCATGACGAGGCGCCGCAGGATCAGGCGCTTGGGATGCACGTGATAGGTCAGCTTCTTGACGGTCGGCACGATCATGCCGGTCAGCTTGACCTCGCCCACGCCGATCGCCCGGCCGCGGCCCGGCGCGTTCATCCAGCCCAGGAAGAAGCCCAGCATCTGCCACAGCGCATCGAGGCCGAGGCAGCCCGGCATCACCGGATCGCCCTTGAAGTGGCAGGCGAAGAACCAGAGGTCGGGCTTCACGTCCAGCTCGGCAATGATCTCGCCCTTGCCGTACTTGCCCCCGGTCGAATCGATTTTGACGATGCGGTCGAACATCAGCATGGGCGGCAGCGGCAGCTGGGCGTTCCCGGGACCGAAGAGGTTGCCCTTGGCGCATTCGATCAGGTCTTCGAAGGTATAGCTATTCTTCTGCTCGTGCTCGCTCACATTCACCGTCCCAAAGGCCGCCCCGGAGGGCTTCAGGTCCAGAATAAGGATGCCGGACGTCCGGCGCAAACCGACGCTTCCGGCTGGAGAAGCCCTTTTCTTGTCTTCTTCGCCCGCTTACATAAGACTGTCACCATGACAGGCAATAGCCCCGATTTTACCGTCAGCCTGCGCGCGGCAGGTTTGAGGCCGACCCGCCAGCGGGTCGCACTGGCGCGCGTGCTGTTCGAGGGCGGCCATCGCCATGTCACTGCAGAGAGCCTGCATGCCGAGGTCAAGGCGACCCCCATGCCGGTTTCGCTGGCCACGGTCTACAATA
>CANIEC010000261.1 GCA_947466085.1 Rhodospirillales bacterium
CAGCCCCTTCCGTCGCGGCCGCTTCGCGCGCCACGGTCGGCGCGGCGATCGACGCCACGGTGGCGTTCTTGTCTCGGCTCACCACGCGCGCGCTCTCGGGAATGTTGAGCGTCGACATGTGGATCGAGTGGCCGATCTCGAGGCCGGTCAGGTCGACCTCGAAGATCTCCGGAATCGAATCGGCCCGGGTGCGGATCGTGATCTCGTGCAGCACGACGTTGAGCACGCCGCCGCGCTTGATGCCCGGCGAGGCCAGCTCGTTGCGGAAGCGCACGGGCACCTGCACGGTGATGATCGAGTCGGGCCCGATGCGCAGGAAGTCGAGATGCAGAGGCTTGTCCGTCACCGGATCGACCTGCACGTCGCGCGGCAGGACGTCGAAGTCCGTGCCATCGACGGCGATCTTCATGCGGTGATTGAAGTAGCCGGCCTTGTGAATCTCGCGCTCGATCGTCTTCGGCTCGACGGCGATCATCACGGGAGGCTGCTTGTCGCCGTAGATCACGGCGGGAATCAGTCCTTCGCGACGACTGGAACGGGCGCCCCCTTTGCCGGCCCGGTCCCTCATCTTCGCGACGACTTTGGTCGTCTCTGCCATTTCAATTCTCCTTGGGTTGCTCTGTCATCGCGGCGTGGCCTCCAGGGGTGCCCATCGCCGGATCTCTTGAAATCTCTAGTCGAACAGGCTCGAAACGGACGCCTCGTCGGTGATGCGCCGCATCGCCTCGGCCATCAGCGTCGCGATGCTGAGCGGCTTGATGTTGGGCGACACCCGCACCGCCTCGGTGGGCATGATCGAATCGGTGATCACCATCTTCGCGATCGGCGAGGCCGCGATGCGGGCGACCGCGCCGCCCGACAGCACGCCGTGGGTGATGTAGGCCGAGACCGACGTGGCGCCCTGGTCCATCAAGGCGACCGCGGCATTGCACAGCGTGCCGCCCGAATCGACGATGTCGTCGATCAGGATGCAGTCGCGGTTCTTGACGTCACCGATCACGTTCATGACTTCGCTGATGCCGGCGGCCTCGCGGCGCTTGTCGATGATGGCGAGGTCGGCATCGATGCGCTTGGCGATGGCGCGGGCACGGGCCACGCCGCCGGTGTCGGGCGACACGACGGTGAGGTTGCGGTTGCTCAGCGTCTCCTTGATGTCCTTGGAGAAGACCGGGCCGGCGTAGAGATTGTCGAGCGGGATGTCGAAGAAGCCCTGGATCTGGCCGGCATGCAGGTCGAGCGTCAGGACGCGATGGGCGCCGGCATGGGTGATCAGGTTGGCGACCAGCTTGGCGGAGATCGGCGTGCGCGAGCCGACCCTGCGGTCCTGACGGGCATAGCCGTAATAGGGGATCACCGCGGTGATGCGGCGCGCTGAGCTGCGGCGGAGCGCATCGATGGTGATCAGCAGTTCCATCAGATGGTCGTTGGCCGGGAAGCTCGTCGACTGGATGACGAAAACGTCCTCGCCGCGGACATTCTCCAGGATCTCGACGAAGATCTCGTTGTCGGAGAAACGGCGTATGTTGGCCTTGACCAGCGGCAAGGCCAGTTTGGCGGAAATGGCTTCGGACAGCGGTTTGTTGCTGTTGCCGGTGAGAATCTTCATGGATCGCTGCCCTCGCGCCGGGGCGGGAAGTCGTTAAGCCGTTGATCTAAAACGACAAAACGGCCATCCCGGGCCGCGACGGGGCGGAACATACCAATGAGTCGGAGCGCTGTAAACGCCCTGAAATATGGGCTTTTCGCCGCTCCCGAGTACGTGCCCTCGAAGCCCGGGCCGTCTCAGGCGTGCGGGTTGGCGACGAAGGGCCACTGTGTCTTGTCCGCCTTGGTGTAAGGCAGCAGCGACCAGTCCGGCACCAGCGCGCCGGGGGCGGCGACATAGACCACCTCGCTGGCGATCGGCGCATAGGCCGCATGGAAGTGCTGCATCGACTTCACGACGACGACCTTCTTGGTCGACGGATCGATGCCGAGCTTGGTGAAGCAGTCGAGGCTGTGGCACTGCGAGCGCGTGGAGTTGACGATCACCGTCACGCCCTCGATCTGCAGGGCCGCGGCGTCGCCGATCGGGCTGGTGCCCTTGCGGGCGCCGCCAAACTGGATGAACACGTTCTTCTCGAGCTTCAGTACCTTGGCGCGCGCATCGACCGGCGGGCCGGACTGCGGCCCGAGCTTGCCGCCGAGGCGGATGTCCAGTTCGGCGCCTTCGCCGACCTCGAAGGCCAGCTTCACTGCGCCGGGATCCCAGAACATGGCGATCGCCGCGTCCTTCACCTTGCCGTCCAGCAGCGCCTTCAGAATGAAAGTCGAATCCGAAGCCGCGCCGCCGCCGGCATTGTCCGAGACGTCGGCCAGCACCATGGGCTTGGGCAGGTTGTGCGAGCTGACCCGCGCCATGGCGGCGTCCAAGGTCACATAGGGCGGCTGCGTGGCCTCGCGCATGGCGAAGAATTCCTGGCCGAGTTCCTTGGCCAGCTTCTCGGCCTTCGCCTTGTCGCCGTCGGTGACGGCGATGATGCGGCTGCTCATCTCCTTGATGTCGGACCACGGGAAGCCGTGGGCGACGGAGAGCGAGAGCACGCCGTCCTTGCCTTCCATGGACATGAGCTTGTCGACGAAGCCGCGCATCGGCTCGCGCGTGGTGTGGAACACGCCGATCATGCGGCAGTCCCAGGTGGCCATCACCGGCCTGGTGCGGCCCTCGATGGCGCCTTCCATGACGTTGAACAGATCGTCGGCGCGGTCCGACACGTCGACATGCGGATATTCCTTGAACAGGACCAGCACCGTGGCGTCGCGCATCGTGCCTTCGCCGATGTTGCAGTGGAGATCGAGCTCGACGCCGACCGGCACGTCCGGTCCCACCACCTTGCGCACATGGGCGAGCAGGTCGCTTTCGCAATCGTCGTAGCCTTCGGCCACCATGGCGCCGTGCATCGAGAGGAACACCGCATCGACCGGCATCGCGGCCTTGAGGTCCGCGATGATCTCGTCGCGGAACGCCTCATAGACCTTCTTCACCGTCTTGCCGGCCGGCTGGGCAAAGGCGCAGAGGCTCTCGACCACCTGCCAGCCCTTTGCCTCGGAGCGCTTGCGCCAGACGTCGAGCGGCGCGCCGAACATCGGCACCTTGTCGCCGTAGCTGCCCTTGCGGAACAGACACGTCTCCTCGAACAGGCCATGCCCGGTCGGGATCGAGGCGAACGTATTGGTCTCGGTGCCAAGGCACGCCGTGAAGATCTTTTTCATCTCGATATCCGGATACTCTGTGAGGAGGGTGAAACGACAGAAAGCAAGTCTACCGGCATGCCCGGGTACGGCCAAGCATGCGGGAGGTCACGCCGCCAGCGCGCGGTCGATCAGCGCCGTCTCGCTGTCGCCGAGATCGGCGCTGCCGAACTGCGCGAAAGGCGAACCGCCCAGCCGCGTCTCGGCATAGAGCGCGGCGAAGGGCGAGCCGGCTTCGACCAGCGCGGCCACGGCGGCGATCTTGGCCAGGCTCTCGCACAGGAAACGCGCGCGGCGTTCGGCGGCGCCGGACTTCAACGTCTGCTCGAGCGCCTGTGCCAGCGGACCGGCCTTGAAGGCCTGGTCGGCGGTGCGCACGAGGCGCGAGAGCGTGTCGGTTGCCGCCTCCGGATGGCGGCCGGCGGCGCGCAGCACGTCGAGCGCCATGACGTTGCCCGAGCCTTCCCAGATGGCGTTGAGCGGCGATTCGCGGAAGTAGCGCGCCATCGGCAGGTCCTCGGTGTAGCCATTGCCGCCCAGGCACTCGAGCGATTCGTAGACCAGCTGCGGCGTGCTCTTGCAGACCAGGAACTTCACGGCGGGCGTGAGCAGGCGCGCATAGGCCGCCTCGCGCGGATCGTGGGCGGCATGCTCGGCGGCGCGGATCAGGCGGAAGACGAGGGCCACCTGCGCCTCGAGTTCCAGCGCCATGTCAGCGACGACGGCACGCATCGCCGGCTGGTCGGCCAGCCGTCGCTGGAAGACCGAGCGGTTGCGGACATGGTGGATCGCCTGGCTGAGCGCGATGCGCGACTGGCCGGCCGAGGCGATGGCGCAGTCCAGCCGCGTCAGGTTCACCATCTCGATGATGGTGCGTACGCCCGCGCCCTCGGCCCCGACCCGCTCGGCCCAGGCGCCATGGAACTCGACCTCGGAAGAGGCATTCGACTTGTTGCCGAGCTTGTCCTTCAGCCTCTGGAAGCGGATCGCGTTCTGCGATCCGTCGGGGCGGTAACGCGGCATCAGGTAACAGGTCAGGCCGTTTTCTGCCTGGGCCAGCACGAGGAAGGCGTCGCACATCGGCGCCGACATGAACCATTTGTGGCCGCTGATCTCGGCATGGTCGCCGTGCGCGGTGGCGCTCGTGATGTTGGCGCGCACGTCGGTGCCGCCCTGGCGCTCGGTCATGCCCATGCCCAGGGTCACGCCGTTCTTCTCCCACCACGGCAGCGGCCGCGGATCGTAGGTCCGGGTCTGGATCTTCGGCAGCCACTTCGCCAGCAGCGCCGGCTCGGAGAGCAGCGCGCCCACGCAGGCGTGCGTCATGGTGATCGGGCACATGTGGCCGCTCTCGGCCTGGGTCGCGAGATAGAGGCGGACGGCGCGCGCCGACATCGGCGCCGGCCGGTCGCTGCCGTCATGCGCCGAGGCATGGATGCCGTGGCCGATGCTCTTCTGCATCAGCGCGTGATAGGCGGGATGGAACTCGACCAGGTCGAGGCGGTTGCCCTTGCCGTCCATGGTGCGCAGCCTGGGCGGGTTCTCGTTGGCCAGCCGCCCGAGGTCGAGCGTGTCGGCCGCGCCATAGTCCCGGCCGCAGGCCGACAGGGCCGCGAGGTCGAGCCCCGCGCGCTGCGCCGCCTCGGCCAGTGGCCGGTCGGCCGAGAACAGGTCGACGTCGCCGAAAGCGGGCGACTGGTTGAACGAAGCGTCTTCGAGGAAGCCGGAAGCCATGAGGCCAGTCTGAACCTGCTATCCCGTGGACGGCAAGCTGCGGCCCGCCGCCTGTGCTATGTGACCGGCATGCAGCTCGATACCCTCACCG
>CANIEC010000262.1 GCA_947466085.1 Rhodospirillales bacterium
CCAGGATGGCCGCGCCCTTGGCCGAGATACCGGCATAGGCGTAGGGCGAAACGACACTCAGCCCGAGCGCCGAGCCGAAGGCCAGCAGCACGATGGACGTCGCCGCGGCGCCCAGGGCGCCCAGGATCACGGGACCCCAGTCGAGATAGCGGAACGGACCGGTCTCGAGGGGAACTGGGGTTGTGGTGGTGGCGGTTGCCATGATCGCGTCCTACCGGAGGCCGATGAAGGACAGGACGAACATGACCACGACGACGAGCCCGACCAGATAGATGATGCCATTCATGTGAATTCTCCTCAGTTGGGGACGGTAACGCCCGCTTTGAGTGCAAGTTCCACGGGAACGGTGAGATCGGCCGGCATCAACATTCCAGTTCGGCGGAACAGCGCCGCCCGATGCTCGTTCGAGGCGAATGTTATACCCCTCTTCAAATGACGACCGCGAGGATCTGGCCGCGCTCGCCGACCGCGCGCGCATCGCCCCGTCCGATGTCCTGGGCCTTGCCGCCAGCAGCCCGGACGGCGCGGCCCTCGAACTGCGCCGAGCCTGGCTCGCCCGGGCGCACCATCCTGCCGACTCGACGCTGAAGAGCCCATGCGAAGGCGACGTATCGCGAATGCCCGACGGGCAAGGCGTCCATTTCGGCTACGAACGGGACCTCAGCGCCGACCTCCTGGAGAGCCGCACACCGCTTTGCTATCCGGTGCCGCCCGGTTGGCAGTCGCTGCGCGTCCTGTGCCGTAGCGGACAGGCCGCCCTCTCGTGCCTGCTCCACCTCGTCGCTCACGATGCGCCAACGCTGCCACTCACGGTCCATCATGCCGGTCGTTACTTCGAGACGGCCACGCTCCTCGACCTGTGGCCCCGACAGGTCTTCACGCCGAGTACCGGCAGTCCAACCCACGTCGATGTGCTCATCGGCGAGCCCGTCCACTGCGACGGCCGGTTCGGCCTCTCCGTTCCTGCCCGCCTGACGCGCGCCCGCCGGGCGTTGCTGCTGGATACGACGATGGTGGGCCTGCAGGTCGATATCGCGCCGTGGCTCGACACCCTCGACGGACCGTTCGCCGCCGTGTTCCGGTCGGGCCTCAAGCTCGATCAGGCGGGGCTGGAACTGGCCAATGTCGGTATCGTGCAGCTCTTCGTTCGTGACGGAGCGAAGATGGAACTGTCGGCGATGGGGGCCGCACTGGAACGCATCCGTGCGCTGACCGGCGGCGGGCTCACCCTCGACGAACTGGCGGCCCTCTCCGCGCCCTGGTTCCTCGATCGCCCCTATCTCGAACGCTATGCGGGCCGGGTGTTCGCCAATAACGCCTCCCTCGCCCAGGCGATCGGCACCGGCTCGAAGCTGTTCGACGACCGGTGCCATCCCTCGCTGCTGTCTCCCGAAGCAGTGGCGCCGTTCTGCGCCATCCGGCTACGGGATGGAGACGCGCCGGCCCAACGTCGTCTCCTTCATCGAGTGGAGTCGGAGATCGCCCGCCGTGGCCTGGCGCTCGCCAACGGCGGATCCTTCGGGTTTCGCGGCAACCGGTACGAATTGATCGAACCGGAGCCTCAGGCCGGACAGCCCTTCCTGCGCGTGGCGATGGGTTATCGCGGCGGATCAGACCGGGACCGGATCGTCGATCTCTTCCGCGAGCTGGCGGCCCTGCCGGCCCTACCCTGATGGCCGTTCCGCGAGCCTGCGGACGATCTCGCTGACGATCAGCGCCGGCTCCGGCCCGATGTCGACCACGATCGGCCGTTCGTCCTGCGCCGGCTCCTGCAGGGTGCCGAACTGGCTGTCGAGCAGCCCGACCGGCATGAAATGCGAGGTCCGCGCCGTGAGGCGGCCGTGGATCAGCGCCTGCGGGCCCTTGAGGTAGACGAGAGCGACGTCGCGCCGGCTTCCGACAATGATGTCGCGATAGATCCGCTTCAGCGCCGAGCAGGTGACGACACCGGCCTCGCCCCTCTCCCGCCAGGCGTCGATCCGGCGACCGATCGCCTGGAGCCACGGCACGCGGTCGGCGTCGGCGAGCGGCGTCCCGCTCTTCATCTTCTCGACGTTTTCGCGGGGATGCAGATCGTCGCCGTCCTCGAACGCGCAGCCGAGCCGTTCGGCCAGCAGGCTGGCGACCGTGGTCTTGCCCGATCCCGAGACACCCATCACGACGACGATGGTCTTCATTGGGCCCCAGTCTATCATGGAGAGGGTTCGGGAAACGAACGGAGAGACGGATGCAGCCCGGCATGATCGGCCAGGGGCGGATAGGCGCCAACCTCGTGCGCCGGCTGGCGCGGCTGGGCCACGACCGCGTCGTCTTCGACCAGAACCCCGAAACCGTCGCCGGTCTCGTCGGCAAGGGCATCACGGGCGCGACCGACCTGGCCGAGTTGGTCGCCGGGCTGGCGAGACCACGCAACGTCTGGGTCATGCTACCGGCCGGCGACATCACAGAGCAGACCGTGGCCGAACTGGGCCGGCTGCTGGAACCCGGCGACACGATCATCGATGGCGGCAACGCCTTCTTCCAGGACGATGTTCGGCGCGCCCGCGAGATGAAGGCAAAGGATATCCACTATCTCGACTGCGGCACCAGCGGCGGCGTCTGGGGTCTGGAGCGCGGCTACTGCCTGATGATCGGCGGCGACAAGGAGGCCGTGGAGCGGCTCGACCCGATCTTCGCCGCGCTCAGTCCGGGCGAAGGCACGATCCCAAAGACGCCGCGCCGCGAGGCGCGCGATCCCCGGGTCGAGCGCGGCTACCTTCATTGCGGCCCAAGCGGCGCCGGCCATTTCGTGAAGATGGTGCACAACGGCATCGAGTACGGGCTGATGCAGGCCTATGCCGAGGGCTTCGAGATCCTGCGCAAGGTCTCCTCCGAGGCGATCCCGGCGGAGCGGCGCTACGACCTCGACCTCGCCGACATCGCCGAGGTCTGGCGGCGCGGCAGCGTCGTCAGCTCCTGGCTGCTCGACCTCACCTCGTCGGCGCTGGCAGAGGACCCGGCCCTGGCGAAGTATTCCGGCTTCGTCGAGAATTCCGGCGAGGGACGCTGGACAATCAACGCCGCGATCGAGGAAGCCGTACCGGCCGACGTCCTGTCCGCCGCGCTCTACGCCCGCTTCCGCTCGCGCGACCGCGAGGGCACGGCCAACAAGCTCCTGTCGGCCATGCGCCACGCCTTCGGCGGCCATGTCGAGCCGAAGAAGTAGGTCAGAGAAACGACAGGCCGCCGCTCAGGGCCACCGTCTGGCCGGTCATGTAGGCGTTGCCGATCACCATGAGGACGGCCTGGGCGCATTCCTCCGACGTGCCGAAGCGGCCGAGGGGGATGCGGTCCGGCGAAGAAGCGAGGCCGCCGCGCACCATGTCGGTCTCGATCAGCGAGGGCGCTACGGCATTGACCGTGACGCCATCCTTCACGACCCGCGCGGCGTAGCCCCGCGTCAGTCCTTCCATGCCGGCCTTGGAGGCATTGTAGTGCGGGCCGATGCCGCCGGCGCCGCGCGCCGCACCTGACGAGATGTTGACGATACGGCCCCATTTGCGGGCCCGCATGCCCGGCAGCACGGCCCTGGTGCAAAGGAAAGCCGACTTCAGGTTGACCGCGATGGTGCGGTCGAACTGCTCCTCGGTGAGATCGTCGATCCCGGTCATGATCGCCAGCCCGGCATTGTTCACCAGCACGTCGACCGGTCCCAGATCGCGCTCGACCGTCGCCATCATCGCGGACACGGCTGCGCCGTCCGACACGTCGGCCGCGACGGATATCGCTCTGCCCCCTGCATTCCGGATAGAAGCGACCACCTCGTCTGCGTCAGCCGCGCGCTCGCGGTAATTGACGGCGACGGCGGCACCTTCATGGGCAAGCGAAAGTGCCACCGCACGACCGATGCCGCGCGACGCACCGGTTACCAGCGCAACCTTGTTGGCGAGCGACGCCATCTCAGATCTCGTCGACGCCGAAGGCCTGGCGCATCGCCTTGACGCCCTCCTGGTGCGGCGTCCACAGGCGGCCGCCGACCAGCCCGCCATCGACCACGAGATCGTGCCCGTTGATGAAGGTCGAGTCGTCCGAGGCGAGGAAGACGGCGGCCTTGGCGATGTCGTCGACGATGCCGGCGCGCGGGATCGGCTGGTTCTTGGCCATGCTGGCCTTCATGGCTTCGGCGTAGGAATCGGCCTTGTCCGGCGACAGACCGAGCGCCTTGGCGAAGATGCCGGTGGCGATCCCGCCCGGCGAGATCGAGTTCACCCGCACGTTCTTCTCGCCGAGTTGCATGGCGACGCAGACCGTCAGGTGGTTCACCGCCGCCTTGGCGGCACCATAGATCATGGAAGTCGAGTAGCCCGCGCGGCGCCCCGCGACGCTGCCATTGTTGATGATGCTGCCCGAGCCCTGCGCCATCATGAGCGGTGCGGCATGCTTCATGCCCAGCATCACCGAACGCACCAGGGTCGCCATCGCCGCGTCGAAGCCCTCGACTGGCACCGTCTCGATCCCGCCCACCGGCGCCGGACCGCCGGCATTGTTGAACAGGCAGTCGACGCGGCCCCACTTCGACAGGCAGGCGTCAAACACGCGCTTCACATCGTCCTCGCGCGTCGCATCCGCCTTCACGAAGAGGCAGTTGCCAGTCCCGAGGGCGGCCTCGAGCGTGCGACCGAGTTCCTCCCGCCGCCCGGTGGCGACCACCTTGGCGCCCTCCTCGACGAACAGCTCGACGGTGCGCCGCCCGATGCCGCTGGTCGCGCCCGTAACGATGGTGATCTTGCCCTCGAGCCTGCCCATGCTTCTCTCCCCTTTGCCGGTCCGGAATGATACACCACCGCCAACCAGGAGAAGCATATGACGGTGTTGGGAATCCTCGGCGGCAGTGGCGTCTACGACATGGCCGGTCTCAAGAACCCGGAATGGCGCCGGATCGCCTCGCCGTTCGGCGAGACGTCCGACGAGTTCCTGTTCGGCGTCCTCGACGGGCTCGACGTCGTCTTCGTGCCCCGTCACGGCCGCGGCCACCGCCACTCCCCAACCTCGATCAACTACCG
>CANIEC010000263.1 GCA_947466085.1 Rhodospirillales bacterium
CCGAAACTGGGCCAAGGTCAGTGCTTAGGGCCGTTGGTATTAGAGAGGGCGATAGTCGGGAAGTAATCCCTGCCGGTAGAACCATTCTGGCGGCAGTTGGCGTTTACAGCTATCGGGGTTGAGGCGCATTTAAGAAGTGTCAGGTTGTTTTTTTCAGCTTGGTAGTAAGACCAAAAGCTGAGGAAATGGTGTGCGATTGACTCACAGCATTATTTTTCTTTTCTTTGCGGTGTTCGCGGGAAGCGCGCTTGCGCAAACGGCGCCACGCCCGGCCTCCCCAGCAAGCCCCGCCGCGACGCCTGATGCCACGACCGCCAGCTTTGGCGACTGGGTCTTGCGCTCTAAAAAGAGGAATACAGGCTTGAACCGCTGCTTGCGAATATGAAAAGTACCCTGGTTCGGATGGCAGCTGTCGCACTTGTAACTGGCGTGGCGTTGTGGCCGATCGGAACATTCCTGATATGGAGAACCCCAACGTCTAATTGCCTTTGGGGATATGGGTCCGCCGAGTGCGCCCAGTCTAACTTTTCTGGTTTCGATGGAACTAAAGTCGAGGCCGTTCCAAAAGGGTCCGGTGGGCGTGAAGCGCTGATGTTGGCTGTGTACTTCGGGCCGACAGTAGCGCTGCTGCTGAGCGGTGTTTTGTTAGGCGTCGCTAGGCCGCAGACTCATAATGCCTGAGCCAAAGTCGTACGGCGGCGAGCTTTGCCATGGCAAGGTAGTTTAGGGCGATGCGGTCGAAGCGTGTGCAGACGTGTCTGAACTGCTTGAGTTTTCCGATGCATCGTTCGATGAGGTTGCGCTTCTTGTATGTCCGCTTCAAGTAAGGGGCGGGCTCAGTGCGGTTGACCTTGGGCGGGATGCAGGCCTTGCATTCCTGGTCCTCGATGACCTCGCGGATCCAGTCGGCGTCATAGGCACGATCGGCGAGCGCGACGGCCCCTCGGGGCAGATCGTTGAGGAGAAGCTCCGCCATCGGCGCGTCGTTGGCTTGTCCGGGGGAGAGCTCGAGCTGCACCGGCAGGCCATTGCCGACGACGCGGACGTGCAGCTTGGTCGTCAGTCCTCCACGACTTCGACCGATACAAGCGTCTCCAGCCTGTTTTTTGGGCGGCCGCCTGCTGATGCACGCGCACGATGGTCGAATCGATCATCTGCACCTTGCCGTCATGAGCGGCGATGATGGCGTCCATCAGCCGATCCCAAATACCGGCCTTTCGCCAACGATTGAAGCGGTTGTAGATCGTGGTCGGCGGGCCATAGCGCTCCGGCACATCTGCCCACGGCGAGCCGGACCGGAGAATCCAGAAAATGCCGTTGAGAACACGCCGGTCATCGACCCGCGGCACCCCGCGTGGCTTGTTCGGCAGCAACGGTTGGATCGTTCTCCACTCAAACTCAGTCAGATCGTAGCGCGCCATCGCCAAGGCTCCTTTCGGAACCTTGAATCATTTTCTCCAAACTTTGGGAGTCGTTTATGAGTATACGACCTAGCCACCAAGCGAAATCTGAGGCTTTTCATCTGCCTAGTCGAATTGATACTCAGTCTTCTTTTGTCTGATTATAGGTTTTGTACTTCAACAGTCAGGACGTGAAAGATGCCCTGGTGATAAATCTGCGCCTGCGGCCGAGCATTCTGACGTTGTTCGTGCTGCTGACGGTGCCGGCATTCCTCGCGATGGTCGTCGTCACTTACATCTCGAACGAGAAGATCGCGCGGTCAAACGCGGATCAGCTCGTCGAGCGTTTTCGCACCGATGCCATCCAGAACATCCAGCACGACTTCGATCCCATAAAGTCGCTGGTGCGCAGTGCCGCTGTCGTCGGCGCCGCCCAGCCTGATTTCTATTCCGACAACCGGTCGCTGCGGTATCTGTTCAGCATCATCCAGCACAGCGAAAAGATCGTCAGCATGTATGTCGGCCTTGCCGACGGATCGTTCCGGCAGGCACGGCAGATCGAACCCAACGTCGAGGTTCAGAGCAAGTTGCCGCCGCCGGAGGCGCGCTATGCCTTTCGCTGGATCGATGCCCCAACGCCCGGAACGGCGCCGACCGATCACTACCTCTTCCTCGATGCGCAGCAGAAGGAGATTGGCAAGTCGGAGCAGGTCACGGCCTATGACCCGCGCGCGCGCATGTGGTACCGGATGACCCAGCAGGCCGGAGGGCCGTTCATCACCGACCCTGATGTCTTTGCTGCCCTCGGGCTGATCGGCTTCACGGTCGGTGCGCCCATCTTCCAGGAGGGCAAGCTGCTCGGCATTGCGGCTGCCGACATCACGCTCGATGGCCTGTCCGACTATCTCGCCGAGCGCAAGATCAGCCCCGGGACGCTGAGCTATATCCTCGACCATCAAGGCCGGGTGATCGCCAACTCCGAACGGACCAAGACATACACCAACTACAATGGCCGGGTGGAATTGCAGCACATCACGTCGCTCGGCAACGACATGCCGGCGATCGCCTTCAGCGCGCGGCCGCGCGACAGCGAGAAATTGTTCTCATTCAGCCATGACGGCAGGGACTACGTGGCGAGTATGACGACGCTGCCGTCCGACTTTGGCAAGCGGTGGCAACTCTTCGTCGTGACGCCGCTCGGCGATTTCACGAGCGCATTCGACGAGCAGAACAAGCGGCTGGCCCTGTTTGGGGCGATCGCCATTCTGCTTCAGATCTGCATCATCTATTTCCTCTCCAGCGTCGTCTCGGCACCCCTGGAGCGGCTCGCGCTCAAGGTGACGAAGATCCAGAACTTCGAGGGCTACGACCTGCCGTCGTTGCAGTCCCCGATTCGCGAAGTCGAGGTCCTCGCCCGCGCCATCGACACGCTGGACTCGGCGGTGAAATCGTTTGCGGCCTTCGTGCCCGTCGGCCTCGTGCGCCAGCTGCTCGACTCCGACCAGAAGCTGGTGCTGGGCGGCCACAGCCGCTTTCTTACGATCTTCTTCTCCGACCTCGAAGCCTTCTCCACCATGTCTGAGGAAGTGCCCTCGCAGGAGCTTCTGTCGCGCGTGTCGGCCTATCTGGGCGTCGTGACCCATGCGGTCAACATGGAGCACGGCACGATCGACAAGTTCATCGGTGACGGCGTCATGGCCTTCTGGGGCGCACCGGCCCTGCTCGAAGACCATGCGCAGAGGTCCTGCTTCGCGGCGCTGCGTATCCGCGAAGGCATGAAGGAGCTGAACGCCGGCTGGGAGGCCGCCGGCGCCAAGCCGCTGAACGTCCGCATCGGCATCCACAGCGACGCCGTGCTGGTGGGCAATATCGGCTCCAAGGAACGCATGAGTTACACCGTCATGGGCGACGGCGTGAACATCGCGGCGCGGCTGGAAGGCATCAACAAGGAATACGGCACGCGAATTTGCATCAGCCATACCGTCTTCAAGGAGGCGGGCGAGCGGCTTTGCGTGCGGCCGGTCGACGATGTCACCGTGAAGGGCCGCCGCTCGAAGGTGCCGATCTACGAACTGGTCGGTGCCTACGGGATCGGGCGTGAGTTCGAGCCGGACGAGGTGACGGTCCGCCTCTGCGACCTCACCCGCAAGGCCTACACCGCGCTGGTCGCCGAGGATTATGTTCTGGCGCTGTCGCGCTACCAAGAGATCGCGGCGGAGTATCCCGACGATCCGGTTGCGCGCACCATGGCGAAGCGGTTGGCGGCGATTGATCCTTCGCGTCTCGTGTCGCTGCAGATGTCGCGCTGATCGATGTTCGACGCCCGCAAGCCCTCTCCGGCGGTCGCGACGCTGCGGCCGAGCGAATACACGGCAGCATTGGTCCACGCGCTTCGTGCCGAACCCTCTCGCGTGCGCGGCGCCCGGGTGCTCGAGATCGGATGCGGCAGCGGCGTGGTCCTCGCCGTGCTGGGCGGCCTCGGCGCCGTCTCGCTTTGCGGCGTCGACATCGAGGACGATGCCGTTGCCACCGGCCAGGCGCTGCTGCGCGACCTCGGCCACGAAGCTGAAATCCACCGTGGCGACATGTGGCTTCCGGTGGCCGGCCGGCGCTTCGATCTGATCGTCGCCAACCTGCCGCACTTCCCGATGGACCATTTAGAGATGTCCGGGCGGCTGTCGACCTGGAGTTCGGGAGGCATCGACGGCCGCGAGTTTCTCGATCCTTTGCTGGAAGGCCTGTCGGAGCATTTCACGGCCAATGGCCGCGCCATCATCACGCACAACGGCTTCGTCGACGTCGAGCGCTCGCGTCGGATCCTCGAACGGCACGGTCTCGCGATGCACATCGTGAGGACCGTGCTGGTCCACATTCCCAACGAGAAGATAGACCGGATGACATCCACGATCCTGCAGGCGGAGGAGGGTCGTTCCATCCATCGCTACGGGCCGCATGTTTTTGCCGACATGCACATCGTGGAGATCGCCGCGGCCGGGACGCGGGGCTGACATGGCGCTGCGTCGCGTTCTGATCATCGTGTTCGTGTGGCTCGTTACGCTGGCCGGCCTGCCGGTGCGCGCCGAGACCCCGGATGCGGCACTGGCGAAACTGATCGACGAGGCGCGGGCCGCCGCCGCGGCCCCGGGCGCCTGCGAGCAACCCGGTCTCGATCGGCTGGTCCGCATCTTCTGTGATGGCAAGATCCGCGTCGGTGTGCGCGAATACTACCCGCTGTTCGGCACCCGCGAGGGCCAGGTCCGCTCTGGCTACGACGTCGACGTAGCCCGCGAGCTGGCCAGGCATCTCAGCGTCGAGCCTGTGTTCACGCGCGTCAACGCCGCGAGCCGCATTCCCCTTCTCGCCGACGACAAGATCGACCTCACCATCGCGACCATGGGCCACAATACCCAGCGCGACGGCCAGGTTCGCTTTATCCGCCCGCACTACTACCGGTCGGAGACGATCATCGTCGGACCGAAGGGGCTCACGATCCGGGATTGGCCCGA
>CANIEC010000264.1 GCA_947466085.1 Rhodospirillales bacterium
GCGCCAGGCCGTCGGCCAGCGTATTCACTGGGCCGATCACTTCCGCGCCGAGATCGGCCAGCACGTTCTCGATGAACATGCTGATCAGCACCTCGTCCTCCACCACCAGGATGCGGCGTCCGGCGAGGGAACCCGCGGCCACTTGCCCGTTGAACTCCGCCTGCTTCGGCGCGGGGGGCTTCGGCGGTGCGGTCTGCACCACCTGCGTGCCGGGGATCGAAAGCTTCCACCGCAGGCCAGTCGGCGCCCAGGTGCACGAGACCTTGCCGCCGAGTTGATGCTCGATGCTGGAGCGCACGATCGTCAGGCCGAAGCCGGGCTTGGATGGTTCGCTCACCGCCGGGCCGTTCGTCTCGATCCACTCGAAGTCGAGATCGTCGAGGAAGTTCCAGGCCAGCCGCAGCTTACCGGCCGGCGTGGACAGCGCGCCGTATTTGGCGGCGTTGGTTGCCAACTCGTGCAGCGCAAGCGCCACGGCTTGCGCGGTGGACGGACGCAGCATGATCGCCGGTCCGTCGGTGATGATCCGGTCGTCGTTCCCGTTGCGGTACGGCTCCATCTCCTCGTCCACGATCTGGAGGAAGTTCGCCCCTTCCCAGCGGGTGGAGGACAGCAGGTTGTGCGTGGCGGCCAGGGCGCGAATGCGGCCCTCGACCACGGTCACGAAATCCTTGGTGGTTGCGGCTTTGCTCAAGCGCAGGATCGACTGCACCACCGCCAGCGCGTTCTTCGCGCGATGGTCGACCTCGCGGGCCAGCAGGGCTTGCTGCTCCTCGGCGCGTTTGCGGTCGGTGATGTCCACCGTCACGCCCGACAGACGCACGGTCGCGCCTTTCCCGTCGAAGGTGGGCGCCACGGACCCGAAGCACCAGCGCACATCCCCGTTCGGACGGATGACGCGGAACTCGTGCTGATAGCGTTCGGTCAAGTCGCGCGCCTTCACGGCCACCGGCAGGTGATCGCGGTCCTCCGGATGATAGAGCGCGCGGATGTTCTTCCATGTCGGATCGAACGAAGCGTGCTCCACCCCGAAGATGCGGTATTGGCCCTCGTCCCAGAGGTAGTGCCCGGTCTCCACGTCGAAGTCCCAGGAGCCCATGTCGCCGGCGGTCAGCGCCAGCGTGCGGCGCTCTTCGCTCTGTCGCAGCCGCTCGGTGGACGCCTCGAGTTCCGCCGTGCGTTCGATCACCCGGCGCTCCAGTTCGTCGTTCATCCGCTCCAGCGCGCGCGTCTTGCGATAAAGCTCGACGAACACCTTCAATTTGGCGCGCAGCACTTCGGGGATGACGGGGACCGAGACGTAGTCCACGCCGCCGACGCCGTAGCCGCGCAAGTGATCGGTCTCGGCGAACTGAACAGCGGAGACGAAGATGATCGCCATCTTCTGGAACCGCGGATGCTCGCGGATCATGGCGGCGAGTTGGAACCCGTCCAGGTCCGGCATCACCACGTCGATCAGCACGACGGCGATGTCGGTCTTGAGCAGATGGGCGAGCGCTTCCGTCGCCGATTGAGCCTTGATGAGATTTTCGCCAAGCTCGGCGAGGATCACCTCATAGCTCAACAGCTTTCCCGGCTGGTCGTCGACCAGCAGGATGTTCACTTTCTCGTCGGCGCTCACTGCAATACCCTACCGATCTTACGCTCTAGCGGTGCAGCCACAGGCGCAGCGCGGACAACAGTTGTTCGGTGTTGACCGGCTTCGCCAGGTAATCCGACGCGCCCGCTTCGAGGCACTTTTCACGGTCGCCCTTCATGGCCTTGGCGGTCAAGGCAATGATCGGCAGGCGGCGGAAGATACCCTTCTCGCGGATGACCCGTATGGTTTCGTAGCCGTCCATCTCAGGCATCATGATATCCATCAGCACCAACGCGACTTCCGCGGTGGATTCAAGCAGCGATATCGCTTCTCGCCCGGTGGTTGCCGTCAACACCTTCATGCCGCGCCGTTCAAGCGCGCTCGACAGCGCGAAGATGTTGCGCGCGTCGTCGTCCACTAGCAGGACGGTCTGGCCGATGAGATCCTCGTCCGAGCTGTGCAGCCGTTCGAGCATCTTCTGCTTCTCCGGCGGCAGCTGTCCGACGACGCGGTGCAGGAACAGCGCGGTTTCGTCGAGCAGGCGTTCGGGCGATTCAGCGCCCTTCACCACGATGCTACGCGCCATGGTGTGCAGCTTTGCGTCTTCCTCCGCCGAAAGCTGGCGGCCGGTGAAGACCACGACAGGCAGATCGGCCAGCGCGCTGTCGCGCTGGACCTCTTCCAGCACCTCGAAGCCCGACATGTCGGGCAGGCGCAGGTCGAGCACCATGCAGTCGTAGCCGCCGTCGTGCAGCGAGGCGAGCGCATCGCGGCCCGTCGGCACCACGTCGATCTGGATGTCGTCGTGATGCAGCAGGGTCTTGATGCTGAACTGCTCGGCTTCGTTGTCCTCGACGATCAGCAGCTTCTTCTTGCGCGGCTTGGCGTATTCCTGGATGCGCGACAGCGCCGCGTTGAGACCTTCGACCGTGGTCGGCTTGGAGATGTACGAGAACGCGCCGCGCGACAGGCCATGCTGGCGGTCCTCGTCCATCGTGACGATCTGAACGGGGATATGGCGCGTCTCCGGCGTGCGCTTGAGCTGGCTCAGCACATTCCAGCCGAGCATGTCCGGCAGGAACACGTCGAGCGACACGGCCGTCGGCACGTACTCGATCGCCAGCGCCAGCGCGTCGGTACCGCGGGTGGCGACCAGCACCTTGAAGCCGGTCTCGTGGGCTAGGTCGATCATGATGCGCGCGTAGTGCGGATCGTCCTCGACGATCAGCAGCACCGCGTCGCCCGGCTCCACTTGATGACGATCGTCCGGGATCTGGTCGAGCACCAGGTCCGGCTTCGGCACGTGTTGCAGGGCGGACGGCGGCAGCTGTTGCAGGCCACCGTGCGTGCTCGGCCGGACCATGGCGGTTTGCGGGCCGGTGTACTTGATCGGCAGGAACAGTGTGAAGGTCGAGCCGACGCCCGGCGTGGATCGCAGCTGGATTTCGCCGCCCAGCAGGGTGGCGAGTTCGCGGCTGATGGCCAGACCCAAGCCGGTGCCGCCGTATTTGCGGTTGGTGGACGCGTCGGCCTGCTGGAACGCCTCGAAGATGATCTTCTGCTTTTCCGGCGGGATGCCGATGCCGGAGTCCGACACCTCGAACGCCACCACGCCGCTGGCCGCGGCCAGCGCGCCGTTGTTCGGGCTCCACCCGGACGTCGCGGCGAAGGCCTTCAGGCGGATGCCGCCGTGGGCGGTGAACTTCAGCGCGTTGGACATCAGGTTCTTCAAGACCTGCTGCAGGCGCTTGGAGTCCGTCACCATGCTGCGGCCCAGCGCCTGGTCGATCTGCACCTCGAACGACAGGCCTTGGTTTTCCGCCTGGTGGCGGAACGGCCGCGCCACGACTTCCAGCACGTTGGCGAAGAACAGTTCTTCCGCGTCGACGCTGACCGTGCCGGATTCGATCTTCGACAGATCGAGAATGTCGGAGATCAGGTTCAGAAGGTCGGTGCCAGCGCCGTGGATGGTGCGGGCGAATTCGACCTGCTTGGGCTTCAGGTTGCCGTCTGGATTCTCGGAAAGCTGCTGGCCGAGGATCAGGATCGAGTTCAGCGGCGTGCGCAACTCGTGCGACATGTTGGCCAGGAACTCGGACTTGTACTTCGAGGTCAGCGCCAACTCCGTCGCCTTTTCTTCCAGCGCGCGGCGGGCCTGTTCGATTTCCTGGTTCTTGCGTTCCACTTCGACGTTACGTTCGGCGAGCTGCTGGGCCTTCTGTTCCAGCTGTTCGTTGGTCTGCTGCAATTCGCGCTGCTGGGTCTGAAGCTCGGAGGCGAGCTGCTGGCTCTGCTTCAACAGGCCTTCGGTCTGCATGGTCGCTTCGATCGAGTTCAGCAGGATGCCGATCGAGGCGGTCAGCTGTTCGAGGAAGGTGATCTGCAGGGTGGTGAAATGGCTGAGCGAGGCCAGCTCGATCACCGCCTTCACCTGGCCCTCGAACAACACCGGCAGGACGATGATGCTCTTCGGCGGGGCCTGGAACAGGCCCGACGTGATGGGCACCACGGTGTCGGGCATCTGCGACAGCAGGATGCGGCGCTTGTCCGCGGCGCACTGGCCGATCAGCCCTTCGCCGATCTGCACGCGCTCCGGATGTCCGCCCGACCCGCCGTCGGCATAGCGCGACAGCAGGCGCAGGGTAGGGGAGTCTTCGCTTTCCAGCTGATAGATGATGCCCTGGTGCGCGCCCACCAGCGGCGTCAGTTCCGACAGCATCAAGCGGCCCACGGTCGACAGGTCGCGCTGGCCCTGGAGCATGTTGGTGAACTGCGCCAGGTTGGTCTTCAGCCAATCCTGTTCCGTGTTGCGCTCGGTCGTCAGGCGCAGGTTGTCGATCATGGTGTTGATGTTGTCTTTGAGCTCGGCGACTTCGCCGCGCGCGTCGACCTGCACGGATCGCGTCAAGTCGCCCTTGGTCACGGCGGTGGCCACTTCGGCGATCGCGCGCACCTGGGTGGTCAGGTTCGCGGCCAGCAGGTTCACGTTGCCGGTCAAGTCCTTCCACGTACCGGCCGCACCCGGCACGTAGGCCTGTCCGCCGAGGCGGCCTTCCACGCCCACTTCGCGCGCCACGGTGGTCACCTGGTCGGCGAACGTGGCCAGCGTATCGGTCATGTTGTTGATGGTTTCGGCGAGCGCGGCCACTTCGCCCTTCGACTTCACAGTCAGGTTTTGCTTCAAGTCGCCGTTGGCGACGGCCGTCACCACCTTCACGATGCCGCGCACCTGTTCCGTCAGGTTGGCGGCCATCACGTTCACGGTGTCGGTCAAATCCTTCCACGTACCCGCCACGCCGGGCACCTGGGCCTGACC
>CANIEC010000265.1 GCA_947466085.1 Rhodospirillales bacterium
CGGCCCAGATCGGCCAGGATCTCCGACAGGCTGACCGGCAGATCCTTGCGCGAGAGGTCGGGATCGCGTTCATCGACGCCCTTCGGCCAGACCAGCGTGTAGTCGGGTTTGGGCCACTCGCGCCCGTCGGCTCCAGGCGTGCTGCCCGCACCGGCCGCCGCCTCCGGCGCCCGACGCGAGGCATACTGGGCGAGCAGGTTCTTCAGGCGTTCGGCGAGCGCGGAGCTGTAGCTGAGATCCACGAGGATGCGTTCGAACAGGCCGGGGGCGGGCGGCGTCGCGACCGGCAACCCGTCAGGGCGCGGAGGAAGATCGGGCACGAGCGGCGCAAGATTGAACTGGTTGGCTCCTTCGTAATAGACGACGAGATCCGGCGCGAGCGGCGCCACTTCGTTGCGCATGATGGCCGCGATGTCGGGCGAACGGATGCTCTCGCGCCCGGCATTCAGGACCTCGAAGCGAAGGTCGAGTTTCTTCGCGGCGGCCCAGCGATTGAGCCAGTAGCCGACATGCTCGGGATACGAATAGGGAAAATGGTGCGACGCCACCGTCGTCGACGCGCCGAGGAAGGCGATGCGGATCGTCTTCGGCTGACGCGCGAGCGCCACAGGGCCGCCGCGAAATCCGTAGGCGTTGGTCACGAGCCCGATCGGTGTCGTCGTGTCGGGCAGGAAGCGGAAGCGCGGCCACGGACTGCCATCGTGCGGATCGTAGACATAGATCTGGCCCGGCGCGTCCTTGAGATAGGGATGTGCGCAGGGATCGGGACCGACGAAGACGCTGTTCCAAGCCTTGAACATGTCGGCACGGCGGGTGCCGTCGGTTACGCCGCTCGCCTCGACCCGCCGCACCAGTTCGACAGCATCGGCCGACGCCGTCCGCCGGTTCGGCAGTGGCGGCGGATCCTCGGCAAACCATGCCTGCTGCACGCCTTCCGCCAAAGGGATGCCGTCGAGATGCTTCAGCGCGGCGCTCGCCTCCTGGGCGTCCAGCCAGCGGACCATTGCCTCGGCCGCCGCCGTGCAGAGCACGACGGAGACCAGGATCAGGAGAGCATTCTTCAGCATGGAGGCCACGGCCGACTTGTTAATATGTCGGGCCAGATGATGCCAGACGGGCGGTCATGCGGGCATGCTATAGAATCGCAGGGGCTCACGCGGAGAGCAGAATGCAGTTCGGCTGGCTTACACTTGCAATGTCACCCTCGCCCGAGGAGGACGGTGCGCGAATCGACCAGATCGTGGCACAGGCCTGCGAGGCCGAGCGGCTGGGCTTTTCCGACGTCTGGCTGACCGAGCATTATTTCACCGGCGAGAGCGTCTACTGCGATTCGCTGATGTTCGCGGCGGCGCTGGCGATGAAGACCAGCAAGGTGCGGCTGGGCTTCGCGGTGGTTCAGACGCCCTTCCACCATCCGGTGCGCCTCGCCGTCCAATTGGCGCTGCTCGACAATCTCAGCAAGGGCCGCATCGACGTCGGCATCGGCAAGGGCACCGCCTACAACGAATACGAATTCGTCGGCCACGGGCTGCGCAGCACCGACAGCCGCGAGCGCATGGAAGAGACGGTCGACATCCTGCAGCGCGCCTGGACGGAGTCGCCGCTCGACTACGAGGGCCGCTTCCACAAACTGCACGTGCCGGCGATCCGGCCCAAGCCCGTGCAGCAGCCCGGTCCGCCCCTCTGGCGCAGCGTGATCTCGCCCGGCTCGTTCCGGGAATGCGGCAGGCTCGGCATGCCGATCCTAACCGCCCGTCTTCCGGTCGAGCGAATCAAGGAGCGCTGGGCGACCTACGCCGCCGGCATCGACGAAGGCGGCCACGATGCCGCGACCAAGGCGCGCCTGCTCGCCCAGAGCGCCCTCTGGCGCAACGTCTATGTCGGTGAATCGGACGCGGAGGCGGAGGACGCGCTGGCCGCGCTGCTGGTCGAGACGCGCGCCCATATGATGCATGTGCGCGAGGCGCATAATCCCGCCGACTTCGAGCCTGAGCCCGCGACGCTCAACGCGTGGACAGATCCCAAGGTGCCGGACTCCGAAGCGGTGCCGTTCCTGCTGCGCACCGGCTGCCTCTACGGCTCGGTCAAGCGGGTGCGTGACCAGGTCGCCGAGCTGAGCGATGTCGGGGTGCAGCACCTGCTCTGCCAGACCGGCTTCGGCGCGATGAGCCACGACCAGAATCTCGCCTCGATGCGGCGGTTTGGCGAGCAGGTCATGCCTGCCTTCGCCTGACGCGCCTTTTCGGCCGTGCCCGCAGCCGAGGGACGACTGCCGTTACTTCGGGCAGTCGCCGAGGCGCTTGCCGCTCAGTTCGCTCTTGCCCTTGACCGTCGTGCCGGACTTGTCGGCCGCCTCGAGGAGTCCCGCCCCCTGATAGCTGGTCTGCGTGTAGCTGATCTCGGCCTTGGCGGTGACACCCGGCGTCTGGTCATTCGGCGGGCAGGTCAGTGTCGCCACAAGCATGCCGGCCTTCTTGGCGCCGGGGTCGAACTTGCAGCCGTGCTGCTTCATCTCGTCCGGCGTCGGGAACAGCAGGCGCTCGAGTTGCGCATCTTCCGCCGTGAGGCAGACCTTCTTCGACGAGGGCGGCATCGGCTGCACGCCTTCCATCACAGTCTTCTCCGTCGTCTCCCACTCGCCCGCCTGGATGGCCGTCTGCGCACCGGCGGTGCCGGCGGCAATCGTCGACACGGCAACGGCGACCGACAGTCCCAACAACCTCATGAAAACTCCTGCTAGCGCTCGAGCCGCGACCATAGCCGATAACGGCGCGCCGTGCCGCCTACTTCGGCAGGCTCTCGATCCAGCGCCGCGCCGGCTCGATATCGGAGAAGACCCGCATGGGGCGGTTGGCCGTGGCGAGGATGCCCAGCACCCGCGAAACCAGTTCGGCCCTGGCTGGCGGCACGACGATGGCGAGTGGTCCCAGCGTGGCGGCGGTGGCATGTCGCGCGCGGATCTGTACCCCGATCGCCAGCATGTCCTCCGGGGTCATCGCGGTATCGGCACGACTGCCATCGAACAGCTTGCGGTAGGCCAGCGTGCCGGCACCGTTCATCACCGTGATGTAGTTCTCGATCTCCGCGCGGGTCACGGCGCCCTCGGCGCGCGCGATCACGAGTCGTTCCTTGGAGTCGACTGTCCAGTGCAGCGGCATGGATGACGACTGTGCCAGTCCGGCGGCCGCAACGCTACAGAGCACCGACATTATCGACAAACAAGATCGGGCCACTTGGAAACAAGCGTATCGGCGACGGCCTGTATCTCGGCTGCCATCCCGCGTTCACCAGCGAACGCCTCGCTGCGCGAGCCGGCCGGGAGCAACGGCATGCGAACGCTCCGCGGGTCCAGCGCCATCATGCAGGAAGTGACGAACTCGTCTGCATCGGATCGCTCGAAGACGCGCAGCATCAGCACATCGCCTGAGACCTGGCAGGGTGTCCCTGCCCACAAGCGAAGCTCGAGAACCGCCAGCCTTCTGGCACCAAGTCGCCGCAGCTTCCCGATTTGTGCCGTCAGCGCCGGACCTTCCGCCTCGATGACTGGCGCCACCACGAGGTCGAGCACCTCGACCAGCTTCTGGGCCAGCGCCCGGACGATGACGGCGGGCGTCTTCAGCGGCAGGTGCGCCGGCAGGTCGCTCCCGCTCGCCGCGGGAATGACGGCGACGGCGTTGGCGGCGAATCGAGAAGTGGCTTCCTGCCAGGTGAGATCGTCTAGCCAGACGCCGTGCGGAGTGTTCATCGGCCGCAGGGTAACACGTGCTACGGTGGCTTCAATGAATCCGCTCGTATCGGTCCTGCGGCGCATGGGAGGGCGCGCCACGACGCTGCTGCCCTTTTCGCTGCTGCTGGGCCTGCTGTTCCAGGACCTGGCCGCAGCCGCCCGGCCGCTATTGCTGCCGCTGGTGGTGATCCTGCTGATGCTGGCATTGGCGCGCATGGACTGGGGGCGCCTCTCGGCGTTGCTGCGCCGGCCCGGTCCCGCGCTGCTGCTGGCCGTCCTCAACCTGATCGCGGTGCCCCTCGTCGTCTGGCCGATCTGGCAGGGGCTGGGCCTGTGGCCAAGCCTCGTCACGGCGCTCTGCCTCAGCGCCATGGCGCCCGGCATCATCTCGGCCGCGACGACGGCAACCTTCCTGCGCCTCGATTCCTCGCTCGCGCTGCTGCTCTCGCTGTTCACCAATTTCCTGGTACCCTTCACCCTGCCGCCACTGGCGCTGTGGCTGCTCGGTTTCGACCTCAAGATCGGTCTGTTCGATCTCAGCATGAGGCTGGCGATGATCGTCGCCCTGGCGCTGGCCGGGGCGCTGGTCATCCGCCGCTGGCTGGGGCCCCGCCTCGTCGAGGCCGGCCCGACCCTCGATGGCGTCTCGGTCGTGGTCCTCATGGTCTTCGCCATTCCCCTGATGGATGGCGTGGTGGCCCGTGCGATCACCGAACCGGCAAAGCTCGGAGGCTTCATCGCCGGTTCCTTCGCGGGGATGCTCCTGTGCAATCTGGTGATGGTGATCGCAACCTGGGCGTTCCTCGACCGGCGCAGCGCGCTCACCGTGGGCTACTGCTCGGGTGGACGGCACAACGCGCTGCTCATGGCGGTCCTGCCGGCGACGGCCGATCCCGACATCTTCCTGTTCATCGCCGCCGTGCAGTTTCCGATCTACATCATCCCGGCGCTGCTGCAGCCGCTCTACCGCCGCTTGCTGCCCCGTTGAGCTCGGCGTGGAAGTCCTTCAGCAGGTCGAGCACGTCGAGCATCGGCAGGCCGAGCGCCTTCTCCAGCGCCCGCCTGTAGGGCGGCAGGTTGGTGCATTCGAGCACCACC
>CANIEC010000266.1 GCA_947466085.1 Rhodospirillales bacterium
CGCGGATGCGACGGCCGGGCTCTCCGAGGCCGATGCCTACAAGGTCCAGTTCGCGGTCCACGACAAGCTCGAGGCCGCCGGCTGGAAGCTCGCCGGCTGGAAGGTCGCCTTCGCCGTTCCGGCGCAGTACGAGCCGCTGAAGCTCTCGGGTCCGGCCTTCGCCGGCATCTACACCAGCGGCATCCGCCAGAGCGGCGCGGTGTTCGAGAAGGGCTGGCCGCTCAAGGCCGGCGTCGAATGCGAGATGGTCGCGCGCATGGCCAAGGACGCGCCGGCCGGCACGCAATACACCGCCCAGTCGATCAAGGACTACGTCGCCAACCTCTATTGCGGCATGGAAGTCGTGGAGAACCGCTACGGCGACGCCTCCAGGCTGGGCGGCCCGGGCCGCATCGTCGACGACGTGCTGCAGGCCGCCTGCATCGTCGGCACCGAGATCAAGGACTGGCAGAAGACCGACTTCGCCAACGTGAAGGGCCGCTCCGAGTTCGAGGGCAAGGAGATCGGCGCCGGTCCCGGCAGCAACGTGATGGGCGGCGCGATGATTTCGCTCGCCTGGCTCGCCAACAAGCTGATCGCCAACGGCAAGCAGCTGAAGGCCGGCGACATGATCCTGACCGGGTCGGTCCACCCGCCGCAGTTCCTGCCGGGCCCCGGCGTCGCCAGGACCGAGTTCGTCGGGCTGGGCGGGGCGGAGATCACCGTCAAGTAAGGGTTAGCCTGACCGCCAAGGCGGGCATGGCGTAGCCGATCATGCCCCTCGACGACTTCGTATTGGACGGCGTCGAGGGGGACGGCCTCTACACCTCCCGCTGCGCCGCTACCTCGGATCCGGCACAGCGAGCCAACGTCAGTCGCCGCGGCCGTGGGCGAGCAAACGATCGAGGTGCACGGTTTCGTCTGACCAGCCGCCCGGCGGCCAGGGCGCCGAAGGGTCGAACGGCTCGCGCAGGGGAGAGGACGGCACCTCGTCGCCCTCCAGCATCTCGACGTCGATCCTGAAATCCTCGTCCTGCTCGAAGCCGTGCCAGTGCACGAACTCGCCATAGGCGCGGCGGCCGTCGCGCAGTCGCAGCACGAATCCCGCCGTGCTGTCGTGCATGTCGCCATACGCCCAATAGCGCTCGACCTGCTCGATGTCGGCCGGCACGAAGCCGTGGCTCTCGCCGTCGAGCACGTCGAGGGCATGGCCCAGTTCGTAGAATCCGCGAATCCGCATGGCCCATCGTATCAAATGTTTCGGGACCGCCCCGAGCTCTTGTCTCGATCATGAATAGAACATATCATGAACATAGAGATGAGGAGGACGCTGTGGACGGATCTTTCGCAAGGACGGTCGAGGTGTTTGGCGGAGGCCGGACCGTGCCACGCTGGCCGCAACAGGGCGTCTCGCGGCTGGGTGTCGACCGCCTCCTGAGACGTCATGCCGGGATTCGCCGGGCGGGACCCCGCGTTACCGACCGTCTGTTCTTCGCGGTCGTGCCGGATGCCGGGACGGCGGAGAAGATCGCCGAGCGTGCCGCCGTCTGGCGGGCCCGGCATGGGCTGACAGGCAGGCTCCTCAAGGCCGTGCACTTCCACGTCAACCTGGCGCCCGTGCACGAGGGCAATGGCTTGCCGGATGCCGACGAAATCGAGGGCTGGATGGCGCGCGTCCGTGAGATCCCGATGCCTTCCTTCCGCGTCGCGTTCGACCGGCTGACCAGCTTCGCCAACGGGGCGCTCGTGCTGACGGGGGAAGAGGCCACCTTCGGCCTCGAGGTGCTGCAGCAGCGCCTGAGCGATGCGCTCGACGACACGCCGCGGCCGGCCCGCCGCTACACGCCGCACGTCACCCTTCTTCACGACGGCCGCCACATCGAAGCCGAGCCGGTCGAGCCCATCGCCTGGACGGTCCGCGAGATCGTGCTGGTTCACAGTTCAATCGGCCAGACGACGCACCGCCACCTGATGCGCCTGCCGCTGGCCTGATCCCTCCCGGGACCAGACATGATTACGGTGAGGCCGACCGACCGGCTGTTCTTCGCCGTGCGTCCCGACGCGGAGACGGTGGAGGCGATCTGCAGCGCCCGGCGGAAACTTTGCGAGAAGGTGAGCCTCTCGGGAGCGGAAGTCCCGCCGGAGCAGCTTCATGTCACGCTGTGGAGTGTCGGCGACTACGTGGTGCCCCCAACGTCCGAGGATATCGGCGCGATCCTGCGGCAGGCCGGCACGGTCGAGATGCCACCGTTTCAGATCTCCTTCAGGTGCGCGAAGTCGGTCAGCCGAGGCGCCCTCGTGCTGTGTGGCGGCAGGGGCAGTGCCGAGTTCGAAAGACTTTCGGCCCGCCTGTGCGATACGCTGACCCCGCCCGGCGCGGAAAGAAGGCGCGCCTTCCTGCCCCACATGACGCTCATGAGGAGCGAGACGATCCTGCCTGAGCGCCGCATCAGGGCGATCGGCTGGACGGTGCGCGAGATCGTTCTCGTGCACAGCCTGCTTGGCAAGGCGACGCACCGCCCTGTCGGGCGGCTGCCGTTGAGGGCACGCCAGTTGTCGTTGCCGGGATTCGATTTCTGAGCGACCGCCTTGGGCTATGATGCGGGCATGAAACCCTATGTCCTCTGCCACATGGTCTGCAGCGTCGACGGTCGCATCTGGGGCAGCCGCTGGCGGCCCAAGGTCAATGTCGTGCCCAACCTGTTCGAGCGGCTGCACGACGAGATGGGCGGCGGCTCGTGGCTGTGCGGACGGGTGACGGCGCAGGAATTCGCCAAGGGCAAGGAGCCGCACTATCCGCCAACCGACCAAGTGCTGCCGCGCGAAAACTGGTTCGCGCAGCGCGAGGCCCGGGCGTGGGGGATCTTCCTCGACGGGCACGGCAAGGCGGTCTGGGCGCGGCGCGACATCGGCGGCGATCCGATCCTCGTGATCCTGACCGAGGCCGTGCCGGACCGGCATCTGGCAGGCCTGCGCGCCGACGGCGTCTCCTACATCTTCGCCGGCAGGACCGAGATCGATCTCGCGGCGGCGCTGGAGACGCTCAACCGCGAGCTGGGCATCGAGCGGATCATGCTGGAGGGCGGGGGCGGCGCGAACGGCGCCTTCCTGCGCGCCGGGCTGATCGACGAATTGAGCCTCGTCCTTTGCCCGGTGATCGACGGCAGCACCGGCGGGCCGATCGTGTTCAACTCGGGCGACGTGGACCTCGGGCCGGCGCCGATCGAGAGCATGACGCTCGTGAGCCACGACGTGCTCGAAGGCGGCACGATGTGGCTGCGCTACAAGTTGCGTTCGACGGCGGCCGGATGATCAGTCCGCGGCCTTCCGGTCGAGGAACTCGAGCGTGCCGTCGCTGCGCTCGCCCTTGAGATAGCGGAAGGTGCCGGCGCCGGTGGCGAGCAGCTCATTGGCCTGGTTGTAGATCTCGGTCTCGGCGGCGAAGGTGCTCTGGCTGGTCGAGGGCCGCCACGCGCCCAGGATCGTGAGCACGTCGCCTTCGCGGCCGGCCTTGATGAACTGGGTGGTGAAGGCCAGCGTCACGGAAAGTCGCCGCGTCGTCGCCGTCTCGTTGAAGGTGCAGGCGAAGCCGCTCGCCGAATCGAGCAGCGTCATCAGCACACCGCCGTGCAGCAGGCCGTTGGCGTTGCAGAGTTCGGCGCGCACGTCGAGGCGCATCTCGACGAAGCCGTGCCGCCACGCCACGACCTGATGGCCGATCACGCCATTGAAGCCGCGGAACACATAAGGAGCGACCGGCCGAGCGTCGGCCGGTCGTTGGATCGCCATGTCTGGAAAGCCTCGGGAGAAGGGCGCGCCTAGCGGCGCGCCATCGCCGACATCGGCGGCCGATGACCGTTGCCCATCATCGGACGCATGGCCGGGCCGGCCGACGCCGTGATGGCCGGCTGGGCCGCCATGCCGGTGCGGATGTCCCGCGCGACCTTGACCAGGCGCGGACCCCAGTCGGCTTCGAGACGGTCGCGGCTGATCTGGTAGATCGGCGCCGAGGCGTTGACGGCATAGGCCGCCGTGCCATCGGAATTGCGCAGGGGAACGCCGACGCCGCAGAGCTCGGGCAGCCACTCGCCCCAGGTGACGCAGAAGCCGCGGTCGGCCAGTTCCTTGAACGAGCGCTCGAGGCCGGTCTTGACCTTGGTCCAGTCGTCGCGCCAGCGGCGGCGGATCGCGTCGATCTGCTTGTTGCGGTCGACGTCGGGCAGCGTGAACAGGTAGGCGCGGCCCATCGCCGTGCTGGCCATCGGGACGCGCGTGCCGACATCGTGGGTGATCGCCACCACGGACGGGCCGCGGCAGGCTTCGAGGTAGATCATAGAGTGACGGTCGCGGCCGCCCAGCGCGGTCGAGGCGTTGAGGGCATGCGCGAGCTGTTCCAGCGGCTGACGCGAGGCACGGCGGACGTCCATGCTCGAGATCGCGGCATAGCCCAGCGCCAGGACCGAGGCGCCCAGCTCGTACTTCCGGAAGCGGCGGATGTAGTTCAGGTAGCCGAGCTCGGTCAGCGTATGGGTGAGGCGGGCGACGGTCGGCTTCGGCAGGCCGGTGCGATGGGCGATCTCCTGGTTGCCCAGCATGCCCTCGCCGGCGTGGAAGGCGCGGAGGATGTCGAGGCCGCGGGCAAGCGCCGTGACGAACTGGCGGTCCTTGCTGCTCGATCCCTCGGCAAGACCATTTTCAAGCGAGCTTTGGAAAGCCGCGGTTCGCGTTACGAGATGACTGACGTTGCCCATCGGCGTTTGCTCCTTTTGGTAAATGGCCGTTTATTTCTTTGCGGAGCGGAACCTGCCATCGCCTCACTCGTATCGCAATGCGCCAGA
>CANIEC010000267.1 GCA_947466085.1 Rhodospirillales bacterium
AGCTTGGAGGATCGCGCCGGGCGCGCGAAGCCCTTCGAGCGCGAGCTCTGGGCCGATTGCGTGGTCCCGCTGGCGCATGGCCTGGCCGCCCACGCCGCGGGCGACATGCCGGCGGCGGCACGCCTCATGGGTCAGGCCATGCCGTACCTGCGCAGCCTGGGCGGCTCGATCGCGCAGCGCGCCCTGTTCGGGGCCATCCATCTCGATGCGCTGAGCCGCGCCGGCTGGAACGATGCGGCGCTGGCCATCCTGCAGGCCGACGAACGTGAACGGCCCGGCGTGGCCGCGACCAAGCGCGCGCTGGCCGATCTCTATCGCAAGGTCGGCCGCACCGAGCAGGCGCTCGCCGCCGAGTACCAGGCCGAACAGCTCGCCCGCCAGTATCGCGCCGTGATCGCAAGAACGGGAGAAGCGGCATGACGGTGGATCTGACGCAGGCGAGCGCCGCCCAGCTCAGCGGGCTCTACCGCAAGGGCAAGGCCTCTCCGGTCGAGACCATGAAGGCCGTGCTGGCGCGGGCCGACCGCCACGCGACGACGATCAACGCGCTCTGCCATGTCGACACCAAGGCGGCCCTGGCCGCCGCGCGCGCCTCGGAGAAGCGCTGGAAGAAGGGCGAGCCGTTCTCGCCGCTCGACGGTGTGCCGGTCTCGATCAAGGAGCTGGTGCGGGTCAAGGGCTGGCCCGCCTCGATGGGCAGCAAGCTCACCGACAAGACACCCGTCGATGCCGATGCGCCGGCGGTGGCGCGGCTGCGCGAGGCCGGCGCCGTGGTCTTCGCGCAGAGCACCAGCCCGGAATACGGCCACAAGGGCGTTACGGATTCGCCGCTGCACGGGATCACGCGCAATCCCTGGAACACCAGCATGACGCCGGGCGGCTCTTCGGGCGGCGCCGGTGCCGCGGTCGCAGCGGGCCTCGGTCCGATCGCCATCGGCACCGACGGCGGCGGCTCGGTGCGCATCCCCGCGAGCTTCAATGGGCTGATCGGCCTCAAGCCCACCTTCGGCCGCGTGCCGGCCTGGCCGCCGTCGATGACGGGCGACCTGTCGAACACCGGCCCGATGGCACGCACCGCGCTCGACGCCGCGCTGATGATGAACGCCATCGCCCGGCCCGACGCGCGCGACGGATACGCCCTGCCTGCCGACGACACCGACTACACGAAGAAGCTCAACAGGCTGCCGAAGAAGTTGAAGATCGGCTTCGCACTGCGTTTCGGCGACCACCCGCTCGACATCGAGGTGGGCGCGATGGTGACCAAGGCGGCCCGCGACTTCGAGGCGCTGGGCTGCACGGTCGAGGAGGTCGAGGCGCCCTTCTCCTTCGCCGAGGCGGGCCGCGCCTTCGTGGTCCACTGGCTGTCGGCGCTGCAGCGCCTGCTGCAGGTCTTCCCCGAGGCGCGCCACGGCGAGTTCGATCCCAACCTTCTGGCCGGCGCGAAGGCGGGACTGCGCTACAGCCTGCAGGACGTGGTGAACGCGCAGGTGACGCGGCGCGACCTCACCCTCGCGTGGAACCTGTTCTTCACGAAGTACGACCTGCTGCTCACGCCTACCGTCGCGGTGCAGCCCTTCGAGGCCGGCACCAACCTGCCGCCCGGGCCCTACGGAAAGCCGAACTTCATGTGGTCGCCCTACACGCCGCAGTTCAACCTGACGCGCCATCCCGCGGCGACGGTGCCGTGCGGCCTGTCGCGGCTCGGACTGCCGGTCGGCCTGCAGATCGTGTCGGCACACTACAACGACGCGCTGGTCCTGCGCGCCGCCGCCGCTTTTGCCGAAGCTCATCCTTTGAAATTTCCCGTCCTTCCGGAGAACTGAGAAATGACTGCCGACCTTGCGATGATGCCGGCCCACGAGCTGGTGAAACTCTTCAAGGCCCGCAAGGCCTCGCCGGTCGAGGCGACCAAGGCGGCGCTGGCGCGCATCGACGCTTTCAACGGCCAGCTCAACGCCTTCCAGCATCTCGATCCCGACACCGCGATGCGCCAGGCGCGGGCCTCGGAGAAGCGCTGGAAGAAGGGCGGCAAGCGGCTTTCGGACATCGACGGCGTGCCGATCACCATCAAGGACATGGTGTTGACCAAGGGCATGCCGACCCGCATGGGCAGCCTGGCCACCGATCCCGACGGGCCCTTCAATGTCGACGCGCCGGTGGCGCAGCGCCTGCGCGAGGCCGGCACGGTGCTGCTCGGCAAGACGACCTCGCCGGAATATGGCTGGAAGGGCGTGACCGATTCGGGCCTCTACGGCACCACGCACAATCCGTGGAAGATCGACCGCACGCCGGGCGGCTCCTCGGGCGGCGGAACGGCGGCCGAGGCGGTCGGCATGGGCAACCTCGCCATCGGCACCGACGGCGCGGGCTCGGTCCGCATCCCCTGCTCCTTCTCCGGCATCTTTGGCCTCAAGCCCACGCAGGCGCGCGTGCCGCTCTGGCCGGTCTCGGCGCAGGGCACGCTCTCGCATGTCGGCCCGATGACGCGCACCGTGCGCGACGCGGCGATGATGATGAATGTCATCGCCCGGCCCGATCCGCGCGATCCCTATGGCCGTCCCGACGATGCCGAGGATTATCTCAAGGGCTTCGACAAGGGCGTGAAAGGCCTGCGCATCGCCTATTCGCCCAACCTGGGCTTCGTCGAGCGCGACAAGATCGACCGCGACGTGGCGGTGGCGGTCGAGCAGGCGGTCAAGGTGTTCAAGACCCTGGGCGCCAGGATCGTCGAAGACTCGCCCGACTTCATGGGGCTCGATCCGCGCAAGGTCCTGAACGCCCATTGGCAGTCGAACGTCGCCATCCTGGTGAAGAACTTCAGCGAGGAGAAGCGCGCGATGATGGACCCCGGCCTGCTCAAGGCCGCGGCGCACGGCGCCCGACTCGGCCAGGAAGCGGTCGTGACCGCGATCCACCAGCGCCAGACGATCGCGGCGATCATGAACCAGTTCATGGCCAAGTACGACCTGCTGCTGACCCCGACCATGCCGATGACCGCCTTCGCGGTGAACGAGAACGCGGCCTGGGGCGGCGACGGTGTCGATATCGGCTGGACGCCCTTCACGCTGACCTTCAACCTGACGCGCCAGCCGGCCGCCACCATCCCCTGCGGCCTCGACCGCGAGGGCATGCCGATCGGCCTGCAGATCGTCGGCGGCCATGCCCGCGACGCGCTGGTCCTGCGCGCCGCCGCCGCCTACGAAAGCGTCCGCCCGATCCCCGCCCCGCCGATGGCGCATCAGATCTGAGAGGCACACCCCAGATGGCAGGAACGTCCGAAGTCATCTGGGGCCATTTCTGCTTCGAGGATGGCCGCCGGACCCTGCGCGACGTCATCTCGGATCAAACGCTGCAGCTGACCCGCACGTCAGCAGGACCGGAGCATCATTTTCGGTACCGCGACCCGGACGTCGATACGTCCATCGTCGTATCTGTCATCGGAGAAACTACGCTCGAGGTCGACTTCAACAGTCGCCATATGCGCGACGTTGCGGATGACTATGCCCTCTGGCGCAGGCTGGCGTTTTTCCTGCCAGATGCCCTGCCGGTATGGCTTTGCGATGCCGCCGACAGTCACTTCGTTCGATTGCTTGGGGGCTGGCAGAATGCAGTCTGGAAGCCGTCATTCGCCCTCACATCGACAACAGGGCACGTCGATCTGGTGTCCGGGACCGGCCGGAACGCTCCTTATTGGAGCGAGCGTATCAACCTGTTTCCGCTCGATTCCGGTCCGCTGACCTGGCACTACGTAGCGCCTTTGAGTGTCGCGCCTGTGGTGGAATTGAAGACAATCCCCGGCGCGGTACCTCGCCTCGACAAATCGGTATCCCTCGAATCGCAACTCGCGCATGCGCCGAGATTCGTGCGCCAGGATGGCAACGCCGCGCTCTTCCATCAGAAAATCGTCCAGAGCTTCATGCGCGAAGATCACTACCCTCAGCCTTACTATGGGTATGTGAACCGCAAAGCGGCCTTTACATTCTCTTCAAGCAGCTGGCTGGGC
This sequence comes from Rhodospirillales bacterium, assembly GCA_947466085.1. GTDB lineage: Bacteria > Pseudomonadota > Alphaproteobacteria > Reyranellales > Reyranellaceae > Reyranella. The sequence continues at coordinate 4,004 of CANIEC010000267.1, forward strand.
ATTTCCAGAAGCGTGCAGCCCGCGCTTGTCGGGGCAGACACGCCTGCCGGATATTTCGAGGAGTTCAGATCAGCCCCTGCGGGCCTGTTCGCAGATCTGAGCCTCGATCTGCGCGAGGAGCTGCTCTTTGCGTTGATCGACATCCAGGATGCCATGCCGTCAGCTTACGACCTCCCTACGATTCGCAAGGAAGATCATTCTGGCTATGCCGAGATAATCGCGCGAAATGCCAACGAAGCCAGTTGGATGTCTGATATTGTGTTTGGCCGGTATCTCGACTGGCTTCGTGACACGCCTAGGCGCAGCCCATTTGGCTATTCGGACACACGCTTCAAGGCGCTCAAGTCTCTATGAAGCTCAGCCGCCAGACGCGGATCTACATTGCCCTCGGCGTGGCGCAGGTCGCGGCGCTGGCATTGCTCGCCTGGTTTGCCGAGCGGCAGGTGGCGCTGGGCCCGACCGACAAGCTCGGCTGGCGACCCTTCAGTTGGCCGCTCTCGACCGAGCGTGCGCCTGCGGGCCGCGCCTATAGCGGCGAGGATCACGATGTCTTTGTCTGGCTGACCTTGAACGGTCTCGGCAGTAGTGGCGATTGTCCCGAGGGCATCGCGAGCGACGCAGCCTTGGAGCGCGCCGTCGACATCCGCCTCCTCGACCCGCGCTTCGCACCAGTGGGCCCCGGCGAGCGCCTTCGGGTGACCGACCTCGTCGGCTGGACCCGCGTCTACGTCCACCGCCGCAACAACAAGTCCCTGCGCTACGGCGAGGCCGTGGCCGTGGCCTACAA
>CANIEC010000268.1 GCA_947466085.1 Rhodospirillales bacterium
ACGGCACCGCGTTGCGACGCCATGTCTGTTCCGCCGGGAACGCGGCGGCCACCTTCTTCACCGGCGGCTTTTCCTCGACGTTCGGCATCGGCTTGCCGGGGTCGGCCTCCGTATATTTCGGGAAGTCCGGCAGGTCCTCGATACGCGCGTATCTCGGCGCGACGACCGGACCGGTCGCCGCGGCACTGCGCTTCATATCCTCCAGCGTGTCGCGCGCCACGTGCTCGCTGCCCCGCAGGTCCAGTCGCTCGGCGATCCAGTATCCGCCCAACACACTGCCAGCGAACATCAGGACGACGGCGATGACGATCGAGGACCAACGATGCGCTGCGACCCACGCAGAAAGCCCGGCGAAACGGGCACGAAGGCGATCCGCCAGGCCGGGCGGCCGCTTCGGACTCCTTCTGTTCGTCTTCCCGCTTCTGTTCTTCCTCGACGCCATCTGAGAGTTATGCCCTAACCTCTTGGCGCGAGCCACTATTTGGCCTCAATTCAGGCCGGCAAGCGACTTCACCACCCGGATGTCCGGCTCGCCCGAGCGGCCGCTCTCGCGGCGGAAGCCGACCTGCTTGGCGAGGTCGAGCATCCTGCTGTTCTCGCGCAGCACGTGGCCGACGACACGCTTGACGCCACGCGACTTGCCGTAGTGCAGCACGTGCCGCAGCAGCAGTTCGCCATAGCCACGGCCCTGGCGATCGGACGCAACGGTGAGCGCGAACTCGGCCTGCTGGAAATCGGGATCGGCGACCAGTCGTCCGACGCCAACCATCTCATCGCCATCGAGCAGCACGAACGCCATCTCGCGGTCGTAGTCGATCTGCGTCAGCCGGGCCGCGAGTTCGTGGCTGAGTTCACGCATGGGGCCGAAGAAGCGCATGCGCACGTCCTCGGGTGTCAGCCGGCGTGTGAAGGCCTGCAGCATGGGTTCGTCATCGGGCCGGATCGGACGGATCTGCAGCTTCTCCCCGCCATGTTCGATCTCGGCCTCGAGTTCCACCGGATAGGGCCGGATGGCGAAGCGGGCCGCCCGCTCCTGCCCCTTCTTCTGATGGTTCACCACGATGCGCGCATCGAGCGCGATCACGCCGTTGGCGTCGGCCAGCAGCGGATTGATGTCGAGTTCGGCGATCTCGCCCACATCGGCGATGAGCTGCGACAGGCGCACCATGGCCGCGCCCACCGCCTCCCGGTCGGCCGGGGCGCGGTCGCGATAGCCGCGCAGCAGGCGATCGACGCGGGTGCGGCTCAGCGCATCCTCTGCCAGCACCGGATCGAGCGGCGGCAAGGCCAGCGCCTTGTCGTCGATCACCTCGGCGGCCACGCCACCATGGCCGACCAGCAGGATCGGTCCGAACACGGGATCCTCGGCGGCGCCCAGGATCAGCTCGACGGCATGCGGGCGGCGGACCATGGGCTGCACCACGAAGCCGTCGATCCTGGCCTTGTTGGCCAGCACCAGGACCTTGCCGGTCATCTCGCGGACGGCGTCGAGCACCGCCTGCTCGGAGACCAGGTCGAGCGACACCCCGCCGACATCGCTCTTGTGGGTGATGTCGCGCGACAGCAGCTTCACTGCGACGGGAAATCCGATGCGCACCGCGATGGCTGCGGCCTCGGCGGCGTCTCGCGCGATCTCCGTAGGCACGACCGGGATACCGTAGGCCGCCAGCACCCGCTTAGCTTCCGGCTCGGTGAGCACCTTGCGCTTCTCGGCCAGCGCCGCCTGGACGATCGAGCGCACGAGCGCGGTGTCGGAGCGCAGCTCCGGCACCGACGGCGGCGTGCGCTGCAGCGCGCGCTGGCCACGACGATACTCGACGATGTGCATGAAGCCCCGGACCGCGCGCAGCGGCGTGTCGTAGGCGGGAATGCCCGCGTCGTGCAGCACGTCGCGACCGGCCTGGGCCTCGCGTCCGCCGATCCAGCAGCCGATCACCGGCACGACCTTGCGCCCGGCGGCGCCCGTAATGGCGCGGGCCGCCTCGACCGACGAGGTGAGCGACGTCGGCACGTTCATGGCCAGCACCGCGCCGACACCGCGATCGTCGGCCAGCCCATCGAGGGCGGCAGCGTAGCGCGGCCCGTCGGCATCGCCCACGATGTCGACCGGGTTGGCGCGCGACCATCTCATCGACATCTGCTTGTCCAGCCGCGCGATGGTGGCCGGCAGCAGGTTGGCGAGCTCGCCGCCCTCGTCGATCAGCAGGTCGGTGGCGATGATTCCGACGCCCCCGCCATTGGTCAGGATCGCCAGCCGCTCGGTGCGCGGGGCGATGCTGTGGCCCAGCGTCTCGGCCGCATCGAACAGCTCGCCGAGGCCCAGGACACGCACGAGGCCCGCGCGCGCGAAAGCGGCGTCATAGACGGCCGCCGATCCCGCCATCGAGCCCGTATGCGAGGCCGTCGCCTGGGCAGCTGCGGCATGGCGCCCGCCCTTCAGGACGATCACCGGCTTGATGCGCGCCACGCCGCGCGCCGCCGACATGAACTTGCGCGCCTGGGTGATGCCCTCGACATACATCAGGACCGCGCGCGTATCGGAATCGCGCGCCAGCATATCGAGCACGTCGCCGAAATCGACATCGGCCATGTCACCCATCGAGATCAGGTGCGAGAAGCCGATGCCCTGGGCAACGCCCCAGTCGGCGAGGCCCGCCAGCACGGCGCCCGACTGCGCGACCGCGGCGATGCGTCCGGCCTTGAACCGTGTCGGGCCGAAGCTCGCATTGAGCCCGAGCCCAGGGGCGGCGTAGCCGATGCAGTTCGGTCCGATGATGCGCAGCAGGTAGGGCTGGGCCGCGCGTAGCAGCCGCTGACGCCACAGCGCATTGACCGACGCCGCATCCGGGCCGTTGCCGGGGCCGGCGCTGATCACCACGGCGGCGCGTGTGCCCGCTTCGCCCAACGCGACGATCAGGCCCGGAATCGTAGCGGCTGGAGTCATGATCACCGCAAGATCCGCCGGCTCGGGCAGGTCAGATACCCTGCGGAAGGCCGTGCGGCCCGCGATCGTGCCGCCCTTGCGATTAACGAGATGGATCTGGCCCTGGAAGCCGCCGGCCAGCACGTTGCGGGTGACCGCTGCGCCCACCGAGCCAGGGCGTTCGGTGGCGCCGATCATGACGACCGAGCGCGGGGACATGAGTCTTTCTAGGTTGCGGGTCGACATGCCCCTAGAAGAGCGCCGGACCGTTCATCAGCACAAGCCCTGAAACGATCACGAAAGCCGCAGCCACCCGCCGGCCGCCGAACGGCTCGCCCAGGATGAGCGTGCCGATCAGCGCCCCGAACAGCACCGAGGTCTCGCGCAGGGCCGCGATATGGGCCATCGGCCCCAGCGCCAGCGCATAGATCGCGATGCCGTAGCCGACATTGGCGATCACGCCGCCGCCGACCCCGCGATACCAGGTCTTCTTCATATGAGACCACACGGTCGCCGGGCGCTTCCAGAAGGCCAGCACCAGCAGCCAGGGCCCCTCGAGCACGGCGAGCCAGGCGATGTAGGAGATGCGATGCTCCAGCGTCTCGCCGGCGGCGCGCACGCCCATGCCGTCGGAGATGATGTAGCCCGCGATGGTGATCCCGGTCAGCACCGCGAAAAGCGTTGCAAGCCCATGACGGCTGCCCGGTCGCGGCACGATGTTCTTCAGCGGCAGGGCCAGGGCCACGAGGCCGAAGCTCAGCAGAAACACGCCGACGATGTCCTGCGTCCTGAGATGCTCGCCGATCACGCGGCCCGACACCAACGCCACCAGCAGCGGCCCCAGGCCGCGCGCGATCGGATAGGTGTGGCTGAGATCGCCGAATGAATAGGCCTTCAGCAGGAAGAAATAATAGGCGACGTGGATCGCGACAGAGAGGAACAGGAACTTCCAGGCGCCTGGTTCGATCATCGGCACGAAGGGCACGATGCAGAGCCCCATCACCGTGCCCGTCGTCATGATCAGGCCGAAGGTCGCGAGCCGGTCCGACTGATCCGCCTTCAGGATGGCGTTCCAGGTGGCATGCATCAGCGCTGCCGCGAGCAGCAGCGCGACGATCAGGGGCTCCACGACCAAGGGGGCTACTTTCTTCTTGTTGCCCTCTACCTACGCCCGTGTCCAAGATCGAGAAAGGGCGGAAACGAAGACGAGGCATGCGATGACGATCGAGGCGTACAAGGCGGCGCGCGAATTCCTGCTGGCCCATCGCGGCGACTATGCGACGGCCTATCGCGATTTCCGCTGGCCGCAGATGGAGCACTTCAACTGGGCGCTCGACTGGTTCGATGCCGAGCTGGCGCGCGGGACACTCGCGAACCAGCCGGCCTTGAAGATCGTCGGCGACGGCGCGGCCAGCCTCACCTTCGCCGAGCTGTCGGAACGCTCCAATCGAGTCGCCAACGGATTGCGGGCGCTCGGCGTTAAGCGCGGCGACCGCATGCTGCTGATGCTGGGCAACGTGGCGCCCCTCTGGGAAGTGATGCTGGCGGCCATGAAGCTGGGCGCCGTCGTCATCCCGGCGACCACCCTGCTGACGCCGGTCGATCTCGCCGACCGCTTCGAGCGCGGCCGCGCGCGCCATGTCGTGGCCGCCGCCGGCGAGGCCGCGAAGTTCGACGGCTTCGATCCCTCTCTGACGCGCATCGCCGTCGGCGACGCGCCGGCCGGCTGGCATTCGTACTCCCAGCTGCTCGACAATCCGGCCGAGTTCACGCCCGATGGCCCGACCCTGGCCGACGATCCGATGCTGCT
>CANIEC010000269.1 GCA_947466085.1 Rhodospirillales bacterium
ACGCCGTAGCCGATGATGTAGTCGATCAGGGTGTTGTCCTCGGCCCGCATCGTCACGGTCCCCTTGGTGCCGAACTGGCTCTTGAGGGTCATGCCCTTGATGGCCTCGGCCATCTTCTTCCCATTGGTGTCGCCGTTGGTCTTCTTCAGCGCCTCGACGACGAACTCGGCGGCGACCGCGTTCTCCCACGACCAGTTGGTCGGCTTGTGCTTCTGCGTCTTGACGTAGTTCTGGTACCACTCCTCGTTTTCCTTGGTGGCCGGCACCGTGCGATTGTAGCGGCCTCCCGAGTAGACGCCCTGCGGGAACTGCTTCACCTGGTCGACGACGCCGTAGTCGCCCAGGTTCACCATGAACGACGCCTGCTTGTCGAACAGACCGTAGAGGTTGGCCTGGTCGATGAAGGCCACCAGATCGCCGCCCCATAGCGCCGAATACATCGCATCGGCCTTGGCATTGAGGAGCTTGGTGACGACCTCGGTATAGTCCGGCTGGAACAGCTTGGGCCACGACTCTTCGACGACCTGGATGTTGCCATCGAAGTGCTTGGCGTATTCCATGAACTCGGCCGTGTTCGAGCGGCCATAGGCATAGTCCGGCGAACAGGTCACCCACTTCTTCAGACCCTTGGCCTTGGCGATCTTCGCGGCGTAGTCGCCGCCGCCGATCGCATCGTGAATGCCCTGGCGGGCCGTCCGGAAGGCGGTCGGCACGTGCAGCTTGGGATCGGCCGTCAGCGACGAGGTCTCGGAATTGGAGTGGATGCAGAGCACGCCGATCTCTCGGATGACCTCCTGGACGGCGAAGGCGGCGCTCGAGGCCTCGGCATCGAGGATGATCTCGCACTTGTCGTTGTTGATGAGATCGCGCGTCACCTTGGCGGCTTCCTGAGGCGCGCCCTTGGAGTCGCGAACCACCATCTCGATCTTGCGGCCGTTGATGCCGCCCGCCTCGTTGAACTTGTCGAACACGACCTTCAGGCCGCCGACGCTGGTCTGGCCAAGGATCGCGACCCGGCCTGACAGAATCGTCGGCACGCCGATCTTGATGGCGCCGGTCTGCGCCTTGCTGATCGCCGGGGCACCGACCAACCCGACAGCGGCCAGGGCACCCGCCCCCTTCAAAACTTGACGACGACTCGCGCGCCGCGACCCGGTGGACGTCATGGTGTTCACTCCCGAAATTCTTTTGCGGTCGATGACAGATTGCGGCGATCCTATGTGCAATTGTTCCACATGGTCAAACGACAACCTCCTGAAGAGCCGGCGATATGATTCCCCCGTCATGGCTCTGGATACCACTCACCGTCTTCGCCGCCGCGGCACAGACTGTCCGCAACACCGCGCAGCGCCATCTCACAGCCGAACTGGGGACACTCGGCGCGACGCTGGTCCGCTTTCTCTACGGCATGCCCGTTCTCGGCGTGTGGCTTTGCCTGGTGCTTCTCTTCGGGGGCTCCCCTCAACCCGCCCTCACCTGGACCTTCGGCGGCTGGGTCGTCGTGGCGGCGCTGAGTCAGATGGCGGGTACGGCCCTGCTGCTGCGGGCGATGGAGACACGCAGTTTTGCCATCGGACTCGTCTATTCCAAGAGCGAGGTCGTCCAGGTCGCACTCCTCTCCGTGCTGTTCCTCGGCGAAACGCTGTCGGCGCTGGCCATCGCGGCCATCGTCGTGGCGACGTTGGGCGTCGTCCTGCTCTCTCCGCGCGCTCCGTCACTCGACGGAGCAAAGCGCAGCTGGGCGGATCCGGCCGCCTTGTATGGCCTCGCCTCCGGATCCGCCTTCGCGATTTCGGTCGTGGGCTATCGCGGCGCCAACCTGGCACTCAACACCGGCTCGCCTTTCCTCGCCGCCGCCGAGACGCTGTTCTGGAGCCAGCTGCTGCAGGCCGTCCTGCTCTGTCTCTGGCTGCTCGCACGCAACCCCGCCATCGTGCTGGGCGCGCTTCGGCAATGGCGCGTCTCGATGTTCGCCGGAGTTGCCGGCGCCTTGGCGTCGCTCGCCAACGTGACGGCGCTCGCGCTCGCACCAGCCTCCCAGGTGCGAACTCTGATCCTGATCGAGGTCGTGTTCAGCTACTTCGTCTCACGCCGCGTCTTCCACGAACCGATGAACCGGAGAGAGCTGGCGGGCATCGTTCTCATCATGGCGGGTGTGGTTCTGCTGCTGTCGACCGCGCGTTGATCTAGCAGGCCGTCGAAAAAGTCGGAGTCATGCCGATTAAACGAAATAACCGAAATAAACGAAATAATTGAAGTGAATGTCGCACCCCTGCATCCCGTGACCGTCGGCGCAACAATGTTGCCCGCCGGCGCTGCTGAAAGACCTATTTCAACAGCCTGCTAGGTCCAGGGCTGTGGCTTGCGATGGCGTACCAGCACACCATACGGTTCTGCGGTCCCCGCCGGCAGAGTTGCCAGCCAGACGAGATCCTGCGCCGCCTCGTCCGGCGTCGCCGCCTTCGACATGTCGGCGAACCACGGGCGGGAGGCTTCCGTATCCACCAGGCCGGGACAGGCGGCGTTCACCAGGATCCCGCGCCGGCGGAACTCCTCCGACCCGTCTCGCGCAAGGATGCGCACCGAAGCCACCTGGCCGATCTTCGACGGTACGTTGATCCAGTCAGGCCAACCGGCTTCCCGGGCGGTACCGGCGCGCGTTGCCACCGCGAATTCGTCCATTGCACGCTCGATGTCGTGCAGCGTGAGCCCTGGCGAGTCGAATCGGGCGTGCAGACGCGAGTCGAGATGGCGCAGCGAGCCAAATGAGCTCGCCACCACGATGAAGCGTGCATCGTCCCGCAGCAGCGGAACGAAAGCCTCGATGATTCGCAGAGTGCCATGATTGTTGGTGTCCACGAAACGCGCGACCTGATCCGCCTGCGATGTCTCCCGCGTGATCCGCGCCGTCGCGTTCTGGATTACGATGTCGATGCCGCCATGACGAGCCTTGATCTCGTCGGCTGCCGCCAAAACGCTGGCAGCATCGGCGATGTCGAGCTGGATCAGGGCGGGACTCAACCCCTCCTGCTGCAGCAACGCGCACGCCGCCTCGCCACGTCCCATGTCACGGGCCGCAAGATAGATGGTGCTCCCCGTGCCTAGGGCGCTGCACAGCGCTCGTACCAGCGCCAGTCCCAGCCCCTGGTTGGCGCCGGTGACCAGCGCGACCTTTCGCAGAGCGTCCGCCATCGTTGACCTCCCGTCGCCTAGGCACCGAAACTCCTCCGATGACAATACGCCCGCTCTTCGCCTATGTCGGCAGCTACACCTCGCCGGAACGCAACGGCCACGGTAACGGCATCAACGTCTATCGGGTCGACCCGCGCACGGGGACGTTTCGACATGTCCAGCATCTCGGCGGACTGGAGAACCCGTCGTTCCTTGCGCTCAATGCCGCCGGGGACCGCCTCTATTCGGTGCATGGCGATCGCAGCGAGGCGACCTCCTACATGGTCGACCGCGAGACCGGTCGATTGACTGTCCTGAACCGTCAGCCGACCGGCGGCTACAATCCGATCCATCTCGCCTTCGACGCCAGTCAGCGGTTCCTGGTCGTGAGCAACTACGGTTCCGATTCGCTGGCCGCACTGCCGATCTCAAAGGACGGGAGCCTCGCGCCCTACTCGACCCTGACGGCCGTTACCGCGCCGCTGGGGCCGCACCGCATCGAGCAGAAGAACGTGCGGCCGCATCACAATCCGCTCGATCGCGCCGGCCGGACCTTCTACCTGCCGTGCAAGGGCTCGGACTGCGTGATCGGTTACAGGCTCGACGCACGGCGCGGCGTGCTGGTCGAGACCAGTCGGGTCGCCGCGCGGCCGGGCGCCGGCCCCCGCCACATCGACTTCCATCCGCGCAAGCCCTTCGCCTACGTGATCAACGAGCTCGATTCGACGATCACGGCCTATCGTCAGGACACGGCCAGCGGGGCCCTGACGCCGCTGCAGACCGTGCCCTCGACGCCATCGGACTTCACCGGCTACAGCACCGGCGCGGAGATCTGGGTCGATGGCGAAGGACGCAACGTCTACGTCTCGAACCGCGGCCACGACAGTATCGGCGTATTCGGGATCGATGCCGCCAAGGGCACGCTGACGCCGCGCCAGTGGGTGCCGACCAAGGGCGGGGTTCCCCGCTTCTTCGCCTTCGATCAGGCAGCGCGCTTCCTCTACGTCGCCAACCAGGGCGGCGACTCCATCATCGCCTGCAAGGTCGGCCGCAACGGGCTTCTGGCGCCGACCAGGCTGCGGACCAAGGTCGGCAGCCCGGCCTGTATCGTCTTCTCGCGCTAGAAGGTCAGCCTTCCTCCTGGAAGGCCTCCTCGCGGGCTTTCTTGATACTCGGCAGCGCCATCAGGACCAGCAGCAACGCCGTCGTGATGAGCAGGCCCAGGCTGATCGGCCGTTCGATGAAGACCATGGGGTCGCCGCGCGAGAGCAGCATGGCGCGCCGGAAGTATTCCTCCATCTGCGGCCCCAGCACGAGCCCCAACAGGAACGGCGCCCCTTCGCAACCCAGCTTGACGAAGACGTAACCCAGCACCCCGAACATGGCGACCTGCATGACGTGGAAGGTACTGTTCTGCAGGCTGTAGGCGCCGATGCAGCAGAACAGCAGGATGGCGGGTGCCAGGTAGCGGTACGGCACGGTGAGCAGCTTCACCCACATGCCGATCATTGGCAGGTTGATCACGACCAGCAT
>CANIEC010000270.1 GCA_947466085.1 Rhodospirillales bacterium
CTGCTGCAGCCGCTCTACCGCCGCTTGCTGCCCCGTTGAGCTCGGCGTGGAAGTCCTTCAGCAGGTCGAGCACGTCGAGCATCGGCAGGCCGAGCGCCTTCTCCAGCGCCCGCCTGTAGGGCGGCAGGTTGGTGCATTCGAGCACCACCGTGTCGACCGCCGGATGCTTCGCCACCAGTTCGACTCCGGCCGCGACGACCTCGCGCTCGACCGTCTCGCGATCGAGGGTCAGCCCGTTGCGCAGAAAGGTGCCCGCGAACGAACTGTCTTCAGGCAGTCCGACGACCGGCGTATCCGCAGGCGCGCCCACCGCCGCGAAATGCGCCGGCGTCAGGTTCTTCGCCGACGCCGTGATGACACCCACCTTGCGACCCGTAAGCTTGCGAATGTGGAGCAGCGCCGAGGTCGCCACCGGCACCGGCGACACCGCGGCGAGATCATCCTGGTAGAGCGCCAGGAACCCGCAGCTCGTGCCGAGCCCCACCGCGCCTTCCGCCGCCAGCGCCTCGGCATTCGCCTTCAGCGCCGCCAACACGCGCGGCCGGTCGGGATGCGCCGCCACGGCGTCCGCCGAGCCGATCCCTTCCATGCGCCGGAAGATCACCGGGAAGTCGTACGACGCCGCATTGCCGACATCCCCCACGATCCGCGGAAACCGCGTGTCGAGCATCAGGATGCCGAGAGGGTTCTGCTGTGCGTTCAAATAAATCCCCGTCGTCCTGAGCGCAGCGCCGCAGGCGCGAAGTCGAAGGACCTCTCTTAGCCGCCGATCTCGCCGGCGAGATCTCGCCAGTCCGGATTCGAGCGATTGATTAGGGCGATCTTCTTCGCCCTGGTCCAGCCTTTCAACTGCTTCTCTCGAGCGATTGCGTCAGGAGCTGTCTCGAAAGGCTCGAGGTAGATCAGGCGGTCAATCTTGTACTTCGCCGTATGAGTAACTCGCCCGAGCCGATGTTCCTCCAACCGTCGCGAGATGTCTGTCGTGACGCCGATGTAGAGTGCACGGCCCATCGCACTTGCAAGGATGTAAACGACAGGTTCACGCATAAGAGAGGTCCTTCGACTGCGCGCCTGCGGCGCTCCGCTCAGGACGACGGGATCTTCAAGAGGTCGGCGGCTCCGGCCACTTCTTCTGCGCGCCGCGAGCCGTCTCGAACCAGCGCGACAGGCGCATCACGCCGAAATCGTCGAAGCGGCGACCTGATATCTGGAGACCGATCGGTTTGCCCTCTTTCGTGTAGGCGCAGTTGATCGAGGCGGCCGGCTGTTCGCTCATGTTGTAGGGCATGGTGAAGGAGATGTGCTCCAGCGGGCGGTTGACGTCGTTGGTCGGCGTCTCCCACTCGGCGCGATAAGTCGGCACGGGCGAGACCGGCGACAGGACGAAGTCGAAGGGCTGCGTGGCGCGCGTGGTGGCGGCACGGATCGCCATGTAGTTGTTCACGCCGCGGATCACCTGCGCACCGGAGACGTCGGCCCCGCCGCGGCACCAGTCGGCGATGAAGGGCAGCACCTTCGCCTGCTTTGCATGGGAGAGCGCGGAGAAATCGACCCAGCTGCGCACCCGCCAGAACAGGTCCTGCAGATGCAGCATCTCCGGCGACAGGAACGGCGCGACCGGCTCGATATGCGCGCCCGCGTCGGCGAACAGTCTGGCGGCGGCCTCGATCGCTTCCTTGACCTCGGGATCGACCGGCAGGCCGGAGCCGGCGTCGAGATGCAGGCCGATCTTCAGCCCCTTGGGCGAGAGCGGCGCGGCGGCCCAGTCGATGTCGGCGGGCGGCAGGTTCATGTGATCGCGCGCGTCGGGCTTGGACAGTTCCGCCATCAACAGCGCCGAATCGCCGACGCTGCGCGTCATCGGCCCGATGGCGCGGCCGAAGAACGGCGGATCGACGGCGATCCTGCCGAGGCTGGGCTTTAGCGTGAAGATGCCGTTCCAACTCGCCGGCAACCGAACCGACCCGCCAATGTCGGTGCCGAGATGCAGCGGGCCGTAGCCGGCCGCCGCGGCAGCCCCCGCACCGGCGCTGGAGCCGCCGGGATTCCAGGCGAGGTTCCACGGGTTGCGTGTCAGCGGATGGAAGGAGCTGCGGCCGGAGGACAGCATGCCGTAGTCGGGCATGGTGGTCTTGGAAAGGATGATCGCCCCTGCTTCGCGCACCCGCGCCGAGGCGGGCGCATCGTCGGCGGAGGGGACCAGTTCGGTCGCCGCCGTGCCGAGCGGCACCGGCACGCCCTTGGTGGCGATGTTCTCCTTGATGGTGATCGGTACGCCATCGAGCGCGCCCTGAGGTGCCCCTTTCTGCCAGCGCGCCTCGGAGGCCTTCGCGGCCTTGCGCGCGCCCTCGAAATCGGGCGCGTAGAGCGCCTTCAGCTTCGGCTCCCAGGCCTCGATGCGGGCAATCACGGCGTCGACGGCCTCGACGGGCGACAGCGACTTGGATTTGTAGGCGGCGAGAAGCTCGCCAGCGGTCATGTCATGCAATGCGGTCATGGAAAGGAAGGTACACGATTTTCGAGTGAGGGGGTTTCGGGGAGATTTCCCAAGCGTCTGCTTGCAAATCCCACGCCCGGCCTCGCCTTCGTTCGGGCGCGAATCGCAGTTAGACTGAAGGGATGGTCTATATCGAGCTGCTGATCGCCGTCGTTCTCATCCTCATCAACGGCGTCCTCGCAATGTCGGAACTGGCCGTCGTCTCGGCGCGCCGGGGCCGGTTGAAGGCCATGGCCGACGGCGGCTCGCGCGGCGCCGCCGCGGCGCTGCGGCTGGCCGACGATCCGGGCCGCTTCCTCTCCACGGTGCAGATCGGCATCACCCTGGTCGGCATCCTGGCCGGCGCCTTCTCCGGCGCCACGCTGGGCGCGCGCCTCACGACGGTGCTTGTCGACACCGGCCTGCCCCTGCGATTCGCCGAACCGCTGGCCTATGGCGGCGTGGTCGCCCTCATCACCTATCTGTCACTGATCGTGGGCGAGCTCGTGCCGAAGCAGATCGCGCTGCGCAACGCCGAGGCTGTCGCCGCGACGGTGGCGCCCGGCATGACGCTGCTGGCGCGCATTTCCGCGCCGCTCGTATGGCTGCTCGACCTCTCGGGCAAGGCGATCCTCCGCCTCCTGGGCGGACGGCAAAGCGGCGAGTCCTCGGTGACGGCCGAAGAGATCAAGGCGCTGATCGCCGACGGCGAATCCTCGGGCGCCGTCGAACCGCGCGAGCGCGGCATGATCAGCGCCATCATGCGCCTCGGCGACCGCCCCGCCCGGGCCATCATGACGCCGCGGCACGATCTCGACATCGTCGACCTGTCGCTCGAGCCGCAGGCGCTGTTGCAGACCGTGCAATCGAGCGTCCACTCCCGCCTGCTCGCCTGGGACCCGGTCGCCAACCACGCCGCCGGCGTCGTCCGCAAGAACGACCTGCTGGATGCCTTCATCCGCGACGGGACCGCCGATCCGCGCGCTCTCGTCAGGCCCGCGCCCATCGTCCCCGACACCATGGACGGGTTCGACGTGCTCGACACGCTCAAGAACTCGCCCGCTCACATGGTGCTGGTGCAGGACGAGTATGGCGAGCTGCTGGGCATCGTCACGACCGCCGACATCCTGGAAGCCATCGTCGGTGCCTTCCAGACCGACGAAGGCCCGGCCGAACGCAAAGCGACGGAGCGCGACGACGGTTCATGGCTGGTGGCGGGCAGCATGCCGGCCGACGAGCTCATCGAGCTGCTGGGCATCACCACCAGGCGCACCGCCGACTTCCACACCGTCGCTGGCATGGTACTGGCCGCCATGCGCCGCCTGCCCAAGGAAGGCGACGCCGTCGTCGTGGGCGGCTGGCGCTTCGAGGTTCTCGACATGGACGGCCGCCGCATCGACAAGCTGCTGGCGACCCGCGCGAAGACGGTGCATCGGGCGGCGAATACCTGATCGTCAGCCCTTGCCGGAGGCGCCGATCCTGTCCGCGATGACCTTGGTGAGATAGGGCGCGGCGAACAGCACCACCAGCAGGCGCACCGTCTGCATGGCCATCACGAACGACACGTCGACGTCGGTCGAGGCCGCGATGATGGCGATCGAGTCGGCGCCGCCGGGGCTGGTGGCGAGATAGGCGGTCAGCGGGTCGATGCCGGCGGCGAACACCATGAAGGCCGCGACGCCGCCGCACATCGCCAGCATGACGAAGATGCACAGGAGAATCCCGGGGAGCTGGCGCAGGACGTGGACCAGCAGTGCGCGCGTGAAGCGCAGCCCGACGTTCCAGCCGACCAGCGCGTAGCAGCCGGCCAGGAGCCACGTCGGCAGTTCGAGCCGCAGCCAGCCGAGATGCGTGAGCACGATGCCGCCGACCAGCGGCACCAGGAAGGCGCCGGCCGGGATGCTCAGTCGCCGTGCCAGCCATGAACCCACGCAAGCCAGAGCGAGCGTCTCGAGCAGCGGCAGCCAGGCGACCTCGGGAAACCACACGATCGCGGCCGGCGCATGTTGGGAGGCTCCGCCGAAGTAACGGGCCACCGCCGCCGCGACGACCGCCACCATCACGACGCGCAGATACTGCATGAACGCCACCATGCGCATGTCGGCGCCATAGGCCTCCGCCATGTAGGTCATCACCGAGGCGGCGCCGGGGCTCACGCCCCACAAAGCCGTCGTACCGGGCAGCATCTGCCAGCGCGTCATCTGCCAGCC
>CANIEC010000271.1 GCA_947466085.1 Rhodospirillales bacterium
CAGTCGAGCGTCCCGCCTTCGAGGCTGAAGCCCAGCATGCGCACGACCGGGAACAGGAAGAAGACAAAGAGCAGCAACAGCGCCGGCAGCGCGGGGAGGAAGCCGCGGGACTTCATTGCACCAAGTGTCCCAACACTCTCCGTGTCATCCTGAGCGAAGCGAAGGATCCTTCGCTTCGCTCAGGATGACACCGGGCCCGATTGGGAGAGTCGTGCGTCCTAGAAGACATGGATCGACTCAGGCTCGATGCCGACGGTCACCTTGGTGCCGGCGGCGGGCAGCGCACCACGCGCGGGCTGGCGCACCAGCAGCTCGAGGCCGCCCTCGCAGGCGAGCCGCAGCTTGAACGAGGTGCCGAGATAGACTGATTCGATCACCTCGCCGGCGAAGGCGTTGGCTCCCGTCGAAGCAAATCGCTCGGGGCGCATCAGCACGCCGACCTTCGCACCAGCGGGCTTGTCGCTGCGGACCTGCAGCGTGCGCCCGCCATCAAGTGTCACCGTGCCCGGCGCGCTGATCGTGCCATGGAAGATATTGCTCTCGCCCACGAAGTCGGCGACGAAATCGTTGGCCGGCCGCTCGTAGATCTCCGTCGTCGTGGCGATCTGCTGGATCGTGCCCCTGTTCATCACCGCGATGCGGTCGGAGAGGACCAGCGCCTCCTCCTGGTCGTGGGTGATGAAGATGGTGGTGAGGCCGAGACGGCGCTGCAGGCGGCGCACTTCGAGCTGCATGGTCTCGCGCAGCTTGCGGTCGAGTGCCCCGAACGGCTCGTCCAGCAGCAGCAGACGCGGGTTGAACACGATCGCGCGCGCCAGGGCCACGCGCTGCTGCTGGCCGCCGGACAGCTGCCGCGGCAGGCGCGCCTCGTAGCCCTTCAACTCGACCATCGCCAGGGCCTCGGCGACGCGACGCTCGATCTCCGGCCTGGCGACGTTGCGCATCTCCAGCGGGAAGGCGACGTTGGCCGCGACGCTGAGATGCGGAAACAGCGCATAGTTCTGGAACACCATGCCGATGTCGCGCCTGGCCGGTGGCAGCGAGGTGATGTCGGCACCGCCCACCGTCACGCGGCCACCATCGGGCGTCTCGAAGCCGGCAACGACCTTGAGCAGCGTCGTCTTCCCCGAGCCGCTGGGGCCCAGGATGGTCAGCAGCTCGCCCTGCGCCACCTGCAGCGAGACGTGGTCGAGCGCGACCACGTCCCCAAAACGCTTGGCCACCCCCTCGATGAGAAGGTCGGCCGATCCCCCGCTTGCACTCAAAGGAGATCAGCCCTTCTTCAGCATCCAGGCGTTCCACAGTTCGGCCGCCTTGGTGCCGTTCTCGGCGTACCATTCGTCGCTGATCCAGAACTGCTGGTCGAGATAGGCGGTCGGCAGGAACGGCTTCACCTTCGGATCGACGAAGTTCAGCGATTCGAGGTTGAGACCGGGATAGCCCAGCTCCGAGGCATAGACCGCCTGCTGCTGCGGCACGGCGAGTTCGGCCAGCATCTTGTTGGCCCAGTAGGGACTCTTGGCGCCGCGCGGGATGGCGAAGCTGCCCTGCTTCAGCGCACCCTCGTTCCATTCGATGCCGACCGGCGCGCCCTTCTTGATGATGTCGTAGAAGCGGCCGTTCCAGCCGGTGGCCAGCACGACTTCCTTGTCGAGCAGGAGCTGGGCGGGCTGCTGGCCGGTCGACCACCAGACGGTGACGTGCGGCTTGATCTGGTCGAGCTTCTTGAACGCCCGGTCGAAGTCGATCG
Source organism: Rhodospirillales bacterium (assembly GCA_947466085.1). Classification (GTDB taxonomy): domain Bacteria; phylum Pseudomonadota; class Alphaproteobacteria; order Reyranellales; family Reyranellaceae; genus Reyranella. The sequence goes on from CANIEC010000271.1 coordinate 1,751, forward strand.
GATAGAGCTTGTCCTTCGGCACGCCGTCGGCGATCAGGGCGAATTCGAGATTGTCGGTCGGATGGTTGCGCATCGAGCGCGCGCCCGGGAACTTCTTCACGTCCCACCAGTCGGCCCAGCTCTTGGGCTGGCTGCCGTTCTTGAAGACGTCGTTCCGGAACCCGATGATGGTCGTATAGACGGACGAGGCGAACACGTAGGGGTTCTGCGCCGACGGCGGATACTTGGAGCGATCGACGACCTTCGTGTCGATCTTCTCCAGCAGGTTCGCCTTGCCGGCGCGGATCGCATCCTGGCCGCCAATCTCGGTCAGGTCCCATTCGACATTGCCGGAATCGACCATCGCGCGGAGCTTGCCGAAATCGACCGGGCTCGTCTCCACGACCTTGATCCCGTACTTCTTCTCGAAGCCGTTGAATAAGACCTTCCGCATGGCCGTGCCCATCGACCCGCCGGAATGGTTGACGACCAGCTGGGCCGGCTTGGCCGGCTCCGCCTGCGCGAAGGCGGGCCCGGCGGCGCCGACCGCGGCGGCGCCCCCCAGCAGCGAGAGAGCGTGACGGCGATGCAGGCGCTTGATGTCCATGACGTGTCCCCTCCGAAATCCCCCCGCGACTGTAGAAGCGGTATCTGCACGGAGCAACAAGCAACGCCATAACCTTCCGGAATGACCAGGAGGGGCGAATGAATTTCTCGACCACTGCAGCAGGCGTCTAACGTCGGCGCCAAGCAACAACGGCGGGGGCCAGCGATGATGAACCGATTGAAGGCGTTGATCTGCGGTGCGGTCTTGGCTTGTGCCGGCGCGGCCAGTGGCGCGGGTGGTGCTTCGGCCCAGGAACTCACCATGGCGGTGTGGGGCGGCGGCGGCGCCAACACGTGGCGCGAGGCTTTCATCAAGCAGTTCAATCCGGGCAACGGCTCGACCATCAAGATGGTCGAGGTGCCGAACCCGGCCGGCGCACTCCGCTCTCCCGCCGCGGCCGGGCAATACAATCTGGCGCTGGTCACCTATTTCGAGGCGATCGCGCTCTCCAACGCGGGCCTGATCGAAAGCTTCGACGACAAGCAGCTTCCGGGGATCGCCGACGTCGATCCGAAGTACCTGACCAAGGACAAAGCGGGCCGCCACGTCGGGCTGCCGGTCTACTTCACCTACTACGGGATCGCCTACAACACCGACCTCGCCAAGGCGGAAGACTTCGCCTCCTGGCAGGGGCTGGCCGATCCGAAGTGGAAGGGAAAGCTGTCGCTGACCCGGCCGGTCTATCTCGCGCCCTACGACGCGGTGATCATGGCCAAGGCGATGGGCGGCAGCGAGAAGGACATCGATCCGGGGTTCAAGCTGCTCGAGAAGATCGTGCCGAACGTGCTGGCGACCTACACCTCGCTGGCACACATGAACACGCTGCTGACGCGCGGCGAGGTGGCGGCCGTGCCCTTCTACGCCTCGCGGGTCTGGGCCCTGCGTCGCCAGGGCGCCAACAATGTCGGCATCGTGATCCCCAGGGAGGGCGCGCTGATGCTGCCCTATGTCGTGGTGATCCCCAAGGGGGCCAAGAACCAGGACAAGTCGCTGGTCTGGATGAACTATATCGCCGGCGCCGAGCCGCAGCTGCGCGCCGCCCTGCTCGACGGCTGGCTGCCGATGAACGCCAAGGTCAAGCTGCCCGAGGACCTGCAGAAGACGCTGGGCCAGCCCTACGAGCAGATCGTGAAGTCGCTCTACTCGCCCGACTGGCGCATCGTCGTCGAGCACAACGAGGCGCGGGTCGACCGCGCCGAAAAGCTCATGTCCGGCGTCAAGCAGTGAGCCGCGGATCGATCTCGATCAACGGTGTCGGCAAGGAGTTCGGCACCGCGACGGTGCTGGACGGCGTGGATCTATCGATCGAGGGCGGCAGCTTCGTCACCCTGCTCGGCCCCTCCGGCTGCGGCAAGACCACCCTGCTGCGCCTGATCGCGGGCTTTCTCGACCCCAGCCGCGGCAGCATCGCCATCGACGGCGCGCCCATGCAGGGCGTGCCGCCGCGGCGGCGGCCGCTCGGCATGGTGTTCCAGAACCTGGCGCTGTTCCCGCATCTCGACGTTTTCGAGAACGTGGCCTACGGCATGCGGATCCGCGGCACTGCCGCGACCGAGATCGCCGCCCGCGTCTCGCGCTTCCTGGGTCTGGTGGGCCTGGCCGGCTTCGAGCGGCGGCGCATCGGCCAGCTCTCCGGCGGCCAGAAGCAGCGCGTGGCGCTGGCACGGTCGCTGGCGCTGGAGCCCGCCATCCTGCTGCTCGACGAGCCGCTCAGCGCGCTCGATCTTCAGCTTCGCCGCCAGCTTCAGGTGGAACTCAAGTCGATCCAGCGCCAGCTCGCCACGACCTTCGTGTTCGTCACGCACGACCAGGAAGAGGCGACGATGCTCTCCGACACGATCGTCGTGATGGACGGTGGGCGCGTGCAGCAGGTCGGCACACCCGGCGAGATCTACCGCCGTCCCGCCTCGCCCTTCGTCGCCCGCTTCGTCGGTGACATCAACATGATGGACGGCCGGATCGAGTCGGTCGATGCGACGTCTGTCTCGGTCTCCGTCGCCGGACGGGCGATCTCCGTTCCCCGTGCGTCCGTCGTTGGTACCGCTTCGGCCGGCCGCGCCTGCCAGCTCGCGTGCCGGCCTGAGTCGGTGCGGCTGGGAGAAACACAAGCGGGCGCGCTGTCGATCGAAGCCCGCGTCACGGCGTTGCATCGTCTCGGGCCCACGGTGAAGGCCGTACTCGACACGCCGCTGGGGCCGCTCACGGCGCTGGCGATGGCCGACACGCCGCACGTGGCGGAACTCGCCGAAGGAAAGACGGCGCGTCTCGCCGTACCGTCCGACACATTCACGCTCTTCGCCTCAACCTGAAAGAACGATCA
>CANIEC010000272.1 GCA_947466085.1 Rhodospirillales bacterium
ACCTCATCCTTATATGAGCGCTGAACGGTCAAGGGGCGGGTTGGATTTTTTTGTCCCTCAGTCATCGGGCCCTCTCGGGGATGGAAGCTTGAGAGTGCCGCGCGCGAGCGCGGCGCTGGAAGGGGTGCGTCGAGGGGCGGCCATCGGCGCGTTGCGTTGGAAGTCTGGGCGTCTGGCCAATGCACGTTGTGTCGACGGCATCACCTTATATCCGGTCGGGCGTCGCTGCGCCCCGCACCCAAATCCCTCATGCACGGTCGAGGTCTTGCCCAGGAAACGATGAGACCCTTCTGAGACAGCGGTACCGCATGGTCCATGGATGAGGACGGTCATCATCAGCTTCCTGCGCAACACACCGGGCCGCCGCCGTTCAGCGGCCGGCCGGTGCGGCAGCTCGCAGCCTGGCGCCCTCGGGCACCAGGCCCTGGGTGAGGAAGCGCCACAGCGCCACCATCAGCTTGCGCGCCAGGGCGACGATTGCGATGCGTCTGACACGGCCTTTTTGATCGCCGACGCGGCTCGTGAACCACAGGCTCAAGGTGCTGGCGGGCTGGTAGCGCAGCCATAGCCAGGAAAGCTCGATGGCCAAGGTCCGGGCACGGGCGTTGCCGGCCTTGCTGATGCCCTGCTCGCGCGAGCTCTGGCCGCTGTCGAACGGCGTCCCGGCCAGGCCAAAATAGCCTCCGACCTGGCGCCGGTTCTGGAAGTCGCGCCAGAATACCTCGTTGACCAGCGTCTCGCCGCCGACCGGCCCGACGCTCTTCAGGCTGATCAGCTGGTTGACCTGGCTGGCCCGACTGTCCGGCGCCGCGGCGGCACGCTCCGCCGTCATCTGGCTCTCGACTTCGGCAATCTGCTCGCCGACCTGCACCAGACGGGCGTGCTCGCGCTGGATCTCGGCCGCCAGGTTGGCCGGCACGGCGCGGCCGTCGCCGGTCCGAAGCTGGGCAAGCTGCTCGAGGAAGCCTTTGCGGCGCGGATGCACGTCGCGGATCCCCTGGCCATGCAACAGACCCTTGATGCGGTTGACATGGGCGGTGCGCTCGCCGATCAGCCGGTCCCGCTCGCGCGACACTCGACGGGCGTCTTCCTGCTCGGGGGGCGGCGGATGAACCACGCTGCAGACCTTCGGCTCGCCACCCTCGTGGCGGATCAGCACCCGCATCAGACGCTCGAGGTCCAGACGGTCCGTCTTGGCCTGCCGCGCGCGCCGCGGCATCTCGATGCTCGACGGATCGAGCACCCGATTGGCGACGCCCTGCCCGGCCAGCCAACGGTCGAACCAGAAGCCGTCATAGCCGGCCTCGTAGCAGCTCACCACACGCACCGGCCGGCCATGCTTCTCCGCATGGGCGCGCTTCTTCGAGATCAGCTGCCACACCGCCGCCGTATCGCCGCCAGCCACTTGGTGGCGGCTCATCTTGCTCTCGCCGGACACCACCATACCGATCAGCCACTTCGACTTGCTCAGTTCAAACGCCACGTACAACGTGGCATCCTTCTCGCCGGCGGCGGGGGTGTCTATGGGATGTGAAGACGTCATAACTTCTCCGTAGGTTCGGTTCTCGCAACTCCAAACCTACCTCTCGACCTCTCGTCGCCACATAGAATCTGAGGAAGCCCGAAGGGCCGTCTCGAAGGATGGCACGAGCACCACCTCCGTTGCCCATCCTTCGAGACGCCGTGCTGCGCACGGCTCCTCAGGATGAGGTGAGAAGAGTGAAGGAAGCGCCGTGTTTGCTTCCTTGGCGGCCTGCAGGACCGCCAGAATGCCGAAACAGTCAGGCGACGAAGCCGAGCGCCAGTTCGATGATCAGGCCGATGACGGCGAAGACGGCCTCGCAGCGAGCCGATGGCCGAAACTCCCTTGCCAGCCATGAATAACTGGGGAGGCCTACCCCGCTTGACATCGGGGCCTGCGATCCCCTTTTCTCGATGACGTCCGAGGGGTGCCTGACCTCCGTGTTGGAAGCGGGCTGAGACAGCCTAAACGGCTGAACCCTTTGAACCTGATCCGGGTCATGCCGGCGAAGGAACGGGAGTCAGCTGTGGGTTCACCTGTCGTATCGATCATCGGAGCTGGCGTCGCGGGCCTGGCCTGCGCGACCGAGCTCGCCGACCGCGGTGTCGCCGTCGAGGTGCTGGAGCGCAGCGCCCGTCTGGGCGAAGGCGCCTGTTCCTGGATGGCCGGGGGCATGCTGGCGCCGTGGTGCGAGCGGGCGACCACCGACGAGATCGTCGCGCGTCTGGGCGAGCCGTCGATCGACTGGTGGCGGCGCCACTATCCCGGGACCGTCAGCCAGGGCAGCCTGGTCCTCACGCCGCCCCGCGATGCCGCCGACCTCACGCGCTTCGCAGCGCGGACCGAGCGCTACGAGTGGATCGACGGCGATCGCATCGCTTCCCTCGAACCCGACCTTGCCGGCCGGTTCCGCCGTGCGCTGTTCTTTGCCGACGAAGCCCATCTCGAGCCACGCAAGGCGCTGGCATCGCTCGCCGCCGGCCTCGAAGCGCGCGGTGTTCCGATTCGCTTCGGCGTGGAGGGCAAGCCATCGGAAGTCGAATCGAGCTTCGTCGTCGATTGCCGCGGGCTGGCCGCGCGCGATGCGCTGCCCGACCTGCGCGGCGTGCGCGGCGAGATGCTCGTGGTGCGGACCCGCGACGTGTCGCTGTCGCGCCCGGTGCGATTGCTGCATCCGCGCATCCCGCTCTACATCGTGCCGCGCGGCGACGGAGTCTTCATGATCGGCGCCACGATGATCGAGAGCGAGGAACGGCGCGCCGTCAGCGTGCGTTCGGCCATGGAGCTGCTGAACGCGGCCTACACGCTGCACCCGGCCTTCGGCGAGGCCGAGATCGTCGAGCTGGGCGCCGACCTTCGCCCGACCTTTCCCGACAACCTGCCGTGCATCCGCCGCACAGGCCGCGTGCTGCACGCCAACGGGCTTTTCCGGCATGGTTTCCTGCTCGCGCCCTGGCTGGCGCGGCAAGTGGCCGATGCCGTGCTTCTGGAGACGAGAGATGCGGATATTCCTGAACGACGACATGCATGAGGTTGCGCCCGGTACGCTCGCGGCGGCGCTCGAAACGCTGGGCTTCGGCGGTCGCAAGATCGCGACGGCGGTGAACGGCCGCTTCGTCGCCGCGTCCGCGCGTCCGCGCACCGAGCTGGCCGACGGCGACAGGATCGAAGTCGTCGCGCCGATGCAGGGAGGATGACCATGTCCTCGTTCTACGGCGTCGAGCTGAAGTCGCGGCTGCTGCTCGGTACCTCGCGCTATCCGTCGCCGGCGGTCCTCGAACGCGCGGTCAAGGCGTCGGGCGCGGAGGTCGTGACCGTGTCGCTGCGGCGCGAGAGCGGGACGGGCCGCGCCGGTCAGGCCTTCTGGTCGCTCATTCAGTCGATGGGCGTGCGCGTGCTGCCCAACACGGCGGGCTGTCATTCGGTGAAGGAGGCGGTGACGACTGCCCACATGGCGCGCGAACTGTTCGACACGCCCTGGATCAAGCTCGAGGTAATCGGTGAGGCCGACACGTTGCAGCCCGACGTGTTCGGTCTCGTGGAAGCCGCGCGAATACTCTCCGAGGATGGGTTCGAGGTCTTTCCCTACACAACGGAGGATCTGGTGGTCGCGGAGCGGCTGGTCGAGGCGGGCTGCCGGGTGCTGATGCCCTGGGGCGCGCCGATCGGTTCGGCGCGTGGCCTCAACAACGTCTATGGCCTGCGCTCGATGCGCGCGCACTTCCCCGACATTCCGCTCGTGGTCGATGCCGGACTGGGCGTGCCCTCGCATGCCGCGGCGGCGATGGAGCTGGGCTATGACGCGGTGCTGCTCAACACGGCGGTCGCCGAAGCGGGTGATCCGGTCGAGATGGCGCGTGCCTTCGCGCTCGGCGTCGAGGCCGGTCGCGCCGCCTATCTTGCGCGCCCGATGGAGCCGCGCGACATGGCCGTGCCGTCGACGCCGGTGATCGGCAAAGCGGCACTTGGAGACTAGAGAGATGCTCGATCCGTTCTATCCCGTGGTGCCCGATTCGAACTGGGTGCTGAAGCTGGTGCCCGTCGGCACCAAGCTCATCCAGCTGCGTATCAAGGACCAGCCCGAGGCCGAGGTCCGGCGCCAGGTGCGCGAGGCCAAAGCGGTCTGCGCGCAGCACGGCGCCGACCTGGTCGTGAACGACTACTGGCAGGTCGCGATCGACGAAGGCTGCGCCTGGGTGCATCTCGGGCAGGAGGACCTGGTCGATGCCGACGTGAAGGCGCTGCGCCGCGCCGGCCTCAGGATCGGCGTCAGCACGCACGATCATGCCGAGCTCGACAAGGGACTGGCCATCGATCCGGACTATGTCGCGCTCGGTCCGATCTGGCCGACCGTGCTGAAGCAGATGCCATGGGCGCCGCAGGGCACCGAGCGGCTGGCCGAATGGAAGAAGCTTGTAGGCAACCGGCCGCTGGTCGCGATCGGCGGGCTGACGCTGGAACGCGCGCTGCTGTGCCTGAAGTCGGGCGCCGACATCGCCTCGGTCGTCGGCGATATCGTGAACCATGCCGATCCGATCGGTCAGGCCAGGGC
>CANIEC010000273.1 GCA_947466085.1 Rhodospirillales bacterium
ACTCGCGGGCGGCCGCTCAGCCCTCACCCGCCTTCCGCAATCCCGCCGACGAATACGGGCAGAAACGGGCACAGGAGCAGTATCTGTGGCAGGTGATGCGACGGATCGCGCAGTTCCCCTACGTGCCGAAGAACACCGGTGTCATCCGCGAGGAAGGCACGGTGCTGACCCGGGTGACGATCTCGCGCCAGGGAGAGCTGCTCGGCGTGGTCATGGAGAAATCGAGCGGTCTTCCCTCGCTCGACGCCGGCGTGATGGACACGATCCGGCGCGCCAGTCCCTATCCGCCGCTGCCCGCCGACATCCCGGGCGACCGCCACACGTTCCAGCTTCCCGTCAGCTTCCGCTACAACGAGCAGCGCTGACGGCGGCAGATCTGCAGCCGATCAGGCTGGCCGAGACCGTCGCCCGACCGTAGAACTTGCGGTGCCGTGATTCACGACAGCTTCCTCCGGTCGCAGTCCGGGCGGATGTCGCCGGCGGCGCTTGCCCTGGCGATCGGCCTGCATGTGCTCGTCGCCGCGGCCCTGTGGTGGGCCGCGCCGTCGCGCCGTCTCGACCATGCGGAAACGCCGATCATGATCTCGATCGATCCGCAGCCGCTGTCCGCCGGGAACGCCGCTGCCTCCGCTCCGGCCGCGTCCGAGGTCTTGCCGCCCGAACCCGGGCAATTGCAGACGGCGCCCGCCGAACCGGCTCCGGTCGACGTGCAGCCGACACCTGAGCCCCCAAAGCAGGCCGCCGTCGCGCCTGCCGTCCAGACGCCTGCCGAACCGCCGCCGCGCCGCAGTGCCGAGCCCGCACCCGCTTTAGCGCCCGCGCCGCCCGAGAAGCAGGTCGCGGAGCCTGCCCCGACGGCGGAGCCCGCGCCCGCACCGGTCGCGACGGCCACGGCTGCCCCGCAACCTCCCACCGAAGCGGAGGCGGAGGCCGAGGCCGAGGCGGAAGCCGCTTGGCAGACCGATGCCTCGTCCTGGAAGCCGCAGGTGACGCTGGAGCGCCCGCTGGCGACACCGCCGCCCCGTCCGGTCCGCCCGGCCCCGCGCCCACCGACCGCGCCCCGCACGGCCCAGGCGCCGGGCACGCGGCTACAGGATTATCCGCCGCAGACCTCGAGCCTCGGGGGGCCGTCGACCGGTTCATTCGACCAGGCGATGGGCGATGGCGGCGCCCGCAACGACTATCTGTCGCGCGTGTACCGCCACATCGAACCCTACCGCGACTATCCCGCCGCCGCCCGGGCCACCGGGCAGCATGGCCGTGTCGTCACGCGGGTCACGATCAACCGGGCCGGCCAACTCCTCGACATCAGGCTCGATCATTCGAGCGGTTGGCCGCTGATCGACAATGCCGAGATGGTGGCGATCCGGCGGGCCATGCCCTTGCCGCCGGTGCCGGACGGCATGCGCGGCGATCCGGTCGTCCTCGTCCTGCCGATGAATTACTGACGGCGGCTGCCGGTCAGGCGAAATCGGCCGAAAGCGCCTGGCGCACGGGAGCCGACGTCACGGCCATGTGGCCGTAGTTGGCATGATCGAAGCCGACGACGACATCGCCGGTGCCGCTCCTGAACGCCTCGACCTGCGCCGGCGTGAAGGGAAAGCGGATGAACTGCACGGACGACGCCTTGCCGTCCTCGCGCGAACGCTCCTGATCGTCCTCCGGCACCCCGCGGATCGTCTCGCCGCCGACCCGGATGAAGGCCTTGTGCTCGACGCCGCCCAGCATGCCCAGCACGCGCGCGCGCCGCAGCGGATCGTCGATCTCGAACATCACGGTCGCGACCAGCTCGCTGCCCGCGGGGATCAGCGGATTGTAGGCCGCGAGCTCATCGGGGAGCTGTTCGGCGCCGCCCTTCTCGATGAAGAGCATCTCGAGCACCTGATGCAGCATCGTGTCGAAGGATTCGAAATAGAACGTCGCGAACGGGCCGACTTCGAGCCGGCGGTTCTTCTTGATCTCCGAGATCCGCTTGCGGCGCTCGGCCCGCAGCTTGGCATATTCCGCGGTCGGGATGATGTCGGAGGCTTCGATCTTGCGCGACATCACTTGCCCGTCCCTGCAAGCCCGTAGGCCTGCGCCAGAAGTTCGATCGGATGGCTCGCCCGCGACGGCTTCGGCGCCGTGTCGCCCGCCGTCATCTCCATCACCTGCATCAGGTGATCGGCCGCCAGCGGGCATTCGGACGCGACGAAGCTGGTGTCGTTCTTGAGCGCGGCCTGTGCGGCCGGCTTGCCGACCTTCACCGCGGTCTCGAAATTCTCCGTCCGCGCGCCCCAGATGCCGCCATGGCCGCTGCAGCGCTCGATCACCGCCACGCGCGTGCCGGGCACCAGGCGCAGCATTTCGGCTGCCTTCGCGCCCATGTTCTGCGCCCGCGCATGGCAGGCGAGGTGGACGGTGACGCCGCCTTCGAGCGGCTCCAGGCCGGGTGCCAGACCGTGCTTCTTGGCGATGTCGACGACGTATTCGGAGAGGTCGAAGGTGGCATTCGACAGGCGCTCGATCGCCGGATCCTTCGGACAGATCAGCTTCCATTCGAACTTGAGCATCAGGGCGCAGGACGGCGTCAGCGCGATGATGTCGTAGCCCTTGTCGACCCACGGCAGCAGGGCAGCCGAGACTTCCTTCGCTGCATTGGCGACCGATTCGATGTCGCCCAGCTCAAGCTTCGGCATGCCGCAGCAGGCCGGATGCACGACCTCGGTCTCGACGCCGTTCTTGGCCAGCACGGCACGCGCGGCGGCGCCGATGTCGGTGCTGTTGAAGTTCACGAAGCAGGTCGCATAGAGGACCGCTTTGCGCTTGCCGAAGGCCGGCGCTGCCTCGTTCAGTACGGCGCCTTCGCGACGCGCGCGAATCTCGAAGGTCTCGCCGGCATAGCGCGGCAGGCGGGCGCCATGATGGATGCCGGTCCAGCGCTCCATGCTGTGGCGCGTCACCGTGTTGTGTTCGTCGGTGGCCCAGTTCGCGGCCGCGGCGAGGAAGCTGCCGAGCCGGCCGGTGCGATCGGTGTCGGCAAGCTGCTTGTCGACGAAGTTGACGCCCTTCTTGCGCGCCTGCACGGCGCGGTGGCGCAGCATGAGATGCGGAAAATCCAGCGCCCATTCGTGCGGCGGCACATAGGGGCACTTGGTCATGAAGCACATGTCGCAGAGCGTGCAGGCTTCCTCGACCTGGGCGTAGTCTTCCTTCTTCACGCCGTCGAGTTCGCCGGTCGGGCCGTTGTCGATCAGATCGAACAGGCGGGGGAAGGAATCGCACAGGTTGAAGCAGCGCCGACAGCCGTGACAGATGTCGAAGACCCGCTCCATCTCCTTCTCGAGCGCCTTTTCGTCCCAGAACCAGGGGTTCTGCCAGTCGAGGTCGTGGCGGATCGGTGCTTCGAGGCTGCCTTCGCGCATGATCGTTCGCTTTTTTTGAAGGGGAGCGGGAAGAAAAAGGGGACCCGCGCGGGGTCCCCTTCGGAACGAGCCCGGAGGGCTCAGCCCATCGTGTCGAGGGCCTTCTGGAAGCGGCCGGCGTGGCTCTTCTCGGCCTTCGCCAGCGTCTCGAACCAGTCGGCGACCTCGGTGAAGCCTTCCTCGCGCGCGGTGCGCGCCATGCCCGGGTACATGTCGGTGTACTCGTGCGTCTCGCCGGCGATCGCGGCCTTGAGGTTGCTGTCGGTCGGGCCGATCGGCAGGCCGGTGGCCGGATCGCCGCTCACCTCGAGGAACTCGAGATGGCCGTGCGCGTGGCCGGTCTCACCCTCGGCGGTCGAACGGAAGACGACGGCGACGTCGTTGTAGCCTTCCACGTCGGCCTTCTGGGCGAAATACAGGTAGCGGCGATTGGCCTGGCTTTCGCCGGCGAAAGCCGCCTTGAGGTTGTCTTCGGTCTTGGATCCCTTGAGGTTCGCCATGGTTCTACTCCCTTTGCGATCGGCCCATCCGCCGATCTCACGAGGGGATTTAGGGGGCCGTGCAGGGCGGCGTCAAGAACCTTAGAACCATTCTAAGTTATTGCAAACGCTTCGCAATCGCTGCTAGCGGCGGACGCGGACGATGACGTCGACGCGGGAGAGCCTGGTGCCCTCGGGCGGCGCCGGCAGACCGGCGATGGTCACCTCATCGGACGGAAAATCGTGCAGCTCGCCGTCTGTCTCGACGAAGAAATGATGGTGGTGACCGGTATTGGTATCGAAATAGGACCGGCCCGGCGCCACGACGACCTCGCGCAGCAGGCCGGCATCGCGGAACTGGTTCAGAGTATTGTAGACCGTGGCCAGCGAAACCGGCATGGGGGTCGCCTTGACCTCGGCATGCAGGCTCTCTGCAGTGACATGGCGATGGCCGCCCTCGAACAGCACGCGCGCCAGCGCGACCCGCTGGCGGGTCGGCCTCAAGCCTGCCGCGCGGAGGCTGACGGTAAAATCGGGGCTATTGCCTGTCATGGTGACAGTCTTATGTAAGCGAGCGAAGAAGACAAGAAAAGGGCTTCTCCAGCCGGAAGCGTCGGTTTGCGCCGGACGTCCGGCATCCTTATTCTGGACCTGAAGCCCTCCGGGGCGGCCT
>CANIEC010000274.1 GCA_947466085.1 Rhodospirillales bacterium
TGCCGAATGGCGCCACGATCCAGCTCGGCATCGGCAAGATCCCCTCCGGTGTTGCCATGGCCCTGGAGAAGCATGCGGACCTCGGCATCCACACCGAACTGTTCTCGCCGGCCATGGCCGACCTGGTCCGGAAGGGCGTCATCACCGGCGCGCGCAAGACGCTCCACCCCGGCAAGCACGTCTTCACCGTGGCCTTCGGCACAACCGACTCCTACGCCTTCATGAACGACAACAGCGCCTTCGAGAGCTACGCATCGTCCTACGTGAACGACATCCGGGTCATCGCGCAGCACGACGACTTCATCTCGGTCAATACGGCGATCGAGATCGACCTCTACGGGCAGGTCAACGCCGAGTTCATCGGCGAGCACGAATACAGCGGTTCGGGTGGCCAGTTCGACTTCGTAAAGGGCGCTTCGCTCGCGAAGCGCGGCAAGTCGATCATCGCGATCCAGTCGACGGCCCGGAAGGGAACCGTCTCCAGCATCGTGCCGAAGGTCGCGATGGTGACCGACCTCCGCATGGACGTCGAATGGGTGGTCACCGAACACGGTGCGGTGAACCTGCGGGGCAAGTCGACCAAGGAACGCGCCCTCGCGCTGATCGGAATCGCCCATCCGGCCTTTCGCGACGAGCTGATGTCGGCGGCCCGCAAAGTCACGTTGATCTGAGGATTGATCGCATGCCGCTGATCCGGACTTCGCTTGCCGACAAGATCGGCACCATCGCCTTCGACCATGACGACAAGCGCAACGCCCTCGGCGCCGACCTGATTGCCGAGGTGATTGCAGCCCTGGATTCCTTCAAGGCCGATGGCGCCCGAGTGGTCGTGCTGCGCAGCGCCTCCGGTGGCAAGGTCTGGTCGGCCGGTCACGATGTCGGCGAGCTGCCGAGGGCGGACGTCGACCCGCTGCCCTATAGCGATCCGCTCGAACAGTTGCTGCGGGCGGTCAAGGCGTTTCCGGCGCCGGTGATCGCCATGGTTCACGGTTCGGCTTGGGGTGGTGCCTGCGACCTGGTCATGGCCTGCGACCTCGTGATGGGCGACGAGACCTGCGCCTTCGCCATCACGCCCGCGAAGCTCGGGTTGCCGTACAATGTGGCCGGCATTCTGAACTTCATGAGTCGCCTGCCGCTCACCGTGGTGAAGGAGATGTTCTTCTCGGCGAACCTCATTTCGGCCGAACGGGCGGAGCGCGTCGGTATCGTCAATCAGGTCGTGCCGGCGGCGTCGCTCGAGGCGGAAACCTACGCGATGGCGAGGACGATCGCGTCGCGTTCGTCCAAGGCGATTGCCGCCTCAAAGGAGGCCATCCGCGTGCTGAGCGAATCGGTCCCGATCAACCCGGCGACCTACGAGTATCTCCATGGCCTTCGCCGGGATGTCTACTTCGGTCCCGACTACCATGAAGGCACGGCGGCGTTCCTGGAGAAGCGTGCGCCCAAGTTCTGAGGCGGTGCTGGTCCGGTCAGGAGATTGTCGTCTTCGCGTGACCCTGGTCGAACGGATGGATGGCAGCGAGGCCGTTTGAGTTCCGTGCATGGAGACGGTTGGTGTCATTCGGGACAGTGTTGCAGATGGCCTATATTATTGGCGCCTTTGTCTCTCTGTACTTCTGGCTCCAAGGGCTTCTGGAGATTCGGGCTGCACGTAAGGAGCCGGCTAGCCTCCTGGCTGACAAGAGCTTCCGCGCGATCTATCGGGCGAAGCCGGAAGATCGTTTCGGTCGAGGCCGCGAGAGTGTTCTGCGTGCGCAGAGGAGTTGGCGCTTGGCGCTGATCAGCGGCTTCATCGCCGCCCTTCTAGGCGCTTTTTCTCAAGTCTTTGGCCGTTGATTGGCCTACGCGGTGTGATCGGCTTCGCGTCAGTGACCCAGACAACTCTTTCTCAGGTCGGGATCGCGCGTGAGGTTGGCGACTTTACCAAACCAAGGCGACAATGTCCGCTCCGAGGTTCAGAGTGGATGTCGGCTGCGCTACCTGCCATGTCGCAAAAGTGCCAGGACCGGCAGTCACAGTGCAATCGTGCCTATTGGCACGCATGTACACTTTCACCTTTTGAAACCGCCTGGGCCTCAGTGGCCGCCAGCCGCCCCAGGGACTCGCGCAGGGCCTTACGCTGGATGGGCTTTGAGATGTAGGCGTTGGCCCCGACCGCGAGATACCGTGCCTCGTCGCCAGCCATGGCGTTGGCCGTCACGATGATCACGGGCGTGCGGCCGGCGGCGCCGGGTAGCTGCCGGATGCGCCGCGTCGCCTCCACGCCGTCCATCTCCGGCATCTGTACGTCCATCAGGACGGCGTCGAAGCGGCCCTGCTGCAGCGCCTCGACCGCTGCGCGACCGTTGTCGACCAGCAGGCAGTCATGACCGTCCTGCTTCAGCAGGGTCTCGATTAGCAGCTGGTTCGTGGGTACGTCCTCGGCCGCCAGCACGCGCAGCTTCGGGGTGCGGGCAGACACTTGCGTGATGACCGCTTCTTCTGGAGTGGCCACGAGGCGCAACGGGACGGAGAAGGTGAAGGTTGTACCCTTCCCTAGTCGGGACTGCATAGAGATCTCGCCGCCCATCAACGTGACAAGGCGGCGCGAGATCGCAAGTCCAAGGCCGGTGCCGCCGAAGCGTCGGCGAATCGAGCAATCCGCCTGCACGAACATTTCAAACAGCCTCGCCTGGACATCCTGCGCGATGCCCGGTCCGTTGTCGCTCACTTCGAATACCAGCTTTTGTACGTCCTGCGCGTACCCTGTGAGCCTGACTTCGACATGGACCTCGCCGCGTTCGGTGAATTTGACGGCGTTGTGTAGCAGGTTGAGCAAGATCTGGCGCAGCCGGGCCTCGTCACCCAGGGCACGCGTAGGTATGCCAGCAGCGACATGAAAGGTGAGCGCATTGCCGCGCTCTACGGCCTCCGGGCGAATGATCGACACGGCGTTCTCGACCAGTTCTCCTGGACTGAACGCGCGTTCGACGATATCGCAACGGCCGGCCTCGAGCATCGAGATGTCCAGCAGGTCGTTGACGATCGCCAGCAGATGGTCGGCCGAGCGCTCGGCCGTCTCGACGAACAGGCGAACCTCTCCGTCCAGCGGCTTGCTGCGGGCGAGGCCGAGCATGCCGAGGATGCCGTTCAGCGGCGTGCGCAGCTCATGGCTCATGTTGGTGATGAACTGCGACTTCGCTGCGTTTGCCGCCTCCGCTGCGTCGCGCTCGCGCGACAGTCTTTCCGCTTCGGCACTCGCCTGCTCGTCCGAGCGGGCGATCTGCCGAAGCCTTTTACGCAGCGTCGCCAGCACGTATCCCGTAGTGACCAGACCGATCATGGCCAGAACGGCCCAACGCCGCCAGATCGTCGGCCAAAAGGCGTCGCTGCCCATGAGCACTGCGACCACCAGCGGCGGATGAGCGAGGCGGCTAACGCCCAGTACGTAGCTGCCAACGTCGAAAGTGGTCGGCACCAGCGGCGGACCCCGGAACCACTTGCCGGCTGCCGCCTCTTCGCCGTACCCAGCAAAGTCGTAGCGCTTGCCTAGGGTTTCCTGCGGCAGCCCGATGCCGGTCAGGATGTTGCCGTCCTGGCGTGCCAGCAGGATTGCCGTGAAGGGATTGAGAGCCGTGCTCTCCAGATATTCGCGGAGAAAATCCGCGCGCAACCCAACGATGGTCATGCCGATCGGCCGGCCATCAGGCCCGCGCACGACGCGCGACAGGTAGAAGGTCCATTTGCCCGTTCCACGGTCGAGCACGACGCTGCCAACGGAAGTCTCCGGCGCACCCGGTGCCATCTGTTCGAGGAAGTAATCTCGATCGCTCACCTTGATGGGCGGTACCGGATACTTGAACGAGAAGTTGAGAACACGACCGTCAACTGAGATGAAGGCGGCCTTGTCGATCTCCTTCATGTTCGAGACAGAGTCGCGCAACGTGCGGTGCATGTTTTCTGTCGAGACGAAAGTCTCGTACGACTCCGGATCGACGATCCCGTTAGCTGCCAGCATCTGCTGCATCGACGCCAGGACATTCTCCCCGGATTTCATGGTCACGGCGACGAAGCCTGCCGCCATTCGGCCGGCGTTGTGGACGGTGTGCTCGGCATCCCGGACGACGTTCAGGGCGATGACCGCCATGGCGAACGCAAACAGAAACCACAGGATGGCCAGCCACCAGAATGTGGTCGTCGCCGCGAGCCGGGCGGTCTGCGAGAGCGCCGACCAGCGGCGGCGCACCGGCTGGGGCATATGCCAAATGGCGCCGGATGGGTCGGCAAACGACATGCGGACACTCTCGTTGATTGGGACTTCGCGCTGGTGTTGTCCTGCAATTCGTTTGCCAGCGGACAGGCCACGGAAATCTCACGGTCGTGCCCCCGGTGGTGGTGTAGGTGCTGGCAGCAAGGCCGCGAGCGAGCGCGCCCGGAAGGGAGCGCTGTAGCGAGGGAGCGGCCTTGCGGCGGTCACCGGCGATCTCCGGGTTAGGGTCTGGTTGCGACACCAACCTTTGACCAA
>CANIEC010000275.1 GCA_947466085.1 Rhodospirillales bacterium
CAGAGCCTGGGCCGACAGGTTCGAGCGATCCCAGTCGAAGAACACCATGAACGACGGCGGAGCAACGACCGGCGGCGGCGGCGGCGGAGCGGCCGGAGACGAACCGAACTTCAGCTGCAGGCCCAGCATGATGCTGAAGTTGTTGTTCGTCCAACCCACGCCGTTAACCTGCGGGTTCGTCGTGCCGTAGTAACGGCCGTCCAGGTTCACGCGGAAGTTCGTGTCGGCGTTCCAGCCGAGACCGATGATGCCCTGGTAGGCGAACACCGTGCTCGACAGCGACGTGTTGCCATCGACCAGGCCCAGACCGGCGCCAGCGCCGATGTACGGGGTGATGACCGAACCCGGCATGAAGTCGTACAGCAGGTTCGCCATGATGCCCAGCTGGCCGACCTGGTTGTTCACGGCCGTGTTCGGCACGCCGACGTTCGTCGGGTTCCAGCGATAGATGCCTTCCAGCTCGACGCGCGGACCAACGAAGTCGTAACCGATCACGCCACCGGCCATCCAGCCCAGCTGCGGGGTCACGCTCACCGTCGGGAACGCCGGAATGTTCGTGTTCGCCGTGAAGTTCGTCAGCCAGTTGATGCCGCCCTCGGCACCAATGTAGATACCCGGCTGCGGAGCCTGCGCCTGCGCAGCAACCGGCAGCGCGACAATGGCGGCGGCCGCCAGAAGAGCCTTCTTCATGAGTTCTTCCCCTCGTTCTTGATACTTACGGACTGAAACTGAATTCAACATTTGTCGGCAGACTGACTTAAATCGCCAACTCCGCGGAATATACACACCACCACTGGTGCAGTGCAACCAGCGGCTCCCGCCCTCGCCGACTCGCCTTCAACCTGTGACCCGGACGCAACAGTGCAGCTTAACTGGGCCTTGTGCCTCCCGCCGGAGAGGATTCCGAGGGTAAGCCGGCCAGACTAGATGTAGTGGTTCCACTGGCCACGCTGCGGTTCACCTGGATGGGGACCCGGAAGCCCGGGACACCACCTCCGGCCTCGCCCCGGCCGTACGGTGTGGGCTCCTTCAGGGGACTTTGGGCGTCGGTCCTGTCGGAGGACTTTTCCGAAGGGTCGGGATGGGGCAAGGGCACGTCCGGATTGGATGAAGCCGGCGCGAGCATCCTGCCCACGATCCCGGCTGCAGCCTGCGGAGGCTCGGACGATTCGATCCCCGGCGGGGTCTTCCCAACCTAGGCTACCTGTACCGCGCCCGAACGCTGCGGCCCCGTCAAATCCGCCCCTATGTCTGCCACCAGTCCTAGTGGCGAGCCTCCGGAGACGCGGAGATTTTGGTTTAAGGCCGCAGCGTAAGTGAGATTGGCCGACAGCCCGGCCAGCGCCCCGGCGAGGCCGCCGGCAGCGTGTCGGAAGACAGGATTTTGCATTCCACCATGCAGATGGGCAGCATCGTCCGGCTTTCCAGCGTGGCATTTTGGACGGTAAATCGTCATTCACGAAAAGACGGAGGAGTTTTGCCATGGGCCAGTACAGCAAGGTCGAGACCGACGGCCGCCTGATGATCGTCACCATCAACCGCCCCGAGGTCTACAACGCCTGCCACCCCATGGCGAACCAGGAGCTGGTCGAGGCGTTCGACGAGTTCCAGACCAACCCGGACCTCTGGGTCGCCATCATCACCGGCGCCGGCGACAAGGCCTTCTGCGCCGGCAACGACCTCAAGTATCACGCCGAGATCCAGGCCAAGACCGGCAAGCGCCCGGTCCACCCGGCCAAGGGCTTCGGTGGCCTGGCCAACCGCTTCGACCTCGACAAGCCGGTGATCGCCGCGGTGAACGGTATCGCCATGGGCGGCGGCTTCGAGATCGCGCTGGCCTGCGACATCATCATCGCGTCCGAGCAGGCCAAGTTCGCCCTGCCCGAGCCGCGTGTGGGCCTGGCCGCCGGCGCCGGCGGCATGCAGCGCCTCAGCCGAATGATCCCGCTCAAGAAGGCGATGGGCATGATGCTCACTGGCCGCCATGTCGGCGCCAAGGAAGGCTACGAGCTGGGCTTCATCACCGAGGTGGTGCCGCACGCCGAGCTGATGGCGTCGGCGAAGAAGTGGGCCGCCCAGATCCTGGAATGCTCGCCGATGTCGGTCCGCGCCACCAAGCAGGTCGTCATGCGCTCGCTCGACGTGCCGTCGCTCGAGATCAGCATGCGCAACCAGCACTATCCCGCCTTCATCGCCATGGCGCACAGCGAGGACACGGTCGAGGGCCCGAAGGCCTTCGCCGAAAAGCGCAAGCCCAACTGGAAGGGGCGATAGTCAAGGAGGCTTCCTGGCTACCGCAGCGCGACCCGGTCCCCCGTCCGGCCACCAGAAGCCTTGCCGAAGAGGCAGGTGCCGGTTAGTGGGACCGGCTCAGCGCCCGCGCGCATTGTCGTAGTCCCAGTCGAGTTCGAAGCGGTCGCCGTTGGCCTTGATGTAGGCCGCGTGCGGCGAGCCGAAATGGGCCGGCATCAACAGCGCCCCCTGCTCCACGCAATCGGCCAGCAGCGTGTGGCGCGAACGGCGTGCGAGCTCGCGGTCCTCGCAGAAGACGCTGTTCCATCTCCACAGCGGCACCTGCACCGGATTGTGCAGCGCGTCGCCGGCGAAGATCGCGCGCTTGCCGCGCGAGTCGAGGTCGACTCGGATCTGCCCCGGCGTGTGGCCCGGCGCGGGCTTCAGCGTCAGGCAGCCGCACATCGCATGTACGCCCGACACGAACTCGGCCTTCCTCGCCTCGACGATGGGCAGCACCGAGTCGTTGTAGGTATTGACCTGGTAGACCTCGGTATCGGCCTTCTTCGCGAGCGCCGACCAGTGGTCGTGGTCGGTGCGCGACATCACGTACTTGGCATTGGGGAAGGTCGGCACCCACTTGCCGTTCTCCAGCCGCGTGTTCCAGCCGACGTGATCGACGTGCAGGTGCGTGCACATCACGAAGTCGATCTCCTCCGGCTGCACGCCCGCCTCGCGCAGGCGATCGAGATATTGCGTGTTCAGCATGTTGAAGCGCGGCATCCCCGGCCGCGGCTTGTGGTTGCCGCTGCAGGCGTCGACCAGGATGGTGTGCTTGCCCGTGCGCAGCAGCCAGGAGTGGATGGAGGTCATCAGCCGCCCGCTCTCGGGCTGGAAATAGGTCGGCGCCAGCCAGTTTTGCTCGGCCTTGAAGGCCTCGGCATCGAACTCCGGGAAGAAATCCTTGGCCGGAAAGCCCGGCCCCATCTGTTCTTCGATGCGGGTGACGCGTACGTCGCCGATGTGACGATCCTGCATGTTTCCTACTCCCCTGCCTTCACCGGACTCTGGACGCAGCAACGCGCCGCATCAACCGTTACACCGCCGTATAGACGACGAGTTTCAGTGCAGGGTCGTCGTTGGCCTGGAAGCTCGTGTGTTCGAAGGTGAGGACCCCCTTCCTGGGATGCCACAGCCGCTTGCGTCCGGCGGCCGCGGCGCGGACGTCATGGGCGCTCCAGACGAAAAGGGTGCCTCGACCGCGCCGCCCCTCAGGACGACGGAGTAGCTCTACCCTCCTCAGCGTCCCTTGAACTTCGCCTTCCGCTTTTCGAGGAAGGCGCTCAGACCCTCGAAATGGTCCTCGGTGGCGGCGCAGGCGGCCAGGCCCTCGGCCTCGCGGTGCGAGTGTTCGTCCCAGCTGTTGTCGAACGAGTTGCGGATCAGCTTCTTGGCGACGCCCAGCGCGAAGGTGGGACCGTCGGCCAGCTTGCGCGCCATCTTCTCGGTCTCGGCGACCAGACTGTCCTTCGGCACGACCCAGTTCAGGATGTTGTTGTCCTTGGCCTCCTGCGCCGAAAAGCGCTCGCCCAACAGGGCGATCTCCAGCGCCTTCCGCTCGCCCACGACTCGCGGCAGGAAGTAAGTCGCGCCACCGTCGGCGCTGAGGCCGATATGGCGGTAGGCCAGGGTGAAGAACGAATCGTCGGACGCGATGGCCAGATCGCAGTTCAGGATCAGCGACAGGCCGAATCCCGCGGCGGCGCCCTGCACAGACGCGAGGACCGGCTTGTTCATGCGGCGAATCTGGTAGATCGCCTGGTGCGCCTTCACGACCCGCATCTCGAAGCCCGCGAGATGGGCCTCCTTGTCCTCGGTCAGCGACTTTTGGAAACCGCGAATGTCACCGCCCGCCATGAAGTGCGTGCCGGCGCCGCGGATCACGACGCAGCGCACCGCCGGGTCCTTCTCGAACTTCGCACTATGCTCGATCAGGAGGTCGCGCATCTCCATCGAGAGCGCATTCAGCGACTCCGGGCGATTGAGCGTGATCCAGCCGATACCGTCTTTGACTTCGGCGAGAACGTGGGGTGCGGACATGGGGCCATTTCCTCAGGCGTTTATTCGACAACGCCCGAGGTTAGCCCGTCGCGCGGTGCGGCGCGAAAAGAATAATGCCGGCACCGATCAGGCAGAGAAGCGCGGCGGCAATCCCGAGGAACGCCGCCGCCCC
>CANIEC010000276.1 GCA_947466085.1 Rhodospirillales bacterium
CGAGGTTCATGACCTTGGTCCAGGCGGCGACGAAGTCCTTCACGAACTTCTCCTTCGCGTCGGACTGGGCGTAGACCTCGGCCAGCGCGCGGAGCTGGCTGTACGAGCCGAAGATCAGGTCGACGCGCGTGCCGGTCCACTTAACGGCGCCGGACGTGCGGTCGCGGCCCTCATAGACGCCCTCTTCACCGGCGACCGGCTTCCACTCGGTCGCCATGTCGAGCAGGTTGACGAAGAAGTCGTTGCTGAGCGTCCCGGTCTTCGCGGTGAGGACGCCGTGCTTCGACTTGCCCGTGTTGGCGCCCAGCATGCGCAGGCCGCCGACCAGGACCGTCATCTCGGGCGCCGTCAGGGTGAGGCGCTGGGCGTGGTCGACCAGCCGCTCCTCCGGCGACTGCGGCATCTTCGTGCCGACGAAGTTGCGGAAACCGTCGGCGGTCGGTTCGAGCGGCGCGAAGGAGTGCGCGTCGGTCTGCTCCTGCGACGCATCCATGCGGCCCGGCGTGAAGGGGACCTTCACGTCATGGCCGGCGGCCTTCGCCGCCTTCTCGATGCCGGCGACGCCGCCCAGCACGATCAGGTCGGCCAGCGAGACCTTCATGCCGCCTGAGGCGGGGGCGTTGAAGTCCTTCTGCACCGCTTCGAGCTTCTGCAGAACCGCGGCCAGTTCGGCCGGCTGGTTGACCGCCCAGTCCTTCTGCGGCGCGAGGCGAATACGTGCGCCGTTGGCGCCGCCGCGCTTGTCGGCGCCGCGGAAGGTCGCGGCCGAGGCCCAGGCCGTCGTCACGAGCTGCGACACGGTGAGGCCGGAGGCGAGCAGCTTCGCCTTGAGCGCCGCGATCTCGGCGTCGCCGACAAGCGGATGGTCGACGGCGGGGATCGGGTCCTGCCAGACGAGAGGCTCCTTCGCCACGAGCGGGCCGAGGTAGCGCGCGATCGGGCCCATGTCGCGGTGCGTGAGCTTGTACCAGGCGCGCGCGAAGGCATCGGCGAACTGGTCGGGATTCTCGAAGAAGCGCCGCGAGATCTTCTCGTAGGCCGGGTCGAAGCGCAGCGCGAGGTCGGTCGTCAGCATCGTCGGCGCATGACGCTTGTTCTTGTCGAAGGCATCGGGGATCGAACCAGCGCCGGCGCCGTTCTTCGGCCGCCACTGATGGGCGCCGGCCGGGCTCTTGGTCAGCTCCCAGTCGTAGCCGAACAGGTTCCAGAAGAAGTTGCTGCTCCACTTGGTCGGCGTCGAGGTCCAGGTGACTTCGAGGCCGCTGGAGATCGCGTCATGGCCCTTGCCGGTGCCGAAGCTGCTCTTCCAGCCCAGCCCCTGCTGCTCGATCGGCGCGGCTTCCGGCTCCGGCCCGACCAGCGCGGCATCGCCGGCGCCGTGGGTCTTGCCGAAGGTGTGGCCGCCGGCGATCAGCGCCACCGTCTCCTCGTCGTCCATCGCCATGCGCGCGAAGGTCTCGCGGATGTCGCGCGCCGCCGCCACCGGATCGGGATTGCCGTTGGGGCCTTCGGGATTGACGTAGATCAGGCCCATCTGCACGGCGCCCAGCGAGCCCTGAAGTTCGCGGTCGCCGCTGTAGCGCTCGTCGGCCAGCCACTTGCCCTCGGGGCCCCAGTAGATGTCCTGCTCGGGCTCCCAGGTGTCGGCCCGGCCGCCGCCGAAGCCGAAGGTCTTGAAGCCCATCGATTCCAGCGCGACGTTGCCGGTGAGGATCAGCAGGTCGGCCCAGGAGATCTTCGCGCCGTACTTCTGCTTGATCGGCCAGAGCAGGCGGCGCGCCTTGTCGAGATTGACGTTGTCGGGCCAGGAGTTCAGCGGAGCGAAGCGCTGCTGGCCGCCGCCGGCGCCGCCTCTTCCGTCACCGACGCGATAGGTGCCGGCGCTGTGCCAGGCCATGCGGATGAAGAACGGGCCGTAATGGCCGAAGTCGGCCGGCCACCAGTCCTGCGAATCGGTCATCAGGGCGCGCAGGTCGGCGATCAACGCGTCGAGGTCGAGGCTCTTGAACGCCCTGGCGTAGTCGAACGCCTCGCCCATCGGATTGGACAGCGGGGAATGCTGGTGCAGGACCTGCAGGTCGAGCTGGTTGGGCCACCAGTCCCGGTTGGGCCGGCCCTTGGGTCCACCGCTGAAGGGGCACTTGCTTTCGGTCGTCATCGTCCATCCCTCATGTTTCGCTTGTGGCTATCGTTTAGAACGATTCCAAACAACTCGTCACGTTCATTCTCGAACGGAGGGGACGGGAGCGCCACCTGTGCTTTGGCATGGTTCTCGCCTCTGCGGCGGCAACGACCACAAGGAAAACAGGGACCTTCGTCATGATCTTCCGCAATAAAACCGTTCTGGGGACCGTCGCTTTGCTGGCGTCGCTGGCCGCGACCCCGGTGCTGGCGCAGGGCACGCTGCGCGTCGGCATGACCGCCTCGGACATTCCGCTGACCACCGGCCAGACCGACCAGGGCGGCGAAGGCATGCGGTTCATGGGCTATACGGTCTATGACGCGCTCATCAACTGGGACCTGTCCTCGGCCGACAAGGCGTCGGTTCCGGTGCCCGGCCTCGCCACCTCGTGGAAGGTCGACGAGGCCGATCCGACCCGCTGGACCTTCACCCTGCGCGACGGCGTCAAGTTCCACGACGGCAGCGACTTCAAGGCCGACGCCGTGGTGTGGAACCTCGAGAAGATCCTGAACGACAAGTCCCCGCAGTTCGATCCCAAGCAGGCCGCCCAGGGCCGCTCGCGCATTCCCGCCGTCGCCTCCTACAAGGTGATCGACGACAAGACGGTCGAGATCCGGACCAAGACGCCCGACGCCTTCCTGCCCTACCAGATCTCCTGGATCATGATGTCGAGCCCGGCGCAGTGGGAGAAGGTCGGCAAGGACTGGAACAAGTTCGCGCAGACGCCGTCGGGCACCGGCCCGTGGAAGGTGACGGCCTTCCAGCCGCAGACCCGCGCCGAGCTGTCGCCGAACAAGGACTATTGGGACAAGGCCCGGGTGCCGAAGCTCGACAAGATGGTCCTGCTGCCGATCCCCGAGCCCGCGACCCGCACGGCGGCGCTGCGCTCGGGCCAGGTCGACTGGATCGAGGCGCCCTCGCCCGACGCGATCCCCAGCCTGGAGAAGGCCGGCCTCAAGATCATCAGCAACGCCTATCCGCACAACTGGACCTGGCACCTCTCCTTCGCCGACGGCTCGCCGTGGAAGGACGTCCGCGTGCGCAAGGCGGCCAACCTCGCCGTCGACCGCGAGGGGCTGAAGGTGCTGCTGAAGGGCATGATGATTCCGGCCAAGGGCTTCCTGACGCCGGGCAGCCAGTGGTTCGGCACTCCGAGCTTCGACGTGAAGTTCGACCCCGAGGCGGCCAAGAAGCTGCTGGCCGACGCCGGCTTCAGCAAGGCCAAGCCGGTGACCGCGAAGGTGCTGATCTCGAGCTCCGGCTCGGGCCAGATGCTGCCGCTGCCGATGAACGAGTACATCCAGCAGAACCTGGCCGACGTCGGCATCAAGATCGAGTTCGAGGTCGCCGAGTGGAACACGCTGATCAACCTGTGGCGGGCGGGCGCGAAGTCGGACCTCGCCAAGGGCGCCAGCGCGCTGAACTTCAGCTACTTCATCCAGGACCCGTTCACCGCCTTCATCCGCCATCTCGATTCGAAGCTGGTGGCGCCCAACGGCACCAACTGGGGCTTCTACCAGGACCCGGGCATGGACGCGCTGCTGGAGAAGGCGCGCACGACCTTCGACCAGAAGGCGCAGGACGAGGCGCTGAAGAAGGTCCACGAGAAGATCGTCGACGACGCGCTGTTCCTGTTCGTGACCCACGACGTCGCGCCGCGCGCTTTATCGCCCAAGGTCACGGGCTTCATCCAGGCGCAGAACTGGTTCCAGGACTTCTCGCCGATCACGATGAAGTAGCGGGAACGCCGCCGTTCCGGGAAAGCGGGTCCGGTCAGGAACGGGCGGCTGCGAGCGTCGCAGCCGCCTGCGCGGGCGTGATGCCGTGGACCGCCTTGAAGCGCCGCGTGAAGTGGCTCTGGTCGACGAACCCCGCCCCGACCGCAACCTCGGCGAGCGGCACGCCCTGCCGCATCAGCTTCAGCGCATGCCCGAGCCGGCGCTGCAAAAGCCAGGCGTGAGGGGGCAGGCCGTAGGTGCGAGTGTAGGCGCGTGACAGATGGCTGCGGGTCACGCCGAGCCGCCGGCCGACCTCCTCTACCGTGGCACGGTCCGCGCAGTCCATCGTCGCCAGGAACCGTCGCGCAGCCTCGGCAAGCGCCCGCTCGGCCCGCGGCGAGGGCCTGATCGCCTGCGAGCGCCCGCCGTGGCGGGACCGCAGCCAATCGATCACCGTATCGAACCGGTCGCGCGCTTCCTCCACGGTCCAGTCCGAG
>CANIEC010000277.1 GCA_947466085.1 Rhodospirillales bacterium
CGAGCGTCGCCAGACGCCAACTGTCTTCCTGATACGGGCGGGCGCCCTGATGCTGGCCGCCCTCGCCCCGCCACCGCGTCGTCATGTCCTTGGTCGAATCCTTCAGTGCCAGACTGCGGGGAGCTTGCTGAGGCCGCGCAGGGTGAAGCTGCGGCGCCAGGCCGGCGTATCCTTTTCCGGGAGCGTCAGGTTCGGCATGCGCTCGATCAGCGCCGCGAACACCAGCTCGGCCTCGAGCCGGGCCAGCTGCGCGCCCAGGCAATGATGGATGCCGCCGCCGAACGACATCGGCCGGATATGCTCGCGGCCGACATCGAGCCGGTCGGGATCGGGATACTGCGCCGGATCGCGATTGGCGGCGCCCAGCAGGGCGACGATGCTCTGCTCCGCGCCGATCGTCACGCCGCCCAGCTCGACTTCGGCATGAGTGACGCGGCCGGTGATCTGCACCGACGAATCGTAGCGCAGCAGCTCCTCGACCGCGTTGGGGATCAGCGACGGATCGGCCTTGAGCCGCTCCCACTGATCGGGGTTGCGATGCAGCGCCAGCAGGCCGTTGCCGATCAGGTTGGTCGTCGTCTCGTGTCCGGCGCCGAAAAGCAGGCCGATATTCGCCTGCAGCTCCTCGGCCGAGAGCTTGTCGCCCGCCTCCTCGGCCTTCACCAGTTCGGTCGTGAGATCGTCGCGCGGCTCGCGGCGGCGCAACTCGCAGAGCTGGTTGAAATAGACGCCGGCCATCTGGGTATTGCGGTTGGCCTGGTCGAGCTCCTCGCGCGTCATCGGAACCGGCTCGAGGATGCGGCCGTTGACGTTGCTTCCCGCCAGGAACGGGGCGCGATGCTCCTCGGGAATGCCCAGCATGTCGCAGATCACGATGACCGGCAGGCGATGCGCCAGGTCGCGCATTACGTCCATCTCGCCCTTGTCGGCGACCCGGTCGAGCTGTTCTTTGACCAGTGCCTCGATGCGCGGCCGCATGTCGGCGACGCGACGGGCGGTGAAGGCCTTGGTGACCAGGCCGCGCAGGCGCGTGTGATCTGGCGGGTCCTGCACCAACATCGTCTTCGCCAGACTCGCCACCGCGGGCTCGTCCATGCGGCTCTCGCCGTAGCGACGCCTCATGTTGCCTTCGAAGTCCTTGCCGAAGCGCCTGTCGCGGAGCGACAGCGCCACGTCCTCGTAGCGCGTGATCAGCCAGAAGCCCTGCGGCGTCTTCAGCACCGGGGCGGCTTCGCGCAGCCGGCGATAGAAGGGATAGGGATCGGCGATGAAGGCCGGGTCGAGCGGATTGAACTCGAGGTCCTTCGCAGGTGCGGTCGGCTGGGCAATGGTGTCCATGCCTCCCCCTTACCACGAAGCCCCTTGCCGCGCGAACGGACGAGCCCCTAGCATCCCGGCATGTTTGCACTCACCCAGGGACTTCGCCGCGCCGTCCAGACCCGCCCCAACGGGCTCGCTACCTCCTTCGCCCGCCGCAAGCGCACGTGGCAGCAGAGCGCCGATCGGATCAGCCGGGTGGCTGGCGCGCTTTCGGCATTGGGCGTGCGCCGCGGCGACCGGGTGGCCCTCCTCGCCCTCAATTCCGACCGCTATCTCGAACTGATGTACGCCCTGCCCTGGCTGGGCGCGGTGATGGTGCCGGTCAATACTCGGCTGGCGGCGCCCGAGATCGAATACATCCTGAACGATTCCGGCTCGGTCGCCCTGTTCGTCGATACCAGCATGTCGCACCACCTGACGGCTCTCGAAGGCCGCACGCCGTCGGTGCGCGAGATCGTCTGGCTCGACGATCTGGCGAGCCCCGACGGCATCCTCCGCTACGAGGACCTCACGAGCTACGAGGCGATCGACGATGCAGGCGCCCGCGACGACGACCTCGCCGGCCTCTTCTACACCGGCGGCACGACCGGGCGTTCCAAGGGCGTGATGCTCACCCACACCAACCTCGTCGTGAACGCCCTGAACGGCGTGGCCGGCATGGGCTTCGATTCGGACACCGCCTATCTCCATTCGGGGGCGATGTTCCATCTCGCCGACGGGGCCTCGACCTTCGGCGTCACCCTGTCCGGCGGACGCCACGCCTTCGTGCCGCGCTTCGAGCCGGTCGAAGTGCTGCTGACGATCCAGACCGAGAAGGTGACGCACGCCCAGTTCGTGCCGACCATGATCAACATGCTGGTGAACCACGAGCGCTTCGGCGAATTCGAGATCGGCACCCTCTCCTTCATCCTCTACGGCGCCTCGCCCATGCCCGAGGGCATCCTGCGCAAGGCGATCGAGCGGATGCCGCAGGTGCGGCTGATGCACGGCTACGGCATGACCGAGGCATCGCCCATCGTCACCCTGCTCGACCCGCGCTACACCGTCCTCGACGGTCCCTTCGCCGGGCGGCTCAAATCCTGCGGCCAGGCCGTGCTCGCCTGCGAGGTCAGGATCGTCGATGACGACCGGCGGGAAGTGCCGCGCGGCACGACCGGCGAGCTCGCGGTCCGCGGCGCCAACGTGATGAAGGGCTACTGGAACAAGCCCGCCGAGACCGAGGCGGTGCTGCAGGACGGCTGGTACCATTCCGGCGACGGCGCCTACATGGACGAGGAAGGTTTCGTGTTCATCGTCGACCGGCTGAAGGACATGATCATTTCCGGCGGCGAGAACGTCTACTCGGCCGAGGTCGAGAACGCGATCTCGACGATGCCGGGCGTCGCCGAGGTGGCGGTGATCGGCGTTCCCGACGAACGATGGGGCGAACGGGTCCACGCCATCGTCGTCCTCCGGCAGGGCGTCTCGCTCGGCGCCGACGACGTGATCGACCATTGCCGCAATCAGATCGCGGGATACAAATGCCCGCGCAGCGTCGACTTCCGCGACACGCCCCTGCCCCTCTCCGGCGCCGGCAAAGTCCTGAAGCGCGAGCTGCGCGAACCTTACTGGCAGGGCTTCACCCAGGGCGTGAACTGATGGCTGCGATTCCCTACTTCGACTGGATTGCCCACCATGCGGGCCGGCGCCCCCGGCAGCTCGCGATTCACGACCTTCAAACGGGCCGGAAATTCTCCTACGCCGACCTCGACGCCCGCATCGGCCGGTTGACCGCGGCGCTGGCGGCGAAAGGCATCGCCAAGGGCGACCGGATCGCCCTGCTCGCGCCCAACTGCGCCGAGTACTTCGAGCTGCAATTCGCCTGCGGGCGACTGGGCGCCATCATGCTGCCGCTGAACTGGCGGCTCACCGTACCCGAGCTGGAGTACATCCTGGGCGATGCCGGCCCGAAGCTGCTGGTCCATGACAAGGGCTTTGCCCAGCAGGCCGCCGCTCTTTCCCAGGACCTGCTGGAGATCGACCACGAACGGCCTGACAGCGCCTACGAGCGGGCGCTTGCCGAGGCCGGACCGGCGCCGGCCGCCGTGCCCCTGACGCACGACGATATCGGCATGGTCATGTACACGTCGGGCACCACGGGGCATCCCAAGGGCGCGATCATCACGCACGGAATGGTATTCTGGAACTGTGTGAACCTGGGCATTCCCGCGCTGATCACGCCCGAGACGGTGCAGCTCGTGGTGCTGCCCCTGTTCCACACCGGCGGCCTCAACTGCTACGCCAACCCGGTGCTGCATGCCGGCGGCACGATCCTGATCATGCGCAGCTTCGATCCCGGTCAAGCGCTCGACTGCCTGTCCGATCCGTCGCTCGGTATCACCCACTTCTTCGCGGTGCCGGCCCCCTACCAGTTCATGATGCAGCACCCGAAGTTCGCGGGCGCCGATCTCGCGCGGCTGCGCATCGCAGGTGTCGGCGGCGCGCCCTGCGCGCTTTCCATCCTAGAAACCTGGACCGCCCGCGGCGTGCCACTCGTGCAGGGCTGGGGCATGACCGAGACCAGCCCGGCCGGCACGATGCTCGACGCGGCGGACGCGATCCGCAAGCTGGGATCGGCCGGCAAGGCGATGATGCACACCGCGATCCGCGTGGTCGACGACGAAGGCCGCGACGTGGCGGCAGGCGGCATCGGCGAGCTGCTAATCAAGGGCCCCAACATCACGCCGGGCTACTGGAACAATCCGCAGGCCACGGAGCGGAGCTTCACCGACGGCTGGCTGCACACCGGCGACGCCGCCCGGCTCGACGAGGAAGGCTTCGTCTACATCGTCGACCGCTGGAAGGACATGTATATCTCGGGCGGTGAGAACGTGTATCCCGCCGAGGTCGAGAACGTCCTGTTCCAGATCCCCGCCATCGCCGACGCCGCCATCATCGGCGTTCCCGACGAGCGCTGGGGCGAGGTCGGCATGGCCATCGTCGTGCGCAAGCCGGACCAGGACCTCGCCGAGGGCGATGTGATCCGCCACTGCCTCGCCCGCCTCGCCAAGTTCAAGGTCCCGCAATCCGTCGCCTTC
>CANIEC010000278.1 GCA_947466085.1 Rhodospirillales bacterium
CATCCGAACTGGGGCTACGCCTGGCCGGCCAACCGGCGCATCCTCTACAACCGCGCCTCGGCCGATCCCGATGGCAAGGCGTGGAGCGAGCGCAAGAAGTACATCACCTGGAACGGCTCGCGCTGGGTCGGTGCGGATGTTCCGGACTATGCGCCGACAGTGGCGCCCGACAAGGCGGTCGGGCCGTTCATCATGAACCAGGAAGGCACGGCGCGGCTCTTCTCGCGCACGGCCATGCCGGACGGTCCGTTCCCCGAGCACTACGAGCCGATGGACGCCTACATCGCCAATCCGCTGCATCCCAAGGTCAGCACCAATCCGGTGGCGCGGGTGTTTGCGGCTGACGCGAAGTCGTTCGGCACCCCCGACAAGTTCCCGATCGTGGCGACCTCCTATCGCCTCGCCGAGCACTTCCACTACTGGACCAAGAACGTCCACGACAATGCCGTGGTCCAGCCGGAGATGTTCGTCGAGATGGGCGAGCGGTTGGCCAAGGCGAAGGGCATCAGGAACGGTGACTGGGTCGAGGTGTCGAGCCAGCGCGGCATGATCAAGGCGAAGGCGTCCGTGTCGAAGCGCTTCCGGCCGATCATGGTCGACGGCAAGCCCTGCGACGTGATCGGATTGCCGATCCATTACGGCTTCGTGGGCATGACGCGGAAATCCTATCCGCTCAACACGCTGACGCCTGCGGTCGGAGACGCCAGCACCAATACGCCGGAGTACAAGGCGTTCCTGGTCGACGTGAAGAAAACCACCCCGCCGGCCTCGCAGCCGGCCGTGGCCTGATCGGGGAGGGTGAGATGTCCGTGATGCAAGCCCTCGATCTCCGCCGCCGGTCCGCCTCCAGCGTGCCGCCCCTGGCTGCCGGCAAGCCGGCCGCCGTGCCGGTCGCCAAGCTGATCGACGTCAGCAAGTGCATTGGTTGCAAGGCCTGCCAGACCGCCTGTCTGGAATGGAACCAGCTCGACCAGCCGATCGGCTACACCGACGGTAGCTACGACAACCCGACCGACCTCACGACGGCCTCGTGGACCGTGATGCGCTACACGGAGTACGAGCACGGCGACGACCTGGAATGGCTGATCCGCAAGGACGGCTGCATGCACTGCGACGATCCGGGCTGCCTCAAGGCCTGCCCGGCGCCGGGCGCCATCGTCCAGTACACCAACGGCATCGTCGACTTCATCTCCGACAACTGCATCGGCTGCGGCTACTGCGTGAAGGGGTGCCCCTTCAATATCCCGCGCATCTCTCAGGTCACCAGCAAGGCCTACAAGTGCACGCTCTGCTCCGACCGGGTGGTGGTCGGCCAGGCGCCGGCCTGCGCCAAGGCGTGTCCGACCCAGGCGATCTACTTCGGCACCAAGGAAGACATGATCGCCCATGCCGGCAAACGCATCACCGACCTGAAGTCGCGCGGCTACCAGAATGCCGGTCTGTACAATCCGCCGGGCGTGAACGGCACGCACGTCATGTACGTGCTGCAGCATGCCGACAAGCCGTCCCTCTATGCCGGCCTGCCGGACAATCCCCGTATCAGCCCGCTGGTCGGCGTCTGGAAGGGCGTGATGAAGCCGCTCTCGCTCGCGGCGATCGCCTTCGCCGGCGCCTTCGGACTCATGCACTACGTCACCAAGGGACCCAACAAGGTCACCGAGCATGACGAGGAGAAGGCCGCCGAGGTTGCCGGGAGTGACAAGGCATGACTGCGCATACCAAGCCGGTAAGCCGCTACACGACAGCCGCCCGCATCAATCACTGGATCACGGCAGTATCGCTGGTCCTGCTGGCGCTGAGCGGCATGGCGCTGTTCCATCCCTCGCTCTACTTCCTGACCTATCTGTTCGGCGGCGGGCAGATGACGCGCATCCTCCATCCGTGGATCGGCGTCGTGCTGGCCGTCAGCTTCCTCGGCCTGTTCCTCCGCTTCTTCATGCTCAACCTGTGGAACCGTGACGACACGGTCTGGATGAAGAACCTGGGGTCGGTGATCAACAACAAGGAGGAGGGGCTGCCGGAGCTCGGCAAGTACAATGCCGGGCAGAAGCTCGTCTTCTGGGGGCAGTCGATCCTGATCCTTCTGCTGCTCGGCAGCGGCTTCGTGCTTTGGGACACCTACTTCTTCTCCTACACGACGATCGACCAGAAGCGGCTGTCGGCGGTGGTCCACGCGCTCTGCGCCATCGGCGCCATTCTGATCTGGATCGTGCATGTCTATGCCGCCATCTGGGTCAAGGGCACGATGAGCGCGATGACCCGCGGCTCCGTTAGCGGCGGCTGGGCCTGGAAGCATCATCGCAAGTGGTTCCGCCAGGAAGTCGGCAAGTCCTGAGTTCCGGTTCCGAAAATCCCGCCGCTGCGTTTGGCGAAAACATCCTCGGTGCGGCGGCCGAGGGTGAGCGTATCCGCCTGCCCGATCTGTCGACGGTCTTCGAAAACCGGGCCGCCCGTCTTCGGGCGCTGGCACCCGGCCATGATCTCGAAGGTTTCCTGCGCCTCATCGCGGCGCTGGTGACGGCGCAGCACCAGGCGTTGTCGGCGCTGCCGCCGGGTTCGATGCCTGGAGCCTCCGAGATCGGCAAGGCGCGGCTCGTGCAGCGCGCGCCGCTCGATCCCGCGGTCTGGTCGCGTGACGAGAGCTGGCGGGTGGCGCTGTCGCGCATCCTGGAGACGGTCGACCTCGAGGTTTTGCCGGACTCGGCACGGGTGGCCCGCGAGGCGCTCATGCAGGCGGACAAGGATTCGCTCGAATCGCTCGCGGACCGCTTTCTCAGCGGGGACGTCGCGGCCGGGGATGCCGCCCAGAGCGTCTTCGTGGCGGCGGCCCTGCAGGTTGCCTGGACGCGCATGGCGGCGTTGCTCGACGCCGGCGACCTGGCCGGTGAGACCGAAGGCGGCGACTGTCCGGCCTGCGGATCGCCGCCTGTAGCGGGTCTCATCTCGCCCGGCGGCACGAAGTTCGGCCACCGGCATCTGCATTGTTCGCTGTGTGCCACGTCGTGGCGCTACACGCGGGTGCGCTGCGTGCATTGCGGCAGCACCGACGGGATCTCGTTCCGCAACCTGGCCGGCACGGCCTATCTCCGTGCTGAGTGCTGCGAGGCCTGCCAGGGCTATTCGAAGGTCTTCTATCTCGAAAAGGCCCGCGCTCTCGAACCGCTGGCCGACGACCTGGCCTCGCTCGGCCTCGACGTCCTTGTCGGCGAGGAGGGCTTCGCGCGCGTGCCCAATCCGTTCGTGCTGGGCATGATGGAGCCGCCGGAGAAGTGATTGATCGGCGGTTGGGCCTGAGCCATGTTGATCGGCGGTGGACAGGACGTCCGCCCTCTCTCTGGTAGGAAGAATCCCGTGTCGCGTGCCGACCGCGCCGATGGCGCCTCCGAAATCCGCCCTCTGTCGATTGATCGCATGGCCTCCTGGCCAACTCTCGCGCCGCTGATCGAGCGCGCCGGCCGTCCGCTCATCATCGAAGCGCTCCGGGCATGGGTCGACGAGCGACGGGGAACGCCCGAGGTCGCGAGCGAAGCCGCGTGCGTCCGATGGTGCACGGCGCGTCTGGCTGCGTTCCTGCGGCCCTCGCAGCGCCGCGTGTTCAACCTCACGGGCACCGTGCTGCACACCAATCTCGGCCGCGCCGTTCTGGCCGAGGAGGCCATTGCCGCGGCGGTCGAGGCGATGCGCTCGCCGACCACGCTCGAATACGATCTGGGCGGCGGTGCGCGCGGCGAGCGCGACGATCACATCGCGCCGTGGCTCTGCCGCCTGACTGGCGCCGAGGCGGCGACGGCCGTGAACAACAATGCCGCCGCGGTGCTGCTGGTGCTGAGCGAACTCGCCGCCGGTCGCGAGGTCATCGTGTCGCGCGGCGAGCTGATCGAGATTGGCGGGGCCTTCCGCATTCCCGATATCATGGCGCGCGCCGGCTGCCGGCTGGTCGAGGTCGGTACGACCAACCGCACCCATCTCAAGGACTACGCGGCGGCGATCGGGCCCGACACGGCCGCGATCATGAAGGTCCATCCATCGAATTACGCGATCCAGGGATTCACCAGGTCGGTTGCCGCCGCCGAACTCGTGCCGCTGGCGCGCGAGAAGGGCGTGACGCTGATCGAGGATCTCGGCAGCGGCACGTTGGCCGATCTCGAGACCTGGGGCCTGCCGCACGAGCCGACGGCGCGTGAAGCCGTCGCATCCGGCGTCGATGTCGTCACCTTCTCCGGCGACAAGCTGCTGGGCGGGCCGCAGGCGGGGCTCGTGGTCGGCCGCAAGCCGCTGATCCAGCGCATCGCGCGCAACCAGATGAAGCGGGCGCTGCGCCTCGACAAGATCCGCCTGGCCGCTCTCGAGGCGACATTGCGGCTCTACGCCGATCCGGAACGCCTGGCCCAACGGC
>CANIEC010000279.1 GCA_947466085.1 Rhodospirillales bacterium
CATCACCGGCTGCGCGCCGGAGGAATGTCCCGGCGCGGCGATCACGCCGACGACGCTGGAATACGGCACCGTGCCCAATCCGGTCGTGCGCCATGCGCTGCGCGGCGAGGCCTGGCTGGCGGGCCATCCCGACGCGGCCGCGCCTCTGGCCAAAGCCATCAGGCGGGCGGTGCGCGACGCCTTCTTCGTCGATGCCGACGACTGGAAGGGCATGATCCTCGGCCAGTTCCGCGCCCAGGCGCTGCAGACCATCAACGGGCTGATCAACGAACACGTCTAGGGAGGCACCATGAACTTCAGGACCCTGCTGGGCGCCGTCGCCGGTCTCGCGCTCGCGATGCCGGCCGCCGCGCAATCGAACCTCAAGATCGTCATGCACTCCGATCTCAAGATCCTCGATCCGATCTGGGCGTCGGCGCAGATCAGCCGCACGCACGGCTATCTGGTCTACGATACACTGTTCGGCCTCGACGGCGATCTCAAGCCGCAGCCGCAGATGGTGGGGAACTGGACCGTCGATCCGGCAGGGCTGATCTACAGCTTCACCCTGCGCGACGGGCTGAAGTGGCACGACGGCGCGCCGGTCACGGCCGAGGATTGCGTCGCCTCGCTCAAGCGCTGGGGCAGCCGCGACCCGGTCGGCCTCAAGCTCATGGCCAACGTCAAGGAACTCTCCGCACCCGACGCGAAGACGATCCGCCTCGAACTGGCCCGGCCCTACGGCCTCGTGATCGATTCGCTCGCCAAGCCGGCCGGCATCGTGCCCTTCATGATGCCCAAGCGCGTGGCCGAAGCGCCGGCCACCCAGCAGATCAAGGACCCGACCGGCTCGGGCCCGTTCATGTTCAAGGCCGACGAATGGCGGCCCGGCGACCGGGTCGTGTACGTGAAGAACCCCAACTACGTGCCGCGCACGGAGCCGCCGGCGAATTTCGCGGGCGGCAAGGTGGTCAAGGTCGATCGGATCGAATGGGTGTCGATTGCCGATCCCCAGACCGCGGTGAACGCGCTGGAGAACAGCGAGGTCGATGCGCTCGAATCGGTGGCACACGACCTGCTGCCCTTGGTCGAGAATCGGCGCGGCATCGAGGTGCAGCGCGGCGCCTATGCCAGCCAGTATGCGCTTCGGCCCAACTGGCTCCATCCGCCGTTCAACGATCCCAGGATGCGCCTCGCCCTGGGCTACGCCATCGACCAGAAGGGCTTCCTGGACGCCGCCGTCGGCGACCCGAAGTTCTGGCGCTTCTGCAAGACCTACTATGGCTGCGGCACGCCGCTCGCGTCGGACAAGGGCACGCAAGGCCTGCTCGAGGGCAATGTCGAGAAGGCCAAGGCGCTTCTGAAGGAGGCGGGCTACGACGGACGGCCGATCGTGCTGCTGCAGGTGACCGACCTCGCCTCGCTGGCCAATCTCGGCCCCGTCGCCAAGGCACAGCTCGAACGGGTCGGCTTCAAGGTCGACATGCGTCCGGCCGACTGGCAGACCCACCTCGCACGCGTCATGCGCAAGGAACCGCCCGAGGATCGCGGCTGGAACATCACGTTGTCGAGTACCGGCGTCATCGACGTCGCCAACCCCATCACTTCGCTGTTCCTGAACTCGGCCTGCGACAAGGCCTCCGCCGGCTGGTCGTGCGATGCACAGATCGAGGCGATGCGCGACGCCTTCGCGCTGGAGCCGGATGCGGCAAAGCGCAAGGCCATCGCCGAGGAGATCCAGGAGCGCGCCCTGCAGGTCGGCACGCACTATCCGCTCGGCGAATGGTACAGCGCCTCGGCCGTCAGCGCCCGCACCAAGGGCTGGATCCGCCCGCCCTCGACGATCGCCTTCTGGAACGTCGAGGTCGCGAAGAGATAGATCGCTTCCCCATTCAGATAGGGAAGTGCCCCGTCATGCGGGGCGATGGGGTCATGGGCCGAGAATCCTATGACCCCTCCGTCGGCGAAGACGCCGACACCTCCCCATTTGAATGGGGAGGCGAGACGCCCTACTTCTTCTGGGCGCCCGGCAGGAAGTCGTCGAGCGGGACGCCGAAGCTGTTGAGCGCCCAGGAGACGAGATTGTACTGGCCCACCGTGAAGACGGCGTCCATGAGCTGCTCCGTCGAATAGGTCTTCGACAGGGTGGCCCAGGTCGCGTCGGAGGCGACCGAGTTCTCGAAGAGATCGTCGGCGAGCTGCATCAGCGCCGCCTCGTGCTCGTTCCAGCCCTTGGCCTTGGGCCCTTCCTTGAGGTTGGCGATGTCACCGTCGGTGATGCCGCCCCGCTTTGCGATCAGTTCGTGCTGCGCGAATTCGTACTCGGCCTGGTTCAGCCAGCCGATGCGAAGGATCAGCAGCTCGCGATCGCGGAAGGGCAGGGTCTGCTTGGACAGGATGTGGCCGGCGAACGGCGTCCAGCGCTTGGTCAACGCGGGGTGATTGGCCAACACCTTGAAGATGTTGAACACCTGGCCGTTCATGGCGTTCTTCTCAATGGCCTCGCGATCCTCCGGCTTCATGGTCGAAAGGTCACGCATCGGAATACGCTGCTTGCGCTTGATCATCGCTTTCCTCCTTGTCGGTTCCGATTGGACTAACGTTCCCCCGGGCGACCGACAAGGCGAAAGACACTACTCGGCGCGCAGGCTTTCGCGCGGCGGCTGGAGCTTCGCCGCGGCAAGCCTCGCCTGACCCGGCGTGTTGAACTGATGGCCTTCCAATTCGAAGAACGGACGGGTGAAGGCATGGAAGCGGAACGCGTTGCCTTCCTTGAGGACGACGCCGGCGGGCTTTCCCCAGATTTCGACGACGAAGGGCTCGGGCATGGCGCGGTCTCCTTCAGGCTGAAGTATCTGCGATTGGCTCTGAGATGGTGTCGACATGGGAGAAGACAATGACCAGAAGTGTCGAAACAACAGACGGTCACAGCAGAAGCTTCGCGTACGGCATCAATATGGCGGCAACGCTTTTCCCTGCTGGTGCGGCGGTCATCCTTGCTGAACAATGACACTGCAATGTCACACACCCTCACCCGCTCTCGCTTCATCGGTATCGCCGCCGGGGCCAGCCTGCTCGTTGCAGGCCACGCTGCCGCGCAGACGGGAGTCCGCATGCATCAGCGCAAGATTCCTTCCTCGGGCGAAATGCTGCCCGTCGTCGGCGTCGGCACGTGGCGCACCTTCGATGTCGGCGCGCGGCCGGCGGAGCGTGCGCCGCTGGCAGAGGTGCTACGCCTGCTGTTCGACGCCGGCGGGTCGGTGATCGACACGTCGCCGATGTACGGGTCGGCCGAGGCCGTGGTCGGCGACCTGCTGTCGGCGGCGGATTCACGCGCCAGGGCCTTCATCGCCACCAAGGTCTGGACCACGGGCCGCGACAGCGGGATCGCGCAGATGCGCACCTCGATGCGTCTGCTCAAGACCGACCGCATCGACCTGATGCAGATCCACAATCTCGTCGACTGGCGCGCCCATCTGCCGACCTTGCGCGCCTGGAAGGCCGAGGGTCGCATCCGCTATCTCGGCATCACCCACTACACGCAGAGCGCCCATGACGAGCTGGAAAGCGTGATGCGGTCGGAGAAGTGGGATTTCGTCCAGATCAACTACGCGCTCGACGACCGCGCCGTCGAACGCCGGCTCCTGCCGCTCGCCGCCGAGCGCGGCATCGCGGTGATCGTGAACCAGCCGTTCGGTGGCGGCGGTCTCCTGCGCAAGCTGCTGAGCCGAAAGCTGCCCGACTGGGCCGGCGAGATCGGCGTCACGAGCTGGGCGCAGCTCCTGCTCAAGTTCGTGCTGGCAAATCCCGCGGTCACCTGTGTCATCCCGGGCACCGGCAAACCCGAGCACATGGCGGACAATCTCCAGGCGGGCTTCGGCGTCTATCCCGACGCGGCGCTGCTCAGGAAGATGATCGCCGAGATTTCAGTCTAGGAACTCCGTCATCTCGACCGAAGCACCGAAGGTGCGGAGTGGAGAGATCTTCTCTCCACGACTTGCCGGCTCTTGGTTGACAGCAGGTCTCTCCACTCCGCGCTCCGCGCTCCGGTCGAGACGACGGCTTCAAAGCGGCAGTTCGGCCTCGATCCAGGCCGTCACGGACGAATGTCTGGGCTGCCATCCCAACTCGCTGCGGGCGCGCCTGGCGCGGACGCGACTGTTGGTGCCGAACGTGTAGGCCGCGCTGTTCTCGCCGAGCTCCCGGGCGGCTTCCTCGAACGGCCAGGCCTGCGGCCCGTCCAGCTTCAGGCGTCGCGCGATCGCCGCGCAGATGTCCCGATAAGAGGCCTCGCCGTTCTCGGCGAAATAGAAGGTGCC
>CANIEC010000280.1 GCA_947466085.1 Rhodospirillales bacterium
GGCCGCGAAGGGCGAAGCCGAGGCGCAGACCCTGCTCGGCGCCATGCACTGGAGCGGCGAAGGCGTGCCGCGCAACCTGAACGAAGCGGCAAGGCTCTACCTTGCTGCTGCCCAGCAGGGCTACGCGCGCGCGCAGAACAATATCGGCTTCATGCTGGGCTTCGGCGAGGGCATCCCGCCACGCGACGACATCGAGGCCTACAAGTGGATCAGGCTTTCCATCGACCGGTACACGGCGAAGAACCAGGACCGGCTCGACCAGGCCCGAAAGGACCTGGCGACCCTGGCCGCTCGCATGAACCCTGCGCAAATCGCCGAGGCCGAAAGGCGCGTTCGGGCGTGGAAACCCGTGCCGAAGGTGCGATAAGGTCTGCGACCACGCGGCGGTCACGAGCGATGCCCCGGCGTAGGCTTTATAAGAAGGACTGAATGAACCGACCCTCGGTCGCCGCGGCTTTTGCCGCCTCATTGCTTTTCGCCGGGATGTCCCAGGGCATCGCGCGCGATCTGCCGTGGGTCGAGCGGGCGCATACCAAGGATGCGGGTCTCATGGCCGAGCATCGGCTGCTGGGGCTGGAATGGCCGCCCCTCCACGACCAGCCCTCGGCCACTGCCGGTCTTCGCGACCATCTTCATTTCATGGAACTTGCGTCGGTCGACGGGCTTCTCGAGCGGAGCGTGGCCATCGAGATCACGCCTCCCCAGCCGCTCATCGCGATCGCAGACAACGTCCCGCCGCCGGTCGCGAGCGTGCCGGTCCCTGAAGTCGTGTTGGCCAGGGGGCGAATGGTCGAAGACGGGATGCTGGGCGACGGTCTGGATGACGAACGGCTGCAGGCGTACCTGCCATACGCGCGCCAGCTGGGCGTCGCGGGCGTGATTGTGGGCGGTTCGTTCGAAGCCTCCGCGGTCGCCGCAGGCGCTCCCGCGCCGGCCATGCTCGAAGCCATGCAGGCAATGGCCCTGTCGGTCGATCTCAAGAAGGAGATGCGCGATGGGGACAGGTTCTATGTCCGCTACCAGCAGACCTTCACCCAGGCGGGTGCGCCGCTCGACGTCGGCCGCGTGCTGTGGATGGAGCTGCGGACGCCCAAGGGCGTGATGGCGATCCATCGCTTTCGCACGCGCGACAATACCGAGCGCTTCTGGATGGCGAGCGGGCAGGCTGCGGTGCCGCCGTCGTTCCGGCTGCCGCTCGACACCGTTTCGATCTCGTCGGGCTTCGGCCTGCGTGCCGATCCGTTCGACCAGCCGCCGCTACCCTATGGCGGTAAGCCACAGGGCGCCGGCGGCCCGAATCGTCCGCCGGGCCTCCCGCCCGGCCTGCCGACGGGAGGTGCCACCGACATGCCTCGCTCCGGTATCGGTGCAGGCTTTGCCGCGTCGCCGGGTGCTTCCGGCTATGGCAGCTCTTCCTATGGCGGCTTCCGGGCGCCGCCGGCCTATGCGCTGTCGGCACGGCCCTCGTCGTCGCGATCGCTGTTCATGCATGAAGGGGTCGACCTCGTGGCGCCGGCCGGAACGCCGGTCGTCGCGGCGGCCGACGGCCTCGTGGTGGGAGCCGCGCCAAACGGCCGCTACGGCAACTGGATCCGCATCGAGCATGGCGGCAAGCTGGCATCGGTCTACGGCCATCTCTCCGCATTCGCGACCGGCCTCCAGCCCGGCACGATGGTGTCGCGCGGCGACGTGATCGGCTACGTCGGCAGCACCGGCCGCTCGACCGGCGCGCATCTTCATTTCGAGCTTCAGGTCGACGGCAAGCCTGTCAATCCGATCACCCACCCCGAGCTGAAGCGCGCCCAGCTGCGCGGTCCCGACTTCGAGCGATTCCGCAAGCAGGTGGCCGCCAACCTCGTCGAACGCGAACTCGAGGCCAGGCCGGCGGCCGTTTCAGTCGGCGACTGATCCACCGGCTGCCTCGCGGGCCTTCAGCGCGAAGGCCTCCTCCGGCGACAGGACCAGCCGGTGCCGCCCGACGAGCGCGAACCATGCGATCCCCATGGCGAACCACGCGCCGACGCCGAGCACCCCGGACACGAACACCGGATCGAGCAGCTGGTAGACCAGCGTGACGGCGGCGATCACGATGGTGACGGCCGCGCCCGCCATGCCCAGCGGGGAACGATAGGGGCGCGCAAGGGCCGGCATCCGCGCCCGCAGCACGAGGAAGCTCACCGCCTGCAGCAGGTAGGAGAGCATGGCGCCGGCGACCGCCATGTTGAGCAACATGCCCTGGATAACCGCCGCGCCCCGCTCGGCGCCCATGCCGAACCACAGCGCGAACATGATCGCGAGTGCCACGGCCGACCCCGCCAGCAGCGCCACATGGGGCGTCTTGTGGCGCGGATGGGTGACCGACAGGAAGCGCGGAAAATAGCCCGCGCGCGACAGGGAGTAGATCTGGCGGCCCTTGGCAAAGAGGATGGTGTGGAAGCTGGCGACCAGGCCGATGCAGGCGACCAGCGCCAGCACCTTCGCCAACCCGCCGCCGAACGTGGCGCGAAAGCCGTCCAGCAGCGGTTCGCCCGAGCTGCCGAGCTGGAAGCTGCCAGGAGCCACCGAAGGGTTGAGCCAGACGATGAGACCCGCCGACACGAAGAGTGTCAGAAACCCGGCCACGATGCCGCGCGGAATGTCGCGCGACGGCTCCATCGATTCCTCGGCCGCGAGGGGAAGCTGCTCGATGGCGAGGAACAGCCAGACGGCGAAGGGAAGCGCCGCCAGCGCGCCGTGCAGCCCGAACGGCAGCAGCGGGCCGCCCCCTTGCGCCAGCTCGACCGGCTTGCCGTCGGGGCCGGCGCCGATGTTGAGCGCGTATCGGCCGAACTCTGCGACGGGGAGAGCCGAGGCCCAGAACACCGCGAGGCACGCGAGCGAGGCCAGCGTGACGACGACGGTGACCCTGAAGGAAAGTTCGACGCCCCGGACGTTCAGCGCCACGAACACCGCATACCCGGCCACCCAGTAGGCCGGCAGCCAGCCGGTCGGCGTCCCGAACACCGCGGCGAGATAGGTCGCCAGGAAGGACACGATGACTGCTGGCGTCAGCACATACTCGACGTTCTCGCAGAGCCCTGTGACGAAGCCGCCCCACGGTCCCATCGAAGCGCGGGCGAAGGAATAAGCGCCGCCGGTGTGGGGCAGGGCGGACGCCATCTCGGCGATGCAGAAGACCAGGCCGAGATACATGACGGCGATGAGACAGGCGGCGAGCGCATAGCCGCCCCAGCCGCCGGCCAGCAGGCCGAGGTTCCAGCCGGAATAGTGGCCCGAGATGACCGCTCCGACACCCAGCGCCCAGAGCGAGAAGACGCCGGCATAGCGGCGCAGGCCACGGCGCGCGAAATAGTCCGGCGCGACATTCTGGTACGGCGCTCTCGGTAGGCTCATCGGCGCGATGTTAATGGCAATGTTCAGGCGGGTGCGAGCGGAGAGTCCCGGTATCTACCAGGTCATGCGGAATCCGGCGGTGAGGGCGTGGTTGGAGTCCTGGCTGGAGATGTTGCCCTCGTAGCGGAAGTACAGGGAGGTCGCGTCGGCGATGGCGGTGTTGGCGGAGAGGCCCAGCACGACGCTGTCGCGCTGCGGGGCGGCGCCGTAGGTCGTGAAGGGCAGCGCGGGCGCGCCGACGAAGGAGGCGGTGACAGGCCGGTCGGTGTCGGCATATTCGTGGCCCCATCCCAGCTTGACCTGCATCGCCAGCCGGTCACGCCAGCCGAGGTCCATCGCGCCGCCGAGCTGGGCGCCGAGCACGGTACGGAGCGAGTTGGTGGTCTGCGCAGCGACGGACAGGTTGAGGGAGCCCGCACCATTCTCTGTGAAGGCGGCCTGGGTCGCCGTCGCACCCTGCAGGCGGGCGAGGGGAGTGATGTAGGCATCGGCAAGCCCGCCGATATCGAAACGGTAGCCCGCCTCGACCTGTCCGAAGAACAGGTTGGCGCCAGTCCAGCCGTTGGCGGTGCGGGCGAGGCCCGGGATGGCGATCTGGCGAGTCATGCGGTTGTCGGAATAGGCATAGGCGGCGAGCCCGTCGACATAGACGGCATCTCGGGCATAGCTGGCGTAGAGGCCGGCCTGGAAGGTGTCGGAGATGCCGCGGCCGGAGAAGCCGCCGACCCATTGCGTGCCGCTGGTGAAGCCGGCGGTGACGCCGACCAGCAGCTCGTCCGTTACGCGCCGGTCGAGGCCGGCCGCGAAGCC
>CANIEC010000281.1 GCA_947466085.1 Rhodospirillales bacterium
CAGGAAAGGGCGGCGGACGTGAACCGCCTGCTGATCGAATTCCTGAAGGGGCTCTGAGAGAAGACGTGAGAACCACGCCCTGACAGCTGTTGAATCGGCCTTTCAGAAGGACCGGCGAGCAACATTGTTGCGCCGGCGGTCAGGAGTCAGGGGGTGCGGCATTCGCTTCATTTGTTTCGTTTATTTCGCTTGTTTCGTTTAATCGCCGTTACTCCGACTGATTCAACGGCCTGCTAAACCAGCGTCCGCAACTCGGCGGTGGCAACCGACAGCATCGCGAGATCGATGGTTCCCGCCGCGGCGAGATCCTCCTTCAGGAGCCGGTCCACCCGCTCCAGCGCCAGCTTGCGCGGTTCGCTCCAGGCGGCGAGGGCCGAATCGGGATCGCAGTCGGTGCCGCCGCCCGCGCGCAGGGCCGAGCGCAGCAGGTCGGCATGCAGCGCCGCCAGCTCGTCCTGCATCGCGAGCGCGGCCTGCGAAGGCCAGAGGCCCTCGCGCGGCAGTTTCTGCGCGGCGTTGGCCAGCAGCGCAAGCGACAGGCGCTCCCCCAGCCGGAAGTAAAGCCGCGCGGCACTGCCGATCGTGCAGCCGTTGGCCTCGGCCGCGAGGGCGAGGTCGCCGGCGGCGGACAGGGTTTCGAGCGCGGCGGCGCGGCGGGCGAGATCGGCCGGCGCGCCCATCGCCTCGAGGGCGGCCGAGCGTTCGCCGAGCGCCGTGCCTTCGGCCTCGCCCACCAGATCCGCGGACAGGTCGCCCAGTTCGGCGACGGCG
This sequence comes from Rhodospirillales bacterium, assembly GCA_947466085.1. Classification (GTDB taxonomy): domain Bacteria; phylum Pseudomonadota; class Alphaproteobacteria; order Reyranellales; family Reyranellaceae; genus Reyranella. The sequence goes on from CANIEC010000281.1 coordinate 772, forward strand.
CGGCCGAGCTGCGCGGTTGCCGCCGTGGTGTCGAGCGGCTGCGGCAGGCGCCGCAGGACCCATTGCACGCTGCGCAGCACGAAGCGCTGCGAGGCAATGAGCATCCGGATCTGCGCCGTGGCCTTGAGCGCGGGATCGAGCGCCTCGATGTCGACCCACAGGTCGCGCAGCTTCCAGGCGTCGCGCACGACGGTGAAGGCCTGGGCAATGGTGGCCGCCGAGGCGCCGGTGCGCTGGGCCACGGTGTGCACGAAGGTCGGCCCGCATCGATTGACCAATGAGTTCACGACCTGAAGCGCTGTGATCTCGCGGCGCAGGCGATGACCCTGAAGGGCCGCCGGATATCTTTCCTGCAGCGGCTGCGGGAAGTAGCGCAGCAGCTCCTCATCGAGGCGCGGATCGTCGGGCAGGTCTGAAGCCAGAATCTCCTCGTTGAGGTCGATCTTGGCGTAGGCCAGCAAGACCGAGAGTTCCGGCCGCGTCAGCTGCTGGCGGTTCTGGGCGCGCAGGCGCATGGCGGCGGAGTCGGGCAGGAACTCGACGGCGCGGTCGAGCCGGCCCTTGCGCTCCAGGGCGCGCATGAAGCGCTCCAGCCGGTCATGCTCCTCGGCCGCCTGGCCCTCGGCGACACTGACCGCCTGGCTCTGCTGATAGTTGTGGCGCAACACGAGGGTCGCGACTTCGTCGGTCATGGAAAAGAGCAGCGGATCGCGCGCCTCGGCCGGGAGCGCGCCCGTGGCGATGGCGCCGCCCGTTGCGATCTTGATGTTGACCTCGTGGTCGGACGTGTCGACGCCCGCCGAATTGTCGATCGCGTCGGTGTTGATCTTGCGGCCGGCGAGCGCTGCCTCGACCCTGCCGCGCTGCGTGAAGCCGAGATTGGCGCCCTCGCCGACCACGCGGGCGCGCAATTGGCCCGCGTCGATGCGCACCGCGTCGTTGGCGCGGTCGCCGGCATCGCCATGGCCCTCACTCGACGCCTTCACGTAGGTGCCGATGCCGCCGAAATAGAGCAGGTCGACCGGCGCCGTCAGGATCGCGCGCATCAGGTCGAGGGGCGCCATTGCAGGCTGCTCGATTCCCAGCACCGCGCAGGCCTCGGGTGACAGCGCCACCGACTTGGCCGCGCGGTCGAAGATCGCGCCGCCCGCCGACAGCAGGCTCCTGTCGTAGTCCATCCACGAGGAGCGCGGCAGGGCGAACAGCCGTTGCCGCTCGGTGAGGCTGGTCGCGGGATCGGGCGCGGGATCGATGAAGATGTGGCGATGGTCGAAGGCCGCGACCAGCCGGATGTGCGGCGACAGCAGCATGCCGTTGCCGAACACGTCGCCCGACATGTCGCCGACGCCCGCGACCGTGAACGGCGTTTCCTGGATATCCTGCCCCAGTTCGCGGAAGTGGCGCTTCACCGATTCCCACGCGCCGCGCGCGGTGATGCCCATCTTCTTGTGATCGTAGCCCGCCGAGCCGCCCGAGGCGAAGGCGTCGTCGAGCCAGAAGCCGTAGTCGCGCGCCAGCGCATTGGCGATGTCGGAGAAGGTCGCCGTGCCCTTGTCGGCGGCGACCACGAGATAGGGATCGTCGCCATCGTGGCGGACGACATCGGCGGGCGGCACGATTCCACCCCCCGAGTAGTTGTCGGTGATGTCGAGCAGGCCGCGGATCAGGGTCTGGTAGCAGGCGATGCCTTCGGCCTGGACCTGCTCGCGCGTACCACCGACGGGAGGCTGCTTCACGTAGAAGCCGCCCTTGGAGCCGACGGGGACGATGACGGCGTTCTTCACCATCTGCGTCTTCATGAGGCCGAGGATCTCGGTGCGGAAATCCTCGCGCCGGTCCGACCAGCGGATGCCGCCGCGGGCCACCCGTCCGCCGCGCAGATGGATGCCTTCCATGCGCGGGCTGTAGACGAAAATCTCGACCAGCGGCCGCGGCGCCGGCAGTTCGTCGATGGCGCGACTGTCGATCTTGAAGGAGATCCACTCTTTCGTACCGTTGGCCTGCCAGTAGTTCGTCCGCAGCGTGCAGAGCACGGCATTGTGCAAGCGTCGCAGGATGCGGTCTTCGTCGAGGGTCGTGACGGCTTCGAGGGAAGAGGCGAAGTCGGCTTCGATCGAAGCGATCCGGGCAGCCCGCTCGTCGGAGCCCGCGTCGCCCAGCGCCGGATCGAAGCGCGCGTCGAATAGTTCGACCAGCAGGCGCGCCACCTTCGGGTAGGATGACAGCGCGCGCTCCATATACTCCTGACTGAACGGGATGCCGGCCTGCCGAAGATACTTGGCATAGGCGCGCACGATGGAGATCTCGCGCCAGGCGAGGCCGGCGCCCAACACCAGCCGGTTCAGCCCGTCATTCTCGAGCGCGCCGGCGCGCAGCTTCTCGATCGCCTCGATGAACCGCGGACCGATGGCGGCAAGGTCGACCGGAGATTTGTCCGCTGTCTCGACCCTCAGCACCTGCATGGCCACGCCATGGGTCTGCTCGTCGCCACCGTCCCGGCGCAGCAGGAAGGGCGCCTCGCTGATGACGCGCAGGCCGAGATTTTCGGCGAGCGGCAGGATGTCGGAGAGCGCGATCGGCTTGCGCGGATGGAACAGGCGCAGTGCGAAGCGATGCGCCGGCATGCCGGTCCGCCGTCCGACCTGCACGCCGAACTCGGCGCCGTCGACGAAGGTCTGCAACACCTCGATGTCGCGCAGAGCCTGCGCCGCCTCGAAGGTCTCGCGGTAGACCGGCGGGAACCAGATGCGCCAACGCCTGGCGGCGGCGCGTCCCTCGGCTTCGCCGAGCGTCTCCTGCAGGGCCGCGCGCAGCCGGTCGTTCCACGACGTCGCCGCGTCGACCAGGTCGCGCTCGAGCGCGGCGAGGTCGGGCGCGGCCTGCTCGGGCGCGCGCAGCTTGAGCGTGTAAAGCGACTGGACGAGGGCGGAATTGCTGCCGATCGACGTCGCAACCGACGTCACCTCGCCGTTCCAGGCCTTGCCCAGGAGGGCGGCGAAACGGTCGGAGAGGGCTGCGTCGAAGCGTTCGCGAGGCACGAACACGAGCGCGGTGGCGAACCGTCCGACCGTGTCGACGCGCGAGAACAGCGCCACCCGCCGTCGCTCCTGCAGCTGCAGGATGCCCAGCACATGGTCGTAGATCGTGTCCTCGTCGATCTGGAACAGCTCGTCGCGCGGATAGGAATCGAGGATCGCCAGCAGCGTCTTGCCGTCGTGGCTGTGCCGGTCGAAGCCCGAGCGGCG
>CANIEC010000282.1 GCA_947466085.1 Rhodospirillales bacterium
CGGGGATCGTCTCGTGGCGATAGTCGAGAATCGCGAGGTTCGCCTTGTCCGGGACCGTGCTGGTCAGGTGGACGTACCAGTCCGCCTCGAAGGCGCGACGGAAGCCGAAATGCTTCTCCCAGAAGGCGGCGGTGCCGGCGACGTCGTCGGTGCAGAGCACGGTGTAGAACTCCCTGAGCTGCATTGCCCTCTCCTCTGCGGCCATTTACATACAATCTGTATGTGAGCGATTTAGATACAGGGTGTATGTATGTCAAGACCGCGGACCCAGGCGGATCGGCTGGCCGTCACCCGCGCGACGCTGCTGCGGGAAGCCCGGCTGATCTTCGCCGCCTCCGGCTACGACGCCGCGGCGACCGAGGAGATCGTGCAGCGGGCCAAGGTGACGCGCGGCGCGCTCTACTATCACTTCAAGGACAAGCGCGCCGTGTTCGAGGCCATCGTCGAGGAAGTGGCGAGCGAGATCGCGGCGGCGATCGACAAGAAGGCCGAGCCCGTCGGCGATCCCCTGCAGGCGCTGATCGAGGGCACGCGCGCCTTCCTCGATGCCTGTCTCGACCCCGCCGTGCGCCGTATCTATCTGATCGATGCGCCCGCGGTGCTGGGCTGGCATCGCTGGCGCGAAATCGATGCGCCGCACGGGCTGCGCTCGCTGCGCGAGGGCGTGGCGGCGGTGCTAGCGGCGCGTCCGAATCCGGGTCTCGGCGTCGAGCCGGTCACGTTCCTCCTGTCCGGCGCCTTCAACGAAGCCGCTCTCTGGATCGCCGAAGCCAGGGACGAGAAGACCGCGCGCCGCGAGATGGACCGAAGCCTGGTCCAGCTCATGGAGCGGCTGTTCGGGTCTCCCGCCGAACCTGCTCGACCGCCGCGAGCACGCGCTCGGGGGTAGCCGGCGCGTCGAGCCGCACCGGCACCCGGCCGTTGCCCGCCGCACCGATCGCGTCCTTGAGGGCCGTCCACACCGCGGTCGCCAGCATCAGCGGCGGCTCGCCCACCGCCTTGGAGCGGAAGATCGTGGCCTCGCGCGACGGCGCATTGTCGAGCAAGCGGACGTTGAACACCGGCGGCACGTCACGGCTCCCGGGGATCTTGTAGGTCGACGGACCCGCCGTGCGCAGCCGGCCCTTGGCGTCCCACCAGAGTTCCTCGCAGGTGAACCAGCCCTGGCCCTGTACGAAGGCGCCCTCGATCTGGCCGAGATCGATCGCGGGGTTGAGCGACTGGCCGCAATCCTGGACGAGGTCGGCGCGCAGCACGCGGCTTTCGCCGGTCAGCGTGTCGATCGCGACTTCCGCCATCGCCGCGCCAAAGGAGAAATAGAAGAACGGCCGGCCACGCATCGCCGCGGGATCCCAATGGATATTCGGCGTCTTGTAATAGCCGGTCGAGGAGAGCGAAACGCGACCGAGCCAGCAGAGCTTGGCGAGCTCGCCGAAGCCCAGCACCTGGTTGCTGCCGGGCCTGGCGATGCGCACGGTGCCATCGGCGAATTCGATGTCGGCGTCGGCCACGCCGAAGTGCTCGGCGGCAAAGGCCACCATGCGCCTACGAATCGTGTTCGCCGCGTCCCAGGCTGCCCAGCCGTTGAGGTCCGAGCCCGTCGAGGCCGCGGTCGGCGAGGTGTTGGGCACCTCGGCGGTCGAGGTGGCGGACGGCCGGATGCGCTCGACATCGACCTTGAACACCTCGGCCACCACCTGGGCCACCTTGATGAACAGCCCCTGCCCCATCTCCGTGCCGCCATGGTTCAGGCGGATCGAGCCGTCGGTGTAGACATGCACCAGCGCGCCGGCCTGGTTCATGTGCGGCAGGTTGAAGGAGATGCCGAACTTCAGCGGAAACAGGCCCAGCCCGCGCTTCAGCACCGGGTTGGCCGCGTTGAAGGCGTCGATCTCGGCACGCCGCCGCTCGATCTCGCCGCCGGCCTTCACTTCGGCCCAGCAGCGCTCCAGATGGTTCTCGTCGACCTGCTGGCCGTAAGGCGTTTCGTCCCGGCCCTCTGCATAGAAGTTGAGCGCGCGCACCTCGACCGGATCGCGGCCGAGATGATGCGCGATCCGGTCGAGCGCGTCCTCCATCACCACGACGCCCTGCGGTCCGCCGAAGCCGCGAAACGCCGTGTTCGACTGCTTGTTGGTGCGGCAGGCATAGCCGACGGCCCGGAAGTGCGGGATCCAGTAGGCGTTGTCCGTATGGGTGAGCGCCCGCGTCACCACACCGGGCGTCATGTCGAGACTCCAGCCGGCATCGGCCGCCAGCACGGCGTCGAGCGCCAGCACGCGGCCCTCGCCGTCGAAGCCCACCGTGTAGCGATAGTCGAAGCCGTGGCGCTTGCCGGTCGTCAGCATGTCGACCTCGCGCGGCAGCCGCAGCTTCACCGGCCGGCCGGTCTGGTTCGCCGCGACGGCGGCCGCGGCCGCGACCCAGGAGGCGTTGCTTTCCTTGCCGCCGAAGCCGCCGCCCAGGCGGCGCACCACCACCGTCACCCGGTTGAAGTCGCAGCCCAGCAGCCGGGCGCAGACATGCTGGACCTCGGTCGGATGCTGGGTCGAGGAATGGACGGTGATGTCGCCGTCCTCACCGGGCAGCGCGAAGGCGATCTGGCCCTCGAGGTAAAAATGCTCCTGTCCGCCGACGCTGAATTCGGCGGTGAGCCGATGCGGCGCGCCGGCCAGCGCCGCCTCCGGATCGCCGCGTACGATCGTGGCCGGCGCCTGCACGTAGGATTCGCGGGCGAGCGCCGTCGCGATATCGAGGACCGGCTCCTCGGCCTCGATCTCCACGACGACCTTTTCGGCGGCCGCCCGCGCTGCATCGAGGGTCTCCGCGACGACCATCGCCAGGGTCTGGCCGGCGAACTCGATCCGGTCGACGGCGAACAACGGCTCGTTCTTGCCGATCGCCGCGATGTCGTTCCGGCCGGGAATGTCCTGGGGGCCCAGCACCGCGACCACGCCCGACATTGCCGACGCGGCGGAGAAATCGGTCTTCACGAGTCGTCCGCAGGCGACCTTGCTCAGCACCAGGGCCGCATGCAGCGTGCCCGGCGGCTCGGGCATGTCGTCGATATAGAGCGCCTGCCCGGTGACGTGCTTCAGGGCACTGTCGTGACGCTGCGCCGTATGGACCTTGCCGCTCACAGCGCCTCGACCTCCAGCACGCGCCCCGGCTCGGCGAGGCGCAGTTCCAGCCGTCGCAGCAGATTGGCCGCGACCTGCCGGCGATAGTCGGCCGAGCCGCGCCAGTCGTCGAGCGGCTTGAAGTCCGTCTCGATGGCAGAAATCGCGGCCGCAAAACCGTCCTTCAGCAAGGCCGCCTCGGCCGCACGCGCCCGGCGCGGCGTCGCCGCCATCCCGCCGAACGCCAGCCGCGCATCCTCGATCCGACCGTTGCGGATGCGCACACGGTAGGCGCCGGCGACGGTCGAGATGTCCTGGTCGCGGCGCTTGCTCACCTTGTCGCAATGGAAGGTCTCGCCCTCCCACAGGCGCGGCATCGACAGGCTCAGGATGATCTCGTCGGCGGCCAGCACGGTCTTGCGATAGTCGAGGAAGAAATCGTCCAGGAGGACCTCGCGCGCGCCCCGCTTCGAGACCAGCGTCAGGCTGGCTTCCAGCGCCAGCAGCACCGGCGGCATGTCGCCGATCGGCGAGGCTGTGCCGATATTGCCGCCGATCGTGCCCATGTTGCGGATCTGCCGTGACCCCAGCCGCGAAAGATAGGCGCGCAATGCGGGAAACGCCTCGATCAGGGTCGGTGCCGCATCGGTGTAGGTCGTCGCGGCGCCGATCGTGATCTTGTCCGCAGTCGCAGAGATCGCCCCCAGCTCGGGCACGTGCATGAGGTGGATCACGGCCTTCGGCGGCTTGCGCTCACGGCTCGCCAGCAGGCCGAGATCGGTGCCGCCGGCCAGCAGCAGCGCCTCGGGATGGGTGGCACGCAGGGCCAGGAGTTCCTCGAGGCGGCGCGGCGCGAAGAAAGTGCCGTCGACG
>CANIEC010000283.1 GCA_947466085.1 Rhodospirillales bacterium
AACAACTTCCGTCGTCCTGAGCGGAGCGCAGCGCAGTCGAAGGACCTCTCTTCACTTCGACCGGCCGTGCGCCGGAAGAGAGGTCCTTCGACTGCGCCACCCTGCGGGTGGCTTCGCTCAGGACGACGGAGGGTTTGGTGTGCGCCGATCACTTCACCGCCCCCTCGATGAACATCTTCCTCCAACAACTTCCGTCGTCCTGAGCGAAGCGCAGCGCAGTCGAAGGACCTGTCTTCCGTTCGACCGGCCGTGCGCCGGAAGAAAGGTCCTTCGACTGCGCCACCCTGCGGGTGGCTCCGCTCAGGACGACGGAGGGTGTGGTGTGCGCCGATCACTTCACCGCCCCTTTGAGGAACGGCAGGATCGTCTCGTTCAAATCCCGCTCGGTGATGGGCCCGCGATAATGACGCCGCACGATGCCGGTGCCGTCGATCAGGTAGGTCTCGGGCACGCCGCTCAGCCCCCAGTCGAGGCCGGTCTTGCCGTCGAGGTCGAGGCCCGCGAGTTTGAAGGGATCGCCCAGCCGCTTCAGCCAGGGCAGCGCGTCGTCGCGCTTGTTCTTCCAGGCGATGCCCACGATCGTCGCGCCCTCGCGTTCGCTGAGCCGCGTGAACAGCGGATGCTCGGCCAGGCAGGGCGTGCACCAGCTCGCGAAGAAATTCACGATCACCGGCTTGCCGGTGCGCAAGGATTCGTCGGTGAGCGGCGGCTCGCCGGGTCGCAGCGCTGGCAGGTCGAGCTTCGGCGCCGGCCGTCCCACCATCACCGAGCCGATCGAGGCGGGGTCGCGGCCGCTGGTCAGCGACCAGGCGAAGAAGCCCGCCATCAGCGCGAGCGTCAGCAGCGGCAGGATGAAGAGGAGGCGGCGCATCTATTCCGCCGGCTGCAACGATGACGGGCGTCGCGACGGCGCGCCGATGCGCAGCCGGCGGTCCGACAGCGAGACGAAGCCGCCCAGCGCGCACAGCGCCGCACCCAGCCAGATCCACGGCGCCAGCGGGTTGAGGTAGAGGCGGATCACCCAGCCCTGTTTCGGATCGCCCTCGCCCAGGGTGGCGTAGAAGTCGCGCAGCAGGTTGGTCTGGATCGCCGTCTCGGCCACTTGTCGGCGTTGCACGGTGAACAGCCGGCGCTCGGGCTGCAGCACCGTGTAGGGCTTGCCGCCGACGCTGACGTTGAGCGTGGCGCGCTCGGCGATGTAGTTGGGGCCGCGCACTTCTTCCATGCGGTCGAGCACCACGGAGTAGCCCGCGAAGGCGATGCGGTCGCCGGGCTTCATGGTCTGCATCAGCTCGGTGTTCCACGACGAGGTCGCGACCGAGCCCAGCACGACGACGCCGAGCGACGCGTGGCTGATCACCATGCCCAGGGTCGAGCGCGGGATCGTGCGCAACGTGCCGCTGCGGAAGCGGTCGGTCAGAGACGCGAGGCTGCCGACGATCAGCCAGACGCCGAAGCCGAAGGCGAGTGCGGCCAAGGTCGAACGGCTGTCGATCATCGTCATGGCGAACAGCGCCGCCGCGAGCGACACGACGAGCGCCACGCGCAGGCGCATCAGCGCCGGTCCCAGTTCGGCGCGCTTCCAGCCGAGGAACGGGCCGACGCAGAGCGCGGCGAACAGCGGCGCGCAGAGCGGCACGAAGGTGGCGTTGAAGAAGGGCGGGCCGACCGAGACCTTGTTGCCGGTCAGCAGGTCGAGGAACAGCGGGTAGAGCGTGCCCAGCAGCACCGTCACCGCCAGCGTGCACAGGAGCAGGTTGTTCAGGATAAGCGCGCCCTCGCGGCTGACCGGCTGGAACAGGCCGCCGCCCTGCAACTGCGGCGCGCGCCAGGCGTAGAGCGCGAGGCCGCCACCGGTGACGAGCAGCAGGAAGGCCAGGATGAACATGCCGCGCGACGGATCCTGCGCGAAGGCATGCACCGAGGTGAGCACGCCCGAGCGCACCAGGAAGGTGCCGAGCAGCGACAGCGAGAAGGCGAGCAGCGCCAGCAGCACCGTCCAGCTCTTCAGCGCGTCGCGCTTCTCGACGACGATGGCCGAGTGCAGCAGCGCGGTGCCGGCGAGCCACGGCATCAGCGAGGCGTTCTCGACGGGATCCCAGAACCAGAACCCGCCCCAGCCCAGGATGTAATAGGCCCACCACGAGCCCAGCGCGATGCCGAGCGTCAGGAAGCACCAGGCCGCCAGCGCCCACGGCCGCACCCAGCGCGCCCAGGCGGCATCGACCCGGCCTTCGAGCAGGGCGGCGACGGCAAAGGCGTAGGTCACCGAGTAGCCGACATAGCCGAGGTAGAGCAGCGGCGGGTGGAAGGCGAGGCCGGGATCCTGCAGCAGCGGATTGAGCCCGTTGCCGTCGGCCGGCGCCGGGAACACGCGCGCGAACGGGTTGGAGGTGAAGAGCAGGAAGGCCAGGAAGCCGACGCCGATCAGCGCCTGGATCGCGAGCACGCGGCTGCGCAGCGTGTCCGGCAGGTTGTTGCCGAAGATCGCGACGGCGGCGCCAAACAGCGCGAGGATCAGCGCCCACAGCAGCATCGACCCCTCGTGGTTCCCCCACACGCCGCTGATCTTGTAGAGCAGCGGCTTGGCCGAATGCGAATTGTCGACGACGTTGAGGACCGAGAAGTCCGACGTGACATAGGCCTGCGTCAGCGCGCCGAACGAGACCAGCACGAGGAACGCTTGCGTCAGCGCCGCCGTGCGGCCGAGGGCCATGAGACGCAGGTCACCGCGCGATGCGCCAATGAGCGGCAGCGTTCCCTGCACCAGCGCAACCGCGAGCGCGAGGATCAACGCGAAATGACCCAGCTCCGGAATCAAAGCCGGACCTCCACCATCTTTGTCATCCTGAGCGCAGCGAAGGATCCTTCGCTGCGCTCAGGATGACACGTGAGGGGCGCCCCCAACCCGTCGTCCTGAGCGGAGCGCAGCGTAGTCGAAGGACCTTTCTTCGCGTCAACGAACCGTGCGCCGGAAGAGAGGTCCTTCGACTGCGCCGCCCTTCGGGCGGCTTCGCTCAGGACGACGGGGTTCCGGACGACGGGAATGGTCACTTCTTGTCTTTCCACTGACCGCTTTCCTTCAGCGCCTTCGCGACTTCCGGCGGCATGTAGTTCTCATCATGCTTCGCCAGGATCTCGCGCGCGGTGAACACGCCGTCGGGGCCGATCGAGCCCTCGGCGATCACGCCCTGCCCCTCGCGGAACAGGTCGGGCAGGATGCCGCGATAGGTGACCTTCAGCGTCTTGTTGGTGTCCGTGATGGTGAAGCGCACGATCTGCCCTTCCTTCTGGACGCTGCCCTCCTCGACCAGCCCGCCCAGCCGGAAGCGGCGCTCGGGGCCGATGCTCTTCTCGGCGACCTGGGTCGGCGAATAGAAGAAGACGAGGTTGTCGTTCAAGGCCGTGAGCACGAGCGCGGCGGCGACGCCGAGCGTGGTCAGCGATCCCAGCAGCAACCAGAGGCGGCGACGTTTCGGAGTCATCGGCGCTTCTCCAGTCCGCGCGCCGCCAGCTCGCGCCGTATCTTCCGGCGCGCACCGAGCGACGCAATCACCAGCCCGCCGAGGATCACGGCAGCGACGAGATATGAGCCGAGGATATAGGCCGCGTGGTTGCTCATGCCGCGGCCTCGGCATTCTCGAGCCGGCGGCGGTCGATCTCGGTCTCGGTGCGCAGCAGCACCAGCCAGACGAACAGGAAGAGCAGCGAGACCGCCATCCAGAGCAGCGGCACCAGGATCGAATTGTGGATCGCCGGCGCATCGAGCCGGGTGATCGAGGCGGGCTGGTGCAGCGTGTTCCACCAGTCGACCGAGAACTTGATGATCGGCAGGTTGATGACGCCGATCAGCGCCAGGATCGCCGCCGCGCGATCGCCGCGCTCGGGCGAATCGTAGGCGCGGCTCAAGGCGATGTGGCCGAGATAGAGGAAGAACAGCAGCAGCATCGAGGTGAGCCG
>CANIEC010000284.1 GCA_947466085.1 Rhodospirillales bacterium
ATAGCCGCCGGTCAGCGGCATCAGGTCGGGCTTGGGCAAAATGGTCGGGATCACGACCGACTTCCAGGCGGCCTGCTTGACGCCGAAGGCCACCCGCACCTTCTCCGAGAAGGGCGAATTCGGATAGTGATGCAGGATCATGTCGGTCATGAGCGCAAGGCCTCGATGTTTGCGGCGTAACGCTTCGGACCGCCGCTGAACACCGCCGTGCCCGCGACGAGCACGTCGGCACCGGCCTGGATGCAGCGCTTCGCCGTCTCGACGTTGACGCCGCCATCGACCTCGAGATCGATCGGCTTGCCGAGGGCGTCGATCGCCTTGCGCAGGGCGGCGATCTTGGCGAGCTGGCTTTCGATGAAGGCCTGTCCGCCGAACCCGGGATTGACGCTCATCACCAGAATCAGGTCGAGATCGCCCAGCACATGCTCGATGGCGGAAAGCGGCGTCGCCGGATTGAGCACCGCGCCCGCCTTCCGTCCGAAGCCCTTGATGAGCTGGATCGTGCGATGGACGTGCGGACCGGCCTCGGGGTGAAAGGAGATCACGTCGGCGCCGGCATCGACATAGGCCGGCACCAGCGGATCGACCGGCGAGATCATCAGGTGGACGTCGAAGGGCTGCTTGCTGTGCTTGCGCAGCGCCTTCACCACCATCGGCCCGATCGTCAGGTTGGGCACGAAATGCCCGTCCATCACGTCGACATGGATCCAGTCGGCGCCGGCTTCGGTGATCGCCTCGACCTCGCGGCCGAGCGCGGCGAAATCCGCCGACAGGATGGAGGGGGCGATGCGGACGGGCTGTTGCGGCATGAACTACCTTTAAAGGGGGGCCTCAGGTGCCCGGTCGGGTCGGGGCTTCCCAGCCCTTGCGCCGAAAGGGATTGGCCGGGAAGGAGCCCAGCATCTTCAGCTCCTCGGAGAAGAAGCCCAGCTCCTCGAGCGCCAGCAGGACGTTGCGCTGCTCGGGATGGCCCTCGACCTCGGCATAGAACAGCGCCTGCTCGAAGCGGACGCCGGACAGGTAGCTTTCCAGCTTCACCATGTTGACCCCGTTGGTCGCGAACCCGCCCAGCGCCTTGTAGAGCGCCGCCGGGCGGCTCTTCACCCGGAACAGGAAGGCCGTCATGCACTGCACGGTGCGCCAGTCGGGATGGGCTTCCTCGCGCGAGAAGACGAGCATGCGCGTGGTGTTGTGGTCGGCGTCCTCGATGTTCTTGGCCAGCACCTTGAGATCGTAGATGCGGGCGGCCAGCGACGACGCGATGGCGCCGACGCTGGGGTCGCCGATGTCGGCGATCTCGCGGGCGGCCCCGGCGGTATCGGCATGGACCACCGGCTGCAGCCGGTTCTTCTTCAGGAAGTTGCGGCACTGGGCCAGCGCCTGGACGTGGCTCTTGACCGTCCGGATCGACTTCAGCGACGCGCCCGGCAGGGCCACCAGGCAATGCTCGACCCGCTGGAAGTGCTCGGCCACGATCTTCAGCTTCGTGTGCGGCAGCAGGCTGTGCAGGTCGGCGACGCGGCCGGCGATCGAATTCTCGACCGGGATGATGGCCAGCTCCGCCTTGCCGGCCTGGACGGCGCCCATGGCGGCGTCGAAGGTCGGGCACGGCAGGGTCGTCATGTAGGGAAAGGCCGCCCGGCAGGCCATGTCGGAATTGGCGCCCGGCTCACCCTGGAAGGCGATGATATTGCTGGCGACGGCCTTGCCCTGCCGCTTCTCGCCCCGACCTTTTGCCATTTGCCGAACTCTCCCGTGCCGCGATCCGAGGCCCATCGATAGGCGAAAAACCCCGTAATATCCGGCACTTGCGACGTTCCGCCGCGCGATCCTCCGGACGTGATGGAATACTACTGGCGGCCGTGCGGGCATGCTACAGCAGCGTCCGTAGAATTCGCCGCTTCGGGATTTGACATGGCCAGTTTCAACACGATTGCAGGCTGCGTTTTGGCTTCCGCCCTCTTCGCGATGGTGGTCGGCAAGGTTTCCAATGCCGTCGTGCATCCGCACAAGCTGGACAAGCCGGCCCTCGCCGTCTCCGACGACGCGCCGACCCAGACGGCCGCCGCGCCGGCCGCCGTCGAGATTCCGCCGATCGGTCCGAAGCTCGCCGGTGCCAATGTCGACGCCGGCAAGGCCCTGTTCCAGAAGCAGTGCTTCTCCTGCCATACGATCGACAAGGGCGGCGCCAACAAGGTTGGCCCGAACCTGTGGAGCATCGTCAACCGCCCCAAGGCGAGCCATGCCGGCTTCTCCTACTCCTCGGCACTGACCGCCAAGGGCGGCAACTGGAGCTACGAGGACATCGACCACATGATCTTCAAGCCGAACGCCTATGTGCGCGGCACGAAGATGGCGTTTGCCGGCCTTCCCAAGGAGCAGGAGCGCGCCGACATGATCGCCTACATGCGCACCATGGCCGACACGCCGGCGCCGCTGCCCTAGGGTGGTTCCTTCGAACCTCGTCGCGCTGGCCCACCAGCTGGCCGACGCTGCCCGACCGATCGCGGCCCACTATTTCCGGACCGGCGTCACGGTCGACGACAAGTCCGACCTGAGCCCCGTCACCATCGCCGACCGCGAAGCGGAGACGGCGATGCGCGAGCTGCTGGACCGCCACGTGCCCGACCATGGCGTGTTCGGCGAGGAGCACGGCGCCGTCCGCACCGACGCGGAGTATGTCTGGGTGCTCGACCCGATCGACGGCACCAAGGCCTTCATCACCGGCCTGCCGCTGTTCGGCACGCTGATCGGCCTGTTCCACAACGGCAAGCCGGTGCTCGGCATCATCGACCAGCCGATCCTGCAGGAACGCTGGCTGGGCGTCGACGGCGAGCGCTCGACCCTGAACGGCAAGCCGATCTCGGTGCGCGCCTGTGCGGACCTCGCGAACGCCTATATGTATTCGACCGCGCCGGCCATGTTCGCCGGCGGCTATACCCGGCCGCACCAGACGCTCACCGAGAAGGTGAAGCTCTTCCGCTGGGGTGGCGACTGCTATGCCTACGGACTTCTGGCCGCGGGTCATGTCGATCTCGTCGTCGAGGCCGACCTCAAGCTCTACGACTACGCCGCCCTGATTCCCGTCATCACGGGAGCCGGCGGCGTCATCACGGACTGGAAGGGCAAGGCGCTCGACATGCAGTCCGACGGCGCCGTCGTCGCGGCCGGCGATCCCGCGGTTCACCGCGCCGCGCTGGACATCCTCTCCGAGTAGGTCTCCCGGTCGACCTCGTACCAGACGATGTCGGTGAAGCCCTTGTAGTCGACCCGCCTGCGGTAGGTGAGACCGATCCGCTCCATGACCGAGCGCGACGCGCGGTTCTCCTCCAGCGTGATCGCGAAGATGGAGTCGAGTTCCAGCGTCTCGAAGCCGTAGGCCAGCGCCGCGCGCGCCGCTTCCGTTGCGTAGCCCTTGCCCCAGGCATCGGGATGCAGCGACCACAGCACCTCGACCCCGTCGAACTGCTCGATGAAATTCAGCCCGGCATGGCCGATCAGCTGTCCCTCGCGGAACACGCCCCACGGGGCGAGGCGGCGTTGCTGCCAAGAAACGGCGAAGCGCTCGATCGCGGCATGAGCCGCCGCCACCAAATCGCCTTCCTGCGCCTTGCCCGGGGCCGGCGGCAGCCACCTGGCCACCTCGGGATGAAAGCGCATGGCGGCGTAGTCTTCGGCGTCGGCCGGCAGCAGGGGCCTGAGCGAAAGGCGCTCGGTCGTCACGATCGTCATGGCGATGCACTTTACACAACTTTACCGGCGCGAGATGGACGCGAAACCGGGACCCTCCATCTTGGCTTCACGGGAACAGCACCCGAACCAGATGGAGACAGACATGACGAACCTCAGCATCAAGACGGTAATGGCCGCCCTCCTCGCGGGCAGCCTCGCGGCGACCGCCGGCATGCCGGCCTTTGCGCGGGCGGACGGCGGGTCAGTCGATCC
>CANIEC010000285.1 GCA_947466085.1 Rhodospirillales bacterium
CACGCTCCGGCCGCCCGTCGATGTCCTCAAGGTCGCGTCGCATCGCGAGCTGCCCCCGCGCATGCGCACCCTCGCGCCCTACAGCGAGACGAGCGGCGGCCCACGCATCGCCTATCCGCCGGCCGACGCCCGCATTGAGCTGGCCGCCCGCGAGGCCGTCCCCCTGAACGCCATGGGCGGCCAGGGCCGCCTGCGCTGGCTGGTCGACGGCCGACCGCTGGAAGGCACCCACTGGGTACCCGACGGGGCAGGCACCGCCCGCCTTGCCGTGGTCGACGAGGCGGGTCGCTCCACCGCAGTCACCGTCCGGATCGTCGAGCGGCGGTGAAACGCGAAGCGAGGTTCGCGCGCGCGAAGGTTGATCAGGTTGACGAGCATCGGCGCCGACGTTGACAATCAACGGGATGCCGCAGCCTCCGTCGCTGGCTACCTTCAACTATTCGGTTCTCGCCGGTCAGGACGACGCCTTCGGCGCCTGGTTGCGCGACCTGCTCATGCTGGCCGTGGCGGCGCCCGGATTCATCGGCGTCAGTCGGTCCGAGCAGGGTAATCCGTCCGGCGCAACTTCCTGGAAGATCACCTGCAGGTTCGAAAGTGGGTCGGACCGCGAGAACTGGATGAACTCCGCCGCCCTGGCCAAAGCGCATGCCGACGCGGATGCCCTGTTCGCATCACCGCCCCAGGCGCGCTCCGACGCCGACGACGGCGCGTCGCGGATGATGATCGTGACATCACATGTCGCTCCGGGGCGCGAGGAGGACTGGCGCATTGCTCAGGCACGGTTGAATGCGTCGGTCGTGGGTTTTCCCGGGTTCGACGGGCTCGACATATTCAAGCCCTCCAATGACAGCCACGACTGGACGACCGTTCTCACGTTCCGCAGCGAGCGGGATCTCGAGAACTGGAAGAGCTCTGCAGAACGCGGGCGCCTGCTGAGCCAGTTCGAGGACACGAAGCACGACAGCGTGGACGTCGGTCCCGCCTCCTTCGGCACCTGGTTCGCCGCTCGCGCCACGGCCTCTCGTCCCGTCCCCGAATGGAAGCAGGCGATGGTCGTGCTGGCGGTGCTCTATCCGCTGGTGAGCGTCTACGACATCACGCTGGGCAACGCCGCGGGACAGGGCCTCGCGATCGCCGGGCATCCGATCATCAGAGGTCTGGGACTGCCCTTCCCTGTCGTCGTCTTCCTCGGCAATGCCGTCGGCACCGTGCTCCTCTCCTGGATGCTGATGCCGGCGGCCATCCGCCTGTTCGACTGGTGGCTGGACCCGGCGGCCTCCCGTGCACAGACGATACGCGGTGCGCTGATGCTGATCGCGCTCTATGTCCTGGAGGTTGCCGCCTTCTCGTATGTCTTCGAAACCTGGGGCTTCTGAGGAGCCCGACGAACCTCAAGAGTTCGCCACAGCCCTACGCCATCTTCGCCTTGAGCGCCTGCGCCACCTTGGAGGCCGGCTCGCGGCCCAGCGCAACGCAGATCTCACGGCCGGCCGCCGCCACCGCGTCGAGGTCGACGCCGTGCTCGATGCCGAGGCCGTTCATCAGGTAGATCACGTCCTCGGTGCCGACATTGCCGGAAGCGCCCTTGGCATAGGGACAGCCGCCGAGGCCCGCGACGGCGGTGTCGAACACGGCGATGCCGCGCTCCATGACCGCCAGGATGTTCGCCAGCGACTGGCCGTAGGTATCGTGGAAGTGGGCGGCGATCTTTTCGCGCGGCATCTTCTCTGCCACCGCATCGATCATGGCGACGCAGTCGCCGGGCGTGCCAACGCCGATCGTGTCGCCGAGCGAGACCTCGTAACAGCCCATCCGGAACAGCCGCTCCGACACTTCGGCGACCTTGGCGGGCGAGACCTTGCCGTCATAGGGACAGGCGATCACTGTCGAGACGTAGCCGCGCACTTTCATGCCGTGCTTCTGCGCCGCTTCCATCACCGGCGCGAACCGCTCGAAGCTCTCGTCGATCGAGCAGTTGGTGTTCTTGCGGCAGAAGGCTTCCGACGCGGCGGTGAAGATCGCGATCTCGCCGACACCGGCCTCGACCGCCCCGTTCATGCCCTGCTTGTTGGGCACCAGCACCGGGTAGCTCACGCCGGGCTTGCGCTGGATGCGGGCCATCACCTGGTCGGTATTGGCCATCTGCGGTACCCACTTGGGCGACACGAAGCTGCCGGCCTCCACCGCCGAATGGCCGGCGGCCGACAGCGCGTCGATCAGCGCCACCTTGGCTTCGACCGACACCGGCTTCGCCTCATTCTGCAGGCCATCGCGCGGCCCCACTTCGACCAGCCGCACGCGCTTGGGATGATTCATCGTTGCCTCCCGATCCTGGCGCCACATACTGCACCAACGGGAAGGCCGCCAGACAGGATTTTCGCCCCTATGGCGTCTGCGAAATATGCGCCGTGCGATCGTGGCCGGGATGGCTGAACATGATCTCCAGCGTCCGCAGATAGGTGTGCAGCCCGGCATCCTGGATCGGCAGGACGTGGGCATCCTCGCCCGATTCGTTGTGGTGCGAATGCCAGTAGCCGGGCGGCGTGATGAAGCTGGCGCCGGGCGCCCAGTCCTCGCGCCGACCGTTCTTGATCATGCCGGACTCGTCGAGTTCCGTGCCGATCATCGTGTAGCAGCCGGGCTTGCAGTCGATCACGAAATCGACGGCCACCGATTCATGACGATGCGGGTACTGCACCGCGTCCTTCGGCAGTAGGCCGAACATCGTCCACATCGTGTGGGTGATCGTCCGGGTGCTGGGAAAATTGCGGTTGGCGAGCAGGACGCTGACGCGATTGGCGTTCGCGGTTTTGGGATCGGTGGCGATCTCCGTGAGCTTCTGCTGTGCCTTGCTGTGCTGATAGAAGGTGGGCTTGAAGCGCGCGACCGTCGGTGACGCGCCGAGATAGCGCAACAGCGGCGCGTCATGCACCCAGTAGAGCCCCGCCTCGCCGTCCGAATGATGCAGGGCGTGGCCGTGCGCCGGCAACACCATGTAATCGCCCTGCGACCAGTGGATCGTCTCGCCGCACGCGTCCGTCCGCCCGCTGCCCCGGAACACGAAAAACACCTGGCTGGTCGCCTCGGCAGAGGTCATGACCGAGCCGCGGACGATACGGATGAAGTTGGCGCAGAGCGCCGGGCTGGTCGCGGGACCGACGATCCCCAGTTCCTCGCTGACATCGAGCGGCTGCACGCGCGTCGGTCCCTCGTCAAAGAAGGACGGCGAGAAGGTCCGGTACGGCACCGGCGGGATGATGCCCTGCTGGATCGGGTTGGCAGCCGAGCTGTAGTCGAAATACTGCGCGTCGCTCGACAGCAGATCGTCATTGGGGAAACTCTCGATACCCGCCACACAAACCTCCTCGTCTGGGATCACGCAGGACACGGTCCGCTCGACGAGGGCAGTTTGTAGCTTCACTCGATTGCAAGTCCACGAAGGAAAACCCGGCGAAGACGCGGCTTCAGGCGGGAAATGGCCTCACAAGAGGCACCCGCGAGCAATATTGTTGCGCGGACGGCGCTGATCCGGGGGTGCGACCTTCCCGTCGTTTGTTTCGTTTATTTCGTTTGTTTCGTTTATTCGCGGAGTCTCCGGCTTCTCAGCGGCCGGCTAGACCACGGTCTCCTTCAGCTTCCCCGCCCGACCGAGCACAAAGGCCACGGCGGCGAGCGCCAGTACGGTGAAAGCGATCAGAAGGGTCGCGACGGCCGTGATGGTCGGGTTCACCTCGAGGACGAGCTCGTTGAACATCTTCTTCGGCACGGTCTCGTACTTCCCGGCGATGAACGAGGTCACGATCACTTCGTCGAAACTGCCGATGAAGGCGAAGATCCAGGCCGCGAACACGCTGGGTGCCAGGTTGGGCAGCACCACCTTGCGCATCGTGTAGCCCCAGGAGGCGCCG
>CANIEC010000286.1 GCA_947466085.1 Rhodospirillales bacterium
AAGCCGTGCTCCAGCGGCCAGATCACGACGGCGACGACGCCGGCGGGCAGTCCCTGCACCATGGCGAAGTCTGCGGCGAGCACCGGCGTGGTGGCGCCATGCTCCTGCAGCAGGTGCTGCAGGCGGGTCGTCGAGCCGTCGGTGTAGCCCGCGACGACGATGCGGCGGCCGGCGTCGTTGGCGGCCTTCACGTGCTCGGCCACCTTGTCGAACAGGTTCACGCCCTGCGCCGTGCGCGCCTGGGCGAAGCCTTCGTGGCGGCGGCCGGCGAGGTCGATCGTGTTGATCGCACCGGGCGCCGAATCGAAGGTCGAGAACTGCGCGACGGTGCGGCCGTCGAGCAGCCGCTCCCATTCCGAGGGCTTAAGGTAAAGCCGGTCGGGCGGCAGCGGCTTGTAATCCGCGCCGCCGGTCATGCCGCCCTTGGCGCCGGTCTTCTGGCGGGCGTCGTAATAGTCGGCGATCAACTCGTAGCGCGCACCGAATGCTTCCGCGGCCTCATGGTCGGCGGTGACGATCGCGCCGGGGCAGTAATCGAGCAGCGTCTCCATGTGGTCGTGGAACAGCGGCATCCAGTGCTCGACACCAACATGGCGCTGGCCGGCAGAAACCGCTTCGTAGAGCAGGTCCTCACCGGAGACGTTGCCGAACAACTCACGGTAACCGCTGCGAAACCGCTCGATGGTCTGGGGCGTCAGCAGCACTTCGCTGACCGGCAGGAGCACGACCTCTTCGCGCGTACCGGTCGAGCGCTGGCTCATCGGATCGAAGGAGCGGATGGCCTCCAGCGTGTCGCCGAACAGGTCGAGCCGCAGCGGCTCCTTGGTGCCCGGCGGAAAGAGGTCGAACAGGCCGCCGCGCACGGCGAACTCGCCCGGCTCCATGACCGTCTCGGCCCGGCCATAGCCGTTCTCGCCCAGGAATTTCGTGAGCCAGGCCACGTCGACCGTCTGGCCCTTGCGCAGGATCGTCGCCGCTTCGGCGTAGAGGCTCCTGGGCGGCACGCGCTGCAGCGCGGCGCCGACCGAGGCAAGGATGATCCGCGCCGGCGCCCCGGGCGTTTTCGGGGCCGCCAGACGGCTCAGCGTCTCCAGACGTTCGGCCACGATGTCCGGATGCGGCGACATGCGGTCGTAGGGCAGGCAATCCCAGGCCGGGAAGACCAGCACCTCGCGGTCGGGGCTGAAGAAGCGCAGACCGTCCTGAAGCCGCTCCAGCCGCTGTCCGTCGCGCGCCACGTGCAGAATGTCCACGCCGCCGGTCGCGCGTGCCAGTTCCGCCAGCACGAGGGCATCGGCGCCTTCGGGCAGCCCGGCCAGGGTCCATTTGACGGCCTTGCGCGGGATAGCGGCCAGTGCGCTGGCGAACGGCAGAGCCACTAGAACCTCACGCGAAACGCCAGCAGCTTGCGCACCACCGTCGAATCCTGGTCGGCCGGGACTTCCACCTTGCCCGAGACCCAGTCGTAGATGTCGTTGTCACCGACCGCGAGCAGTCGCTCATACTGGTCGAGTTCGGCGGCGCCGAATTCCCCGAGATGCGCGCGCGCGAACTGCCCAAGGAGGATGTCGTTCTCCTTGTTGCCACGATAGGTGCTGCGGTAGAGCAGACGCTTGCGCCGCGTCTCCAGATCCGTGTCGCCAGTCATGTTTTCCCCAGTCCCGGACCCAAAAGGGGCGTAGCATATAGGCGGCGGCGATGGCGAAGTCACGCAGCCCCTGATCAAGCCAACCATGCGCCCGCAAGCCCTCACGCCCCTCTTTGCCCACGTCACGTCGCTGCCCGGAATCGGTCCGCGGCTGGGCACGCTCGTGGAGAAGCTGGCCGGCCCTCTGGTTATCGATCTTCTGTGGCACCTGCCCGCCGGCGTGATCGACCGACGGAACGCGCCCGATGTCGCCCAGGCGCGCGGCGGCGAGGTCGCGACCCTGACCCTCAACGTCGACGAGCACATCGTCCCGCACAGCCCGCGCCAGCCCTACAAGATCTGGTGCAGCGACGAGAGCGGCCGGCTCTGTCTGACCTACTTCAACGGTCGCGAGGACTATCTCAAGAAGCTGCTGCCGCCGGGCGAGACCCGGGTGGTGAGCGGCAAGGTCGAGATCTACCAGGGCGAGGTGCAGATGACGCACCCCGACCATGTCGTGCCACTGGCGGAGCGCGAGGGGATCCTGCGGGTCGAGCCCCTCTATGGCCTGACCGCCGGCCTGACCCAGAGGCCGGTGCAAAAGGCCATTGCGGCGGCCGTCGACCGCTCGCCTGCTCTCCCCGAATGGCAGGACGCCGCCTTTCACAAGAAGCAGGGCTGGAGCGACTGGAAGAGCGCCGTCGCCCGCGTCCACGCGCCCGAGGAACCAGGCGATCTCTCTCCGTCGCACCCTGCCCGCGCACGCCTGGCCTTCGACGAGCTGCTGGCCAGCCAGCTCGCCATCGCACTGGTGCGCCATCACAACCGCACCCTGGCCGGTCACGCGACGACGGGCGACGGCCGCCTGCGCACGGTCGCCCTCGCCTCGCTGGGTTTCGAGCTGACCGCCAGCCAGACGCAGGCCATCGCCGAGATCGCCGACGATCTGGCCAAGGAAGAGCGCATGGTGCGGCTGCTGCAGGGCGATGTCGGCAGCGGCAAGACACTGGTGGCGTTGCTCGCCATGCTGATCTGCGTCGAGGCCGGCGCGCAAGCCGCGATGATGGCGCCGACCGAGCTTCTGGCGCGCCAGCATTTCGCGACCATCGCACCGCTCGCCGATGCGGCAGGTGTGAAGATCGCGCTGCTGACCGGCCGCGACGGCCAGCGCCAGAAGAAGCAGACCCTGCAGGGCCTGGCCGACGGCACGATCCAGCTCGTGGTCGGCACGCACGCGCTGGTGCAGGAGGATGTCGAGTTCTCCGACCTTGCGCTCGCTGTGGTCGACGAGCAGCACCGGTTCGGCGTGCATCAGCGCATGGCGCTGTCGTCCAAGGGCCATGCCGTCGACCTGCTCGTCATGACAGCGACCCCGATTCCGCGCACGCTCATGCTGGCGGCCTATGGCGATCTCGACGTGTCCAAGCTCACGGAGAAGCCCAAGGGGCGGCAGCCGATCGACACCCGCACCATTCCACTCGAACGAATCGGCGAGGTCGCACAAGGGATCGGCCGGCAGATCGCGGCCGGCGCACGCGTCTACTGGGTCTGCCCGCTGATCGAGGGATCCGAGGAGATCGACCTCGCCAACGTGACCGAGCGCTTCCAGCTGTTGAACGAGCGCTTCCCCGGAAAGGTCGGCCTGCTGCACGGCCGGCTGAAGGGCGCCGAGCGCGAGGCCACGATGGCCGCCTTTGCCGACGGCCGCCTGTCGATCCTCGTGGCCACCACCGTGATCGAGGTCGGCGTCGACGTGCCGGCCGCCACCGTCATGGTGATCGAGCATGCCGAGCGCTTCGGCCTGGCCCAACTCCATCAGCTGCGCGGGCGGGTGGGTCGCGGCAGCGCCAAGTCGACCTGCCTCCTGCTCTACGCAATGCCGCTCGGGGAGACCGCCAAATCGCGCCTCGCGATCATGCGCGAGACCGAGGACGGGTTCCGCATCGCCGAGGAGGACCTGAAGCTGCGCGGCGCCGGCGAGCTTTTAGGCACGCGCCAGAGCGGCCTGCCCGACATGCGGCTGGCCGACCTCGCGGTCCATAATGAGCTGCTTGAAGCCGCCCGTGACGACGCACGGCTGGTGATCGCCCGCGACCCCGACCTGCAGACCGAGCGCGGCACGGCCCTGCGCGCCCTCCTCTACCTGTTCCGCCGCGACGACGCGGTCAGGACGCTAAGGGCGGGATGATCCTCTTTTCCTCCCCAGTCCGCTGGGGAGGTGGCGGCGTCTTTCGCCGACGGAGG
>CANIEC010000287.1 GCA_947466085.1 Rhodospirillales bacterium
AATCGCTCGGCAAGCCCAGCTCGAACGTGCCGTTCATCATGCCCAAGCGCGTCGCCGAGACGCCGGGCAACACGCAGATCAAGGAGTTCATCGGCTCCGGTCCATTCGTGTTCCGCGCCGACCTGTGGCGCCCGGGCGAGAAGACGGTCTACGACAAGTTCAAGGACTACAAGCCGCGCGCCGAGCCGCCCTCGGCTCTCTCGGGCGGCAAGAACGTCTATGTCGACCGGGTCGAGTGGATCAACATCACCGATGCGCAGACGGCGGCCAATGCGCTGATGACCGGCGAAATCGACATTCTCGAGCAGCCGCTGATCGAGATGCTGCCGCTGCTCGAGAAGGACAAGAACATCGAGATCAAGGATCTCAACCCGTTGGGCAGCCAGTACAGCCTGCGCTTCAACGTGCTGCACAAGCCGTTCGACAATGCGAAGATCCGCCAGGCGGCGCTCTACGCGCTGAACCAGAAGGACTTCCTGCTCGCCGGCATCAACGACCCGAGATACTTCAAGGAGTGCAAGGCGCTCTTCATCTGCGGCACGCCCTACGCGACCGACGCGGGCTTCGAGGACAAGCTCGAATCGAACTTCGCCAAGTCGAAGGAGATCCTGAAGCAGGAAGGCTATGACGGCACGCCCGTCGTGCTGCTGTTCGCGACCGACACCAACACCGGCCGCCTGACGCCGATCGCGAAGTCGCTCCTGGAGCGCGGCGGCTTCGTCGTCGACATGCAGGCCATGGATTGGCAGACCGTGCTGTCGCGCCGCTCCCGCAAGGAGCCGCTGAATGCCGGCGGCTGGAGCGCGTTCATGACCTCCTGGGTGTCGGCCGACCTGCTCGACCCGATCGTCTCGGCCTTCGTCGGCGCCGCCTGCGACAAGGCCGCGATCGGCTGGCCCTGCGACGCCAAGATCGAGGAGTTGCGTAACGCCTTCGCCAAGACGACCGATCCGGCGAAGCGCAAGGAACTGGCGACCGCGGTTCAGGTGCGCGAGTCGGAGTATCCGACCTTCGCCCAGCTCGGCCAGTTCAACATCCCGATGGCGATCCGCAAGAACGTGACCGGCAGCCTGCCGTCGCCGGCGCCGGTCTTCTGGAACATCAGGAAGGCGCAGTAAGTCTCGCCTGCAGCACCGGCAGACATGACCCCTCCGCCCCTTCGGGGCACCTCCCCATTTGAATGGGGAGGAACGAACAACATCATCGCCTCCCCATTCAGATGGGGAGGTGGCGGCGTCCTACGCCGACGGAGGGGTCAAGTGTCGCGCGCTCCGAGGCGTCAGCCAAGTTCCAGGCTGGTCACGCCGAACAGGCCGGTATAGTCGACGTCGGGGTCCGCGCCCGTGTACATGCGCGCGGTCTCGAAGGAGGGTTTTAGGCCGATCTGTTCGGCAAGCTTCACGGCCGGCTTGTTGCGATCGGGTACGTCGATCGCGACGGCGGTCGCGCCGAGCGTCTTCGCGAGAGCGCCCACCAGCGCCGACGCGATCTCAGGCGTCGCGCCATAGAGCGGGCCGACGCGCGAGGCGGCCGCACAGGCCCGCATCACGGCGAATCCTGCGATCTCGCCGTCCCGCAGCGCGACGAGGGATGCCCGCTCCGGAAGCGAGATCCAGGAAGCGAGGAAGGAATCGCGGGCCTCGGGAAAGAACTGGCGATCGTAGGCGGCGAGCCGGTCGAAGCCGATGCTGCGCGCATCGACGAAAGTGACGCCGGCCGGTGGCTTGGGCGACGGCGGCGCGCCTTCGTGACGGATGTTGTTCCACGCCAGCCGGAAGCCAGACTTCCTGTAGTTGCCCTGCTGCGCGACCACGCCGTCGAGCCCGACATTGCGCCCCTGGAGCCGCGCCATGCCGGCTCGCCAGACCTGGATGCCGTAGCCCTTCCCGCGCACCGGCGGCCGGGCGATGTAGAACCCCAGGAAGCCGAAGCCCGCCCCGTACTTCACGACCGAGATACAGGCCTGTGGCTCGCCGTCGAGCCGACCGATCAGGAACGCACCGGGATCGGTGCAAAAGAAGGCGTGGGCGTCGGTGTTGCCGGGATTCCAGTTCTCATCGTTGGCCCAGGAGGCCATGCGCTGGACGTCGTCGGCGCTGCCGACCGCGATCTCGAATGTCATGCGGCGAAGACTACTCCGCCGCCTTGGCCGTCGCTGCGAAAAAACGGTTCGACGGCCGCGGCAGGCCGAGATTTTCGCGCAGCGTCGGGCCTTCATACTCGGTGCGGAAGAGACCCCGACGCTGCAATTCCGGCACGACCTTGTCGACGAAATCGTCGAGGCCGCCCGGCAGGTAGGGAAACATGACGTTGAAGCCGTCGCAGGCTTCGGTCCGGAGCCACTCCTCCATCTGGTCGGCGATCATCGACGGCGTTCCCAGCATGCCGAGCCCGCCATAGCCGCCCAGGCGCCCCGCGATCTGGCGCACGGTCAGGTTCTCGCGCTTGCCGAGTTCGATCACGCGGTCGCGTCCGCTCTTGCTGGCTTCGGTCTCGGGAATGTCGTCGGGCAACGGCTTGTCGGGATCGAACTTGCGGGCATCGACGCCCAGCGCCATCGAGACGGCGGCGATCGAGCTGTCGTAGTTCACGAGACTGTCGAGGCGGGCACGCTTCTCCTTCGCCTCGTCGAGCGAGTCGCCCACCACCACGAAGGCGCCGGGCAGGATCTTGATGTGATCGGGATTGCGGCCGACCTTGGCCGCCCGGCCCTTCACGTCGGCATAGAAGGCGCGGGCATCGGCGATCGGACCGCCGGCGGCGAACACCATCTCGGCGGTTTCGGCCGCGAGCTGGCGGCCGGCATCGGAGGCACCGGCCTGCACGATGACGGGCCAGCCCTGCACCGGTCGGGCGATGTTCAGCGGCCCGCGGACCTTCAGGTACTTGCCCTTGTGGTCGAGCACATGCAGGCGCGACGGGTCGAAGTAGATGCCGTTCTCGACGTCGCGCACGAAGGCGTCGTCGGCCCAGGAATCCCAGAGGCCCGTCACCACGTCGAAGAACTCGCGGGCGCGGGCGTAGCGCTCGGCATGGGGCATCTGGTCGTCCATGCCGAAGTTCAGCGCGGCATCGGGATTGGAGGTCGTCACCAGGTTCCAGCCGGCGCGGCCTTCGCTGATATGGTCGAGCGAGGCGAAGCGGCGGGCGATCGTGTAGGCCGGCTCGAAGGTGCTCGAGGCGGTGGCGATCAGGCCGAGATGCTTGGTGGCCATCGCGAGCGCCGGCAGGAGCGTCAGCGGATCGAACGAGGTCACCGTGGCGCTGCGCTTCAGAGCGTCCATCGGCATGTTCAGCACGGCCAGGTGATCGGCCATGAAGAAGGCGTCGAACTTGCCGCGCTCCAGCGTCTGCGCGTACTTCACGAGCGCCTTCAGATTGAAGTTGGCGTCCGGCGTGCCGCCGGGATAGCGCCACGCGGCGGTGTGGATGCTGACAGGGCGCATGAAGGCGCCGAGGCGAAGCTTCTTCTGGGTCATGGGCGATATGTTGCGCCCGCCGGGCGGACCGGCAAGGCCCGCTCGGACGACAAGAACTAATTCAACGAATTATTTCCCCGATCAGATGATCGGGGGGTGCTTTTTGTCCGTCCCGGCAACGCGCTCCCAGGCACGCGCCACCTGGAAGACCGTCGCCTCGTCGAAGTAGCGGCCGACGAACTGCACCGAGACCGGCATGCCGCCGACCGACAGGCCCGCCATCATGGCGAGCGCCGGATGGCCGGTGACGTTGAACGGCGTGCGGGCCTGGCGCGGATAGGTGCGCTCGACCTCGGCCGTATCCTCGATGCGGCAGGCCGGGTCCATCGAGCT
>CANIEC010000288.1 GCA_947466085.1 Rhodospirillales bacterium
CGGTCGGCGGCGAGGAATTCGCGGCCCTGACCGGCGCCATCGTCGCCGCCCGCATGGGCCGCATCCCGGTGCTGCTCGACGGCTTTGCCTGCACCGCCGCCGCCGCGGTGCTGCGCGCGGTCGACCGCCGCGCGCTCGACCATTGCCTGGTCGCCCACCGCTCGGCCGAGCCCGGCCACACCCGCCTGCTGGCCGAACTCGGGATACGCCCGCTGTTCGACCTCGACATGCGCCTGGGCGAAGCCTCGGCCGCGGCGCTGGCCGTGCCGCTGCTCAAGGCCGCCGCCGCCTGCCACAACGGCATGGCGACCTTCGCCGAGGCCGGCGTATCCTCGAAGGATGCGTAGACGCACCCTGATCGGAGCGCTCCCGCTCCTCCTATGGGCCCCTGAGGCCCTCGCCCACCCGCCGCGCCAGCCCGATTCGGCGGAGGCGAAGAAGTTCATCGAGGAAGTCACCGACTTCCGCGCCAGACTTGCGAAGGCCGTACTGGCGAAAGACTTCGCCGCCCTGCGCCCGCTCTACGCCGACAGCTTCACGCACACGCACGGCTCCGGGAAACTCGACAACAAGGACGCCCGCCTGGTCGCCGCGATGGCCAGCGAACCGCTGATCGAAGCCGCGCCCGGCAGCGACCTCGTCTTCCGGGTCTTCGCCGGCCCGACCGTGATCGTCACCGGCAAGAGCCCGATCCTGAACGTCAAGGAACAGAAAACCTACGACTTCCGCTGGGTCTGCGTGTACGTGACCGCGCAGGACGGGTGGCAGTTGGCGGTGAGTCAGGCGACGCGGTTAGCCTAATTTGAGCAGCAACATTAGGCATTACGATTCTGGAGTCTTAGCCGTTTATCGACGAACCAAAACGCAACAGAACCAGCAATTGCAGGTGCAAGTAGCCGAAGGGCTCGGGAAACGTATTGCTCTTCCAAGGTTAGAGGAAATTCGCTGTCAACACCCCATGGCAACAACCACAGGGTCACCGGCGTAAGCGAGGCCGCCGAGAGGACACCGAACGTCATGTAGTAGAAAACCGAATCGATGCCCAATCGCCGAGCGAGCAAGGCCGAAACTGCAGCGGGAACCAGCACCAGCCACAGCGCCAACATTGTGAATATCGACACAGCGAGTATGAACAGCACCACGCAATGGTAGAGGCCTTGGGCCAGCGGCACCGAGCTCGCCCAGCCGAACAACAATTCCTCGATGCCATATTGCACGCCAAAGACGATCGCAGAGGCGCACATCGCCGCTAAATAAGCACCGGCGAAATTTGCCACGTCAACGCTGACATTTCCTTTTGCGTTCACAGGTGAGTTGTGATTCGACAACTGACCCCTCCTGCTTTCTCTGTATCGTACGCCAAATTCGGCTCTGCAGAGAGGCTAGAAAGTCTGGCCGCCGGCGAAGCTGCGAAACACGCCTAAGCACCTCTGTTGACATCGCCCCGCTCCACCCGCTCCCATCGAAGCAACAAATAATGGCGGGCGGAAACAATGGATCTTCTCAGCACCCTGTCGGCGACGGGTGAGTTCGCGACGCCGATCGTCGATGCGCATCATCATCTGTGGGACCTGAAGGCCGGGCACTATCCGACCAAGCAGGACCAGTACGACAAGAACTTCTTCCTCGGCGACTATCGCGCGATCTGCCGCGATTACATGCCGTCGGACTATGTCGAGGCGCTGAAGGGGTTCCGCGTCGTCGGCAGCGTGCACATCCAGGCGGCGCGTGCGATGGACGAGCAGGTGGCCGAGACGGAATGGCTGGAGACGATGAACCGGCAGTTCGGCCTGCCCTCCGTCGTGGTGGGTCACGTCTCGTTCATCCAGCCGGATTGCGCGGCGATCCTGGAAGGCCATGCGAAGTCGCCGCTGATGCGCGGCATCCGTTCGCGGCCCACGACGTCGCCGGGGCCGGGCGCCTCGGTCGCGGGCGCGCCGGGCACGATGCAGGACGATCACTGGCGGCGGAATTTCGCGCTTCTGGAGAAGCACGGCATGTCGTGGGACATGCGCATCCCCTACTGGCATCTCGAGGAAGGCGCCGAGGTCGCGCGCGCCTTTCCCAGCATTCCCATGGTGGTCAACCATACCGGCTTGCCGCTCGATCGCTCCGAGGAAGGGCTCGCGATCTGGCGCAAGGGGCTGGCGGCGCTGGCCGACTGCCCGAACGTGGTGATCAAGATCTCGGAGCTTGGCCTGCCGCACGCCACGTGGGATGTGCCCAGCAACATCCGCGTGGTGCGCGAGGCGGCGTCGATCTTCGGGCCGGACCGCATCATCTTCGCCAGCAATCTACCCGTCGCCAGCCTCAGCACGAATTTCGGCGGCATCGTCGCGGTCATGCGCGAGGCGCTGGCCAGGGAGACGCCGGAGACGTTGGGCAAGTTCTTCGCCCGCAACGCCATCCGCTTCTATCGCATTCCCATCCACCTTTCCTGAGGACGCGCGATGACCCATCGAATGACGAGGCGAAGCCTGCTGGCCGCGACGGCCGGCGGCATCGCGGCGATTTCCGTAACGCCCGCCGGCGCGCAGGCCAACGATCCCTGGCCGAGCAAGCCCATCAAGGTGATCATGCCGTTCGGCGCCGGCGGCTCGATGGACACGCTGTCCCGGCTGCTTGCGCCGATCGTGTCGGAGACACTCGGGCAACAGGTCGTCGTCGAGAACCGGCCGGGCGCCACCGGCACGGTGACGATGGCAGCGGTCGCTTCGGCGCCGGCCGACGGCTACACGCTGATGTTCACGGGCAGCAGCTATTCCATCATCGCGCTGTTGATGCCCAACCTGCCTTTCAAGATGGATGCCTTCACGCCGCTGTCGCGGCTCACCGTCGGGCCGACGCTGATGGCGGTGCCGGCGCAGCTCGGCATCAAGACCATGGCCGAGTTCGTCGCGGCGGCGAAGAAGCAGCCGGGCAAATGGTCGTACGGCAGCTCGGGCATCGGCACGTCGGTGCATCTGGGCGGCGAGCTGTTCAAGATGGCCGCCGGCGTCGACCTGGTGCACGTGCCCTATCGCGCCACGCCGGCGATCGTCGCCGACCTGCTGGAGAATCGCCTGCAGATGTCGGTGCTGGGCGTGGCCGATTGCCGGCAGTACGTCGCCTCGGGACAGTTGCGCGCCCTCGCGGTCAGCTACACCGAGCGGATGCCCGAGTTTCCCGACGTCCCGACCTTCGCGGAAGTGGGCTATCCGAATGTCCGCGCGAGCAATGATTTCGGCATCGCGATCCGGGCCGACACGCCGGCACCGATCAAGGCGCGGCTGGAGGACGCCTATCGCACCGCCGTGCGCCGGCCGGAGATCGTGCAGCGGCTGAAGGATTTCGGCCTGATCGTCGTGGCCACCTCATCGGCCGATTTCACCCGCGCGCTCGCCGAGGACGCCGTGCGTTACAGCGAAGTCATCCGGGCGGCGAATGTGAAGCTCGAATAGACAAGACTCCGTCGTCTCGACCGGAGCCTCGCGCAGCGAGGCGGAGCGGAGAGACCTTCTCTCCACCAAAAGCCGGCAAATCGTCGAGAGAAGATCTCTCCGCTCCGCGCTACGCGCTCCGGTCGAGATGACGGGATTGCTGATATGAAAAAGCCCGCCACGGCTCTCGCCGGGCGGGCTTTCTCTTTTCAGGTCACGTGGCTCAGGCGTGGAGGTCGAAGCGGTCGAGGTTCATGACCTTGGTCCAGGCGGCGACGAAGTCCTTCACGAATTTCTCCTTCGCATCGGACTGGGCGTAGACCTCGGCCAGCGCGCGGAGCTGGCTGTGCGAGCCGAAGATCAGGTC
>CANIEC010000289.1 GCA_947466085.1 Rhodospirillales bacterium
GAAGGCGAAGGTCGACACGATCATCGAGCCGAACTTGTCGCGCATCACCTTCTGCATCTCGGGCATCCAGGCGTTCAGGATCTCGCGCTGCTGGGCCACGCTGGTCGCCACGCCCGACAGGTCCGAGCCCTCGAAGATCGCGGCGCCGTCGTCGACGTAGATCGGCAGCGCATGCGCCACGTCATAGACGCCGGACTTCAGCAGGCGCAGCACCTCGGTGCCCTTGAGGTTGAGCTCGGTGATCGACTTGATGTTGCCGGTCAGCTTGCCGCCCGAGGCCGCGCCGAGCTGCTCGCTCCAGAACGGGGCCTCGACCTTCTTGTTGATGTTGAGGAAGTTCCACGTGCCGATGACGTTGAACTTCTTGGTATCGAGCTGGGCCGGCGCGGCTGTCTGCGCCGAGGCAATGCCAGTGCCGCCGACGGCCAACGCCGCCGCCATTCCGAGAAGTGCGGTGAATTTCATCAATGACTCCCTGTTCCGCGCCTGTAACCCCGTGGCGCAGTTGCCCGCGAATGTCGTTCAATTCGCCGGGAGTGGCAAGGGCACGGCCGGGCAGGGCCTTCAACGGGCGTTCGAGAAAGGTCCCTCGCTGCGCTCGGGATGACAGCCATTTTTATGTCGACGCACGACGCCAACCCCAACACCATTGTCATCCCGAGCGTAGCGAGGGACCTTTAATCATACGCGGCAGCCCCAACCCAAAAGCGGGCGCCCCAAGGAGGACTCGAATGCCCAACCTGCTCTGCGTCGGCACCGCCGGCATGTCGGTGTGGTTCAGCCGCGACGACGGCGAGACCTGGATCCGGCCCTATATCGAATCCGGCCTCTATCTCGAGGCGCGCGTCTGGGCGCTGTCGGCGCATCCCAAGCGGCCGGGCGAAGTGCTGGCCGGCACCGATTCCGGCCTCTACCGCTGGAACGAGGGCGACCAGAAATGGACGCACCTGCCCTCGCTGCTCGACGGTTACGACATCTGGGCGATGGCGCAGGCGCCCGACGATCCCGACACGATCGTGGTCGGCACCCAGCCCGCGCACATCTTCGTCTCGACCGACGGCGGCAAGAGCTTCACCCCGGCGCAAGGCTCGTTCGCCGACGCCTGCATCTTCGTCGGCAAGCCGCGCGTGACGCAGATCCTGTTCGATCCGGTCGACAAGGACACGCTGTGGGCCGGCGTCGAGATCGACGGCGTGCATCGCTCGACCGATCGCGGCCGGACCTGGAAGAAGGTGGGCCAGGGCATCAACTCCGAGGACATCCACGGCCTCGCGGTCATTCGCAACGGATCGAAGCTGGTCTATGCCACGACCAACCGCGGCCTGAACCTCAGCCGCGACAATGGCGAGACCTTCGCCTTCCAGGAACTCGATTCGCCCTGGCAGTACACCCGCACCATCGTGCCCCGCGCCGACGGCGACGCGACGGTGTTCCTGACCAACGGCAACGGCCCGCCGGGCTCGACCGGCCGGCTGCTGCGCAGCACCGACCATGGCGCAAACTGGCAGGACGCGAAGCTGCCGGGCGAGCTCAACTCGACGCCGTGGACGGTGGCGACGCATCCCTCGAACCCGAAGCTGATCTTCGTCTGCTCCAACCTCGGCCAACTCTTCCGCTCGACCGACGGCGGCGAGACCTGGACCAAGCTCCCGCGCGAGTTCGGCGAGGTGCGCAGCACGATCTGGCAGCCGCTGCCGTAGAAATCACTTTCCTCCCCATTCAAATGGGGAGGTGGCGCGTCTTACGCGACGGAGGGGTCATTGGTGCTCTCCGCCCCTCGGCGCGCAAGATTGTTGCGCGAACGGTTATCACCTTAGGGTGCGACATTCCCTTCGACTGTTTCGTTTATTTCGTCTGTTTCGTTTATCCGCCAGACCTTCGACTTCTCAACGACCCGCCAAAGGAGCCCGCGATGAAAACCACCGTCGCCGAGATCGCGCCCCGCATCTACCGGCTCTCGACCTTCGTGAACGCGGTCGGCCCGACCGGCTTCACCTTCAACCAGTTCCTGATCGACGCCGACGAGCCGCTGCTCTTCCACTACGGCCAGCGCAGCCTCTTCCCGCTGATCGTCGAGGCGGTGAAGACCGTGATCCCGCTGACGAAGCTGCGCTGGACGACCTGCTCCCATGTCGAGGGCGACGAAAGCGGCGCGCTCAACCAGTGGCTGGCCGCCGCGCCCAACGCCCAACCGGCGCACGGCCAGCTCGGCTGCAACATCTGGCTCAGCGACATGGCCGACCGCCCGCCGCGCGCGCTCCAGGACAACGAGGTGCTCGACCTCGGCGGCAAGCGGGTGCGCTGGCTCGACACGCCGCACGTGCCGCACAACTGGGACGCCGGCCTGATCTACGAGGAGACGACCGGCACGCTGTTCAGCAGCGACCTCTTCACCCAGACCGGCCCCGCCGATCCCACCACCGAAAGCGACATCGTCGCCCCCGCCATCGCGGTCGCCGAGCGCCTGCCGTTCATGCCGCCGACACCGATGGCCGAGCCGACGCTACGCCGCCTGGCCGCGCTGAAGCCGACGACGATCACGCTGATGCATGGACCGACGTTCAAGGGCGATGGGGCGGCGGCGCTGGAGGGGTTGGCGGAGCATTACGAGCGAAATGCTTTCCAACAATAGTATGCAGGCATCCGGTATCCCCAAGAAGACGCCGCAGTGAGAGTATGGCTTGCGTAGCGGACGACATTCACCAGACAACCAAGTAGTCCGACTGCTTAGCCCGATCAGCTTCGCTGGTGGCAACTCGACTAGAGTGCCAATATTGCGGCTTCAACTTCCGTCATAGACTGAGGTCGATTGTCCGGCTCATCATCAATCATTGAGATAACAATATCGCGCAACTTCCCATCTGCGGGACATGCTCTTCGAGAGGGAATACCCGCTGAGATTTGCCCGGTAGCAAGGTACCAAATGAGCTTTCCAGCTTGAAAAATGTCTGAGCGGTGGTCGACAGGGTGTACCTTGTTCCGCGAGTACTCGATCAACTCTGGCGAAGAAAAGAATACCGGGCCAACAAATTCATTCACTTGGGTAAATGTATCCATTGGTCTTGCCGAAACATCCTCTCCGAACTTTTTGGCAATTCCGAAGTCTATCATTACTAAGCCGTCGCGGCTTTCGTCTCGCCATACAAAATTGTCTGGTTTTATATCGCGATGAATATATCCCTTGTCGTGGATATGCGAAACGGCCGAACAAAGGCCTGGCGCCACTCGCTGAAGGTTTGGCATTGAAAGCGCACCGAACTGCTCAACATGCTTTCGCATGTTTGCGCCGCCCAGCTGCATTGCGACCCACGGGACCGACTCCTTCTTGCTTGGGTCCCAACTGGCGATCAATTCAATTTCGCCTTCATCGAAGAACTTAGAAATATGAAGTGAGTCAAGTTCTCTCAACACTCTTATCTCATTACGAAATCTATCAAGTCGCGCGAGGCTAAGCTGTCTCGAAAACTTAACCGCGCACACTTCACCAAGGTGACGGCGCGACGTCATTCTCTGAGCGCTAAAGACTACTCCGTTTCCGCCCGTGAGAATCGCATGACGAAGGGAATAAATCTGATGGGTACTTCGAATGTTGTCGGGAATATTGAACCGACCTAGTGACCTGCCCTGATTTATCGGACCAGTTTTAACTTGAGATGGCTGGCCTCTCTTGTGCCTTCGAATGTCCCTTGCGGGACGGTGATGCAACGGGCCGGGGCGCGGAGGCCCCACACACCGCAGCGTCCC
>CANIEC010000290.1 GCA_947466085.1 Rhodospirillales bacterium
ATGAAGCGCCAGTAACCCAGCTTCAGCACCGCGGCGAGCGCGATCACGACGGGCACCAGGACGGGCACCAGCCCGCCGAGTTCCGGCCGCGCGCCGAAGACCTGCAACACGGGCGCGAGCCAGAGGAGGCCGCTCATGAGGGCGAGCGCGAGGTAGTTCGGCACGACCCAGCGATTGTGCCAACGCGGCACGGGCTTCAGCGACCGGTAGATCATCGACGTACAGTAGACCGTGGCGACGGCGCCGAGGGCCGCCAGCATGCCCGCCGCCTTCGAGACATTGCCGAGGAATACCCAGCCGATGCCGAAGAGTCCGGCCGGCAGATAGGTCGCGACGGCGGCAACACCCTCGCGCGACAACCACGACGACCGCCATTGCGAGAAGGCCCGCCAGGCACGCTGCTTCTGGCCGAGATGGAGCGTCGAGGACAGCAGACCGGCGGTGATGGCGGCCAGCGCCAGGGCCAGCGCCACCAGACCGAACAGCGGATCCGCCGGCAGCAGGCCAAACGGCGCCAGGACACCGAGCAGAGCCAGGAGCCCGTAGCCGGCGCCTGAGGCAGTGGTGAAGAAAATCACCGACAGCGAGGGATGCACGGCGTCTCCGAAAGATCAGTTTGTTCGTTGTTCATGCCGACAGAAGCCGGTCCAGCCATCCCAGCAGGCCGCCGGCGGCAGTCGGTTGCGCGGGCTCGAGCCGGGCCTGCGCACCGGTGCAGCCCTGCGTCTGCTGCCGCGGGCGTGGCGGCAGATACTTGTTGGTGGGCGCATAGCCCAGCTCTTCCATCAGGTTGAAGCCTTCGCGTTCGGCCACCAGCTTGGAGACGGCGGAGTTCGGATCGCCGAGATCGCCGAAGTGGCGCGCCGAGGCCGGGCAGGTGGCGACGCAGGCCGGCACGCGATCCTCCGGATCGAAGGTCTCGTTGTAGATACGATCGATGCAGAGCGTGCACTTCTTCATGACGCCGGCGTCTTCGTCGAATTCCCGGGCGCCATAGGGACAGGCCCAGGAGCAGAGCTTGCAGCCGATGCAGAGGTCTTCGTTGACGAGGACGATGCCGTCGGCGGCGCGCTTGAAGGACGCGCCGGTCGGACAAACCGTCACGCAGGCGGGCTCGGCGCAATGCAGGCACGAGCGCGGGAAATGAACGGTGCGGCCAGCAGCGCCCTCGCCGACTTCGTAGGTGTGCACGCGGTTGAACCAGACGCCGTCGGGATTGGCCCCGTATGGCGCGAGATCGGTGAGCGGCGCGGCGACACCGCCGGTGTTCCATTCCTTGCAGTTCACGGCGCAGGCGTGACAGCCGACGCAGATGTCGAGATCGATGACGAGGCCCAGTCGCTTCTGCGCGGGCGCGGCAGGCAGGCTGGTCACTTGGCGTCTCCGTTGGCCGCTGCCCTGAAGCCGGCACCGTAGCGCAGCACGTCGGGACGCTGTGGCAGTTTGGG
The DNA here is from genome assembly GCA_947466085.1 of Rhodospirillales bacterium. Lineage (GTDB taxonomy): Bacteria > Pseudomonadota > Alphaproteobacteria > Reyranellales > Reyranellaceae > Reyranella. Next base: position 1,449 of record CANIEC010000290.1, read on the forward strand.
CGGCACCGGCAGGGTGGCGAACTGCGGCTCGCTCACGCCTTCCTCCGCGGCAACCTTCTCGATCCGGACGCGCAGGTCGTACCACGCGGCCTGGCCGGTCACCGGATCCGAGTTGCCGTAGCGGTGGCCGTCGCCGCGCTCGGGCAGCAACTCGGAGATGACGTGATTGAGGAGGAAGCCCTTCTGGGACTCCGCGGCCTTCGGTGCGAGGTTCCAGGCGCCGGATCGCTTGCCGATGGCGTTCCACGTCCAGACCGTATGCGGATTGACGCCGTCCATCAGCTTGGCCTGGACCTTGATGCGCCCGTGATGGCTGGTGACGGCGACCCAGTCGCCGTCGGCGATGCCGAGCCTGGCCGCCGTCGCGTGATGGATGTGAAGACGATTGTCGCCGTGGATCTGGCGCAGCCATGCGTTCTGCGAGCCCCACGAGTGATACATCGCCATCGGCCGCTGCGTGATCGCGTGCATCGGGAAGGCATCGCGCGCGACTGCGGCCTCCTCGAACGGCATGTACCAGAGCGGCAACGGATCGAAGTAGGTCCTTACGCGTTGGCGGTGCTCGTCCGGCGGCTGTACCTCGCCATGCCCGTCGGCGGCGAGGCGAAACTTCTGCAGGACCTCGCTGTAGAGCTGCAGGACGATAGGGTCCGGCTTGTCGATCAGGCCCATGCCGACCGCCCAGTCGAGATAGGCGCGATTGGCATGTTTGAAGTAGCGCGCGTCGGCCGGAATCTCGTGCCGCCAGAAGCATTGGTTGGCGAGGTAGGCGTCGAGCTGACCCTCGTTGACCGCGCCGACGCCATGCTTGTCGCCGGCGGCGCCACGCCAGCCGGCCAGGCTGCCGATGCCGGGCTTGCGCTCGTGATGGACGATGTAGTCGGGATAGCCGCCGGGATAGCGCGGGCTGCCGTCTTCCTTCACGAGGCCGGGCAGGCCGAGACGTGCGCCCAGGTCGATCAACACGTCCTGGAACGGGCGCACGTCGCGGTCGGGCGCGATCACGGGCTGGCGAATCGAATCGGCGACGCCGTCGGCATCGCAGATCGGCCGATCGAGCAGCGAGATGCAGTCCCAGCGCTCGAGATAGGTCGTGTCGGGCAGGATCAGGTCGGCATAGGCCACCATCTCGCTGGCATAGGCGTCGCTATAGATGATGTGCGGGATCTTGTAGTCGCCGGTCGCCGGATCCTTGTCGGTCAGCATGTCGATGGTGCCGGCCGTGTTCATCGACGAGTTCCAGCTCATGTTCGACATGAACATGAAAAGCGTATCGATCTTGTGCGGATCGCCCGCCCACGCGTTGCGGATGACCTGGTGCATCATGCCGTGGGCCGCCAGCGGAGCCTCCCACGAGAAAGCCTTGTCGATCCGCCGCGGCGTGCCGTCGGCCTCGACCAGCAGATCCTGCGGCGATGTCGGGAAGCCGAGCGGTGGGCCGGGCATCGGCTTGCCGGGCTGGACGTCGGCGGCGCGGCCGGTCGGCTTTACGCCGGGAGGCGTGGGCCGCGGAAAGGGCGGCTTGTAGCGGAAGCTGCCCGGCGAATCGACGGCGCCCAGCAGCATCTGCAGGACGTGGATGGCGCGGCAGGTATGGAAGCCGTTGGAATGGGCCGAGATGCCGCGCATGGCATGCATCGCGACCGGCCGGCCGATCATCTTGTCGTGGCGCCGCCCGGCCCAGTCGGTCCAGGGCTGGTCGATCACAACGGTCTGTTCGAAGGCGGCATGCGCCAGCTCGGCGGCGATGCGCCGGATGACATCGGCGCCGATGCCGGTCTCGGCGGCGACGGCATCGGCCGCGTATTGCGGCTCGAGGCAGCGGGTGGCGACGAGATGGAAGGCCGGCACCGCGGCGCGCCCGTCGGCCAGGAAGACCTTGCCGGCAAGCTGCGGCTTGGCGTCGATCTGGTGAGCGCCGGTGACTGTCTGGGTCTTGACGTCGAACACCAGCGGTTGGCCCGCGGCGTCACGGGCAAACAGGCCGTGATCGGCGGCGCCCTCGTCCTGGATCACGAGCCACGGCGCATTGGTGTATCGACAGAGATATTCCTCGTCGATCTTGCCGGCGCGCAGCAATTCCTGGATCAGCGCCAGGATGAACAGGCCGTCGGTTCCCGGCCGGATGCCGATCCATTCGTCGGCGATCGCCGAATAGCCGGTACGGATCGGATTGACCGACACGAACTTGGCGGCGCCGCGCGTCTTGAGCTTGCCGAGGCCGATCTTGATGGGATTGGAATCGTGGTCCTCGGCAACGCCGAACATCAGGAAGTACC
>CANIEC010000291.1 GCA_947466085.1 Rhodospirillales bacterium
CTCCTGGAACGAGAAAGGATTAAACGACAGACCATCAAATCCAGACGCTTGAACCACCGTGCAATCGCCGCTTAACATCAATCAGCAGATGCGCAGGAGCCTCTCTTCTAAATAGACCCGATCTGTCTCAAATTATCTGACGACGGACACGGTACCAAGACGAAGTCGCCTGCGATGCCATGAGCGCCGATACGGCGACGCGCACGTTCGACCTGCTGGTGGAGTACTACAAGGACACGACCGCCGCGGGCATCACGTCGGCCAGCAACAAGAAGTTCGAGCGTGACATGCGCAAGAAACACGGCTGGGCAAACTCGACCATCAACCGCCACCGCAACACCCTGCGCGCCGCGTTCAAGCACGCTGTGCGCGACGGCAAGCTCAAGTACGCCCCCTTCGTACCGACCCTCAAGGTGGTGGGCCAGAAGGAGCGGTGGCTCCTGACCGAGGAGGCTATCCGCCTGTACCGCGCCTGCCTTGGCAAGCGGCTCCGCTACCTCAACCTGTTCGTTCGGCTAGGCCTCGCGACCGGCGCGCGGCACGAAGCGCTCCTGTCCTTGACGTGGGACCGGGTCGACTTCGAGACTGGCTACATCGACTTCAATGTGCCGGGCCGCGTCATCACCAAGAAGCGCCGGCCGAACGCGCCGACCGATGACCGGACCATGAAGCTCCTCAAGGCCGCATTCCGCGTGCGGACAGGCGAGTACGTTATCATGCACCGGGGCGGGCCCCTGCTGTCCGTCAAGAAGGCGTTTAGCGAGGCCTGCAAGCGCGCCAAGATTTCGGGCGTCACGGCCCACACCATGAAGCACACCTACATAACATGGCTCCTGAGGGCCGGCGTTGCCCCTTGGCACGTGTCAGGTCTGACGGCGACCAGCGTGGCGACCATCCTCCGGGTCTATGGCCACCACGTGAAGGACGACACGCTCAAGCTGGCCGCCAACACCCTGAAACCCCCGAGTGCCCGAATAGTGCCCGAGACCAAAGAAAAAGGCCTCTAGGCGAAGTGCCTAGAAGCCTTTGAAACCGGTGGTGGGCGCTGTAGGGATTGAACCTACGACCCCACCCGTGTGAAGGGTGTGCTCTCCCGCTGAGCTAAGCGCCCGGAAGGCGCGCGTATAGGGCAGGCGGGCTTGGGCGTCAACGGGCCGATGCGAGCCGGGCCAGGGCCTCGGGCAGGGCGTCGAAACGGTCGATCACGGCGTCGGCGCCCAGCTCGCTCGCGGGCCTTGCGGTGTAGCCCCAGCTCACCAGCACGGCCGGGATGCCGGCCCCTCGGGCGGCCTCGGCGTCGTGGGTCGAATCGCCTATCATGACGACGCGCTTCGGGTCACCGCCCATGCGCTCCAGCAGCATCAGGATGTGGCGCGGGTCGGGCTTGCGCACCGGGAAGCTGTCGGCGCCGGCCACGTCGCTGATTGGCGGCATCAGCTTCAGGTGTTCGAGGATCATGCGCGACGGCTTCTCGAACTTGTTGGTGCAGACGCCCTGCTTCAGGCCAAGGCCGGCAAAGGCGGTGACCACGTCGGCGACGCCGGCGAAGGCCGTGGTATGGCTGATCGGGTCAGCCTCGTAGTAGCGCACGAACTCGCGCGTCGCCGCGGTCAGGGCCTCGTCGTCGAGCGACCTGCCGTGCTTGGCGAAGGCCTTGCCCATGGTCACCTTGCTGCCCTGGCCCATGAAGATCCGCACATCGTCCTCGGTGACGGGCGGCAGGCCATGGTCGGCCAGGACATTGCTGACGGCCAGCTGCATGTCCTTGGCGCTGTCGATCAGGGTGCCGTCGAGGTCGTAAAGGACCGTGTCGAATCGGGCGGTGATGAGTTTTTCGGCATCTGGCTGCATGAGCCGTTCTCTAGCATGCGGCAGCGCCTGGCTCATCAGCGTCGTCCGGCAGGGCGAGGGGCCTTGCCAGCCCTGCCGCGGGGAGCCTATCTGGTTCGCACTCAAGAGGTCAGGCGGGCCGATTCGGCGCCGCTCTGACGGAATTAGGACGATGATACGACCTTCCGCGAACCTGGACTCGAGCAGTTACGAATTCGCGTACGACACCCTTCGCGCTCTCGCGCCAGAGCTTCCGTCGAAGGTCGCATTCGACATAGGCGCGGGCGACGAGCGCATGCGCCGCGTCGAGGAGCTGGGCTTCGAGTGGCACGGCTTCGATCTCAAGCCGCGCAAGGAAGCGACGCCCTGGGACCTGAACGATCCCTGTCCCAGCAATCTGATGCCCGGCGTCGTCATGCTGCTCGATGTCATCGAGCATTGCCTCAATCCGGGCGTGGCGCTACGAAACATCTCAGCGGTGCTGCCCGCCGGCGCTCGAATCGTGGTGACGGTGCCGAATCCCGGCTGGAGTCGTAGCCGAATCGACGTGCTGCTCAAGGGCGTTCCGTCCTGCTTCACGCAATCCGATCTGGACGACAACCATCACGTCTTCACGCCGTGGCCGCACATCCTGGAAAAGATGCTGCGCGATGTCGGGCTCGTCGTGGAGAAGTACGTGACGCTCGACGGCAGGACCCGGGTTTTCAAACGCCCGTTCTCGATCACCTATCCGATCCGCTGCCTGGCGTCGCTGGCCACCGTCGCGATCGAGGCGGCTGACCCGTCGTCCTGCGGCATGAGTTTCGGCTTCGTTGCACGGAAGATCGCGCCCGCATGAAATCGCCCGTTGCCGTGGTCGTTCTGGCAGCCGGTGCCGGAACGCGCATGAAGTCGGCCCTGCCGAAGGTGCTGCATCGTCTGGCCAATCGCCCCATGCTGGCCCATGTGCTGGCCCATGCGGAGGCGCTGAAGCCGAGTCGCATCGTGGGGGTGATCGCGCCCGGCGCCACCGAGGTGGCCAAGGCTTTCGCGCCGCATCCGACGGTGGTCCAGAGCAAGCCACTGGGAACGGGGCATGCCGCCAGGGCGGCCCTGGCGGCTCTCGAGGGGCATGCCGGGCCGGTCCTGGTCGTGTTCGGTGACGCGCCGCTCGTCACGACGGCCAGCCTTCGCAAGCTGGTCGCGGCCTGCCGCAAGGACGGGGCTGCCGTTGGCGTTCTGGGCTTCGTTGCCCGCGATCCCACGCCGTACGGGCGGTTGATCGTCCGGGACCGCGAACTGGTGAAGATCGTCGAGAGCAGGGACGCCGATGCGGCCGAACGGGCGGTCGCTTTCTCCAACTCCGGCGTCATGTGCATCGACGGCAGGCTGATCGCGTCGCTGCTCGGTGCCATCCGCAACGACAATGCGAAGGGTGAATTCTACCTCACCGATGCCGTGCGTCTGGCACGCGAGGCCGGGCACAAGGCCATCGCCGTGGCGGGCGAGGAGGCGGAATTCCAGGGTGTCAATTCGCGGGCCGAGTTGGCTGTGGCCGAGCAGGCGCTTCAGCAGCGGCTGCGCGTCGCCGCGATGGCAGGGGGCGTCACGATGACGGACCCGGGCACTGTCTGGCTGTCGGCCGACACGAAATTCGGAACGGACGTCACGATCGGCCCCAACGTGCGTTTCGGGCTGGGGGTGACCGTCGGCTCGGATACCGTCATCAACGCTTTCTGCGACATCGAGGGCGTCCGCATCGGCAGGGGCGTGCTGGTCGGGCCATTCGCGCGCATCCGCCCGGGCTCGGAGGTCGCCGACGGTGTCCACATCGGCAACTTCGTCGAGCTCAAGGCCACGCGGATGGCGAAGGGCGCCAAGGCCAACCATCTGGCCTATCTGGGTGATTC
>CANIEC010000292.1 GCA_947466085.1 Rhodospirillales bacterium
ACCATCGCTTTCATCGGCCTCGGCATGATGGGCCGTCCGATGGCGAAACGCCTCGTCGAAGCCGGCTTCACGTTGCGCGTGTTCGATGTCTCGCAGAAGGCGGTCTCCGATTTCGTCGGCGCCCATCCCTCGGCGCTGGCCACGGCGTCAGCGAAGGCCGCCGCGCAGGGCGCTGCGGCGCTGATCACCATGCTGCCCGACGGCAAGATCGTGCGGCAGGCCGTCCTGGAAGGGCAGGACCCCGCGATCGACGGGCTCGAGGCGGGCGCGGTCGTCATGGACATGAGCTCGTCCAATCCGGTCGACACGCAGAAGCTCGCCAAGGACCTTGCCGCCCGCGGCGTGGCGCTGCTCGACGCCCCGGTATCGGGCGGCGTGAAGCGCGCGATCGACGGCTCGCTCAGCATCATGGTGGGCGGCGCGGCCGCCGACCTCGAGCGGGCGCGTCCCGTCTTCGCCGCCATGGGCAAGACCATCACCCTGTGTGGTCCCGCCGGCGCCGGCCATGCCCTGAAGGCTCTGAACAACTATCTCTCGGCCGCCGGCCTCGTCGCCATGTGCGAGGCCCTGGTCGTGGGCGAATCGTTCGGGCTCGATCCCGGGACGATGGTCGACGTCTTCAACAGCTCGACCGGCAAGAGCAACGCCACCGAGGTGAAGGGCCGCCAGTTCGTCGTGTCTCGCACTTTCGCGGCCGGCTTCACGACCGCGCTGATGGCCAAGGACCTGCGCACCGCGGGCGACGTCGCCAATCATCTGAACGTCAACGTACCGGGGCTTCAGCAGGCCGTGGCCTACTGGACGGCGGCCGACGGCAAGCTGGGCAAGGGCGCCGACCATACCGAGATCTTCCGCTACGCCGAGATGCTGGCCGAAGGAGAGTGAGGGGGCACGGCTGACGCGTTCCTGCGGAGCCAGTCTTTACAGAGCAGGGGGCGGCGTCTATACAAGCGCCACCCAGGGCCTCTGGCGTCGTCTCCCCGGCGACAACTCGATGGGGCCCATCCAGTACGACACAGCGCTGTTTTCAGGTTCGGCCGTTCCGGCCGCTGCAAGCGCGTGCGTCATTTCCCCCACCAGATCGAAGACCCATGAATCTCCAGGACCTCAAGAAGAAGAAGCCCCCCGAACTCCTGGCCTTTGCCGAAGAGCAGGGCGTGGAGGGTGCGGCGATGATGCGCCGCCAGGAGCTGATGTTCGCCATCCTCCAGAAGATCGCCGCCGCCGATCAGGCGATCTTCGGCGTCGGCACCATCGAGGTGATTCCCGACGGCTTCGGCTACCTGCGCTCGATGGAAGCCAACTACCTGCCCGGCGCCGACGACATCTATGTGAGCCCCCAGCAGGTCCGCAAGTTCGGCCTGCGCACCGGCGACACGGTCGAAGGCGAGATCCGCGCGCCCAAGGATGGCGAGCGCTACTTCGCCATGGTGCAGATCAACAAGATCAACTTCGACGATCCCGACGCGCTGCGTCACCGCATCAACTTCGACTCGCTGACGCCGCTCTATCCCGACGAGAAGCTGAAGCTCGAACTCGATGGTGGTGCTGCCGCGATGGCGCCGGTCGTCACCGAGGAAGCGGTGGGCGGTTCTAAGGCGACTTCGTCGGGCCGCGTCGGCGCGCGCCGCACCGGCACGCTGACCAAGAAGGCCGGCACGACGGCGCAGCAGCAGCTCGACATCTCGACCCGCGTGATCGACCTGATCGCGCCGATCGGCAAGGGCCAGCGCGCCCTGATCGTGTCGCCGCCGCGCACCGGCAAGACGGTGCTGCTGCAGAACATCGCGCACGCCATCACCGCCAACAATCCCGAGGTCTTCCTCATGGTGCTGCTCGTCGACGAGCGGCCCGAGGAAGTGACCGACATGCAGCGCACCGTGAAGGGCGAGGTCGTGAGCTCGACCTTCGACGAACCGGCCAGCCGTCACGTCGCCGTCGCCGAAATGGTGATTGAGAAGGCCAAGCGCCTGGTCGAGCACAAGAAGGACGTGGTGATCCTGCTGGATTCCATCACGAGGCTGGGTCGTGCCTACAACACCGTGGTGCCGAGCTCCGGCAAGGTGCTGACCGGCGGTGTCGATGCCAACGCGCTGCAGCGCCCGAAGCGCTTCTTCGGCGCGGCCCGCAACATCGAGGAAGGCGGCTCGCTGACCATCATCGCGACCGCCCTGATCGACACCGGCAGCCGCATGGACGAGGTGATCTTCGAGGAATTCAAGGGCACCGGTAACTCGGAAATCATCCTGGACCGCAAGGTCTCCGACAAGCGCACCTTCCCGGCGATCGACATCACCAAGTCGGGCACCCGCAAGGAAGAGCTTCTGGTCGACCGCGCGACGCTGTCGAAGATGTGGGTGCTGCGCCGCATCCTCATGCCGATGGGCGCGGTGGACGCGATCGAGTTCCTGCTCGACAAGCTCCGCACCTCGAAGACCAACCAGGACTTCTTCGGGTCGATGAATCAGTAACGTGCCTTCACAGGCACGGGTGGGCGGCAGCGCTTGTAACCAAGCGCGAGAGCCCACTCGGCTCAGAATGGATAAGAACTCAAAAGAGCGCCGCTTGCCGGCGCTGTTTCCTTGTTTGACCCCTCCGTCGGCGTAAGACGCCGCCACCTCCCCATTTGAATGGGGAGGCAATGAGTCTTCGTCCCTCCCCATTCAAATGGGGAGGTGCCCCGCAGGGGCGGAGGGGTCACATCTTCCACCGCGTTCTACGGCAGATCCCGCGCCTCCCGGCTCGACGCAAACCACAGCCAGATCGCGGCCTGCACCGTCAGCAGCGCGACCGTCACGACCTGATGCGCCCCGGCGCGCGACAGGCCGTGCGAGGCTTCCATCCAGGCCAGCGCCGGCCCGATCGCCGCCTGCACCACGAAGGCGATCAGCATGCAGATGAGGTTCAGCGTCGTGTTGACCCGGCCGGCCAGCTCAGGCGCGAAGGCGCGCGTCACCAGCGCGTAGCAGACCACCGACATGCCGCCGAACATCACATAGGCGAACCACAGGAGCTTCGGGAAGGCCGTGACGTTGAGCGCGATGGGCACGTGGATCGCGAGGAACAGCAGCCCGTAGACCAGCAGCACCCGGCCGCCGCGTATGCCCCGCCGTTGCAGCAGGTCGACGACCATGCCGCTGAAGAAGTAGCCGGGCACGATGGCGATCGAGAGGGCGAACAGCGCGACACCGACCGACGGCTCGTCGAGATGGGCGACGTCGCGCAGCCAGCCGGCGGCCCAGAAGCTCGTGAAGCAGACCCAGACGCCGAGCGAGAAGGTCGGCGCGAGTCCCGCCTTCCAGAAGAGCGGTGTCCGCAGCACGCCCATCAGGCCGCTCAATTCGTCGGCCAGGCGGCCCTTTCCGCCTCGCTCGTATCGGGGAGCGGCGAGGAGCTGGTACAGGGCGACGGCGACGGTGATGGCGCCAAGGCCCAGGAAGATCTGCCGCCAGTCGAAGTCGACCAGCAGCCACTGCACCGGACGGGTGGCCATCGCGGCCCCCAGCCCGCCGAACGTCATCATGACGGCGTTGACCAGCGGCAGGCGGGCCATCGGCCAGTAGAGGACGTTGGCCTTGAAGCCGCACATCAACGCGACCGACAGGCCGAGCCCGATCAGGGCGCGACCGATGCTCAGGGTCACGACGTCCTGGCCGAGCGCAAAGATGACGGCGCCCAGCGCGG
>CANIEC010000293.1 GCA_947466085.1 Rhodospirillales bacterium
ATCCGGGGCCACCGGCGCGACGACGCCGCGACCGCCTATCTCGACAGTCTGGAGAGCGGCTCGGGTGAGGCGCAGGTCGATCTGCTCGCAGGCACCCAGGTGCTTGGCCTCGAAATCGAGCGCGGCCGGTGCCTGGGCGTGCGTCTGGCCGTAGGAGTCGTGCGGCCCGAGGGCGACGTCCTGCTCTGCGCCGGGGCGATCGATTCGCCGCGCCTGCTGATGTTGTCGGGCATCGGCCCGGCCGACGAGTTGCGCGCGCTGGGAATTGCCAGCGCCGTCGACCTGCCCGATGTCGGCCGTCACCTGGAGGATCACCTGCTGCTGGCCGGCGTGGCCTACCAGGCGCGTCGCCCGGTCCCGCCCTCGCACTACAATCACGCCGACTCGCTCCTCTACGTGCCGCACGCGACACAAGGCGAGAGCCCCGACATTCTAATCATGTGCCTGTCGGTGCCGTTCGTGCGGCCGACCGTCGGGCCTCTTTCCGCGCCGGCCTATGTCCTCGTGCCCTGCCACCTGCGGCCGCGCAGCCGTGGCAGCGTCCGGCTCGCCTCCAGCGATCCGCGGGCCGCGGCGATCATCGATCCGAACTATCTCGCCGAACCCGACGACCTCGCGATGCTGGCGAAGGGCGTCGAGATCGCGCGCGAGATCGGCGCGGCAAAGGCGTTCGACGACTGGCGGGCGAAAGAAGTCTATCCCGGCCCGGCCTGGACGACCGAAGCCGGCCGCCACGACTTCGTCCGCCGGGCGACGGATTCGTTCCACCATCCCGTCGGCACCTGCCGCCTCGGCGACGTCGTCGACGAGGCCCTGCGCGTGAAGGGTATCGCCGGACTGCGCGTCATCGACGCGTCGGTCCTGCCCGGCCTGCCCGCCGCGATGTGCAATGCCGCCGTGACGGCGGTCGCGGAAAAGGCCGGCGACCTGGTGCTGGCGGGCTAGGCGCGGTTGCGCCGGAACAGCAGCGCGACGATCACCCCGCCCAGCACAGAGGCGAGCACCATCAGCGCGAAGACTCCGACGGCGCCCCAGATCGCATAGGTCATTGCCTTGCGGCCGGCTTCGTCGACCTTCTTGTCGATGAGCGCTCGCATTTCGCCGACCTGCGCCTTCATCTCGTCCCGCAGGGCCTTCAGTTCGGGCCCCATCGCGCGGGCCCGCTCCGCAGCAGACTCCCGACCCTTCTCGATCGCCTCTCGCGCAGGGGGCGGCGGCTGCTGAGCGATCACTGAAGTGCTCCCTGCCGCCATGAGGCCCAAGACCAAAATCAGGGACGAGAGAAGTCTGGACATGGCATGGCCCCATCGAAGCGGTCCTGCCTGAATGCAGGCTTGCGCAACTCTCGCCCGGCGACGCGCCGCACGCAACGGGCGAGCGGGATCACTCGTCGGAGAGCGATCTGATCAGGGCACGCTTGTATTGTGCAGTGTCCATCGGGTTGTCCGGCAGCCAGCTCATCGCGGAAAGCAGACGGCGATGCGCGCGCCATTCGAGGGTCGGATCGGCGCGGTCCCCGAAACGACGAAATACCTGAGAGGATATGGTGGCGACGTACCCTGGCAGCAGGGCCCCAGCGAGTGCATCCGCAGGATCAAGATTGGGGTGAGTACAGGCTCCCAGATCCTCGCGCAGGTCCTTGAACTTCGACGCGAATTCAATGAAATCATCAGCGCCGTAGGCGAATCTATAGGAGCGGCTGAATCGATCCTGGTGTCGAGACTGAATCGCTTCCGGCTTTGAAGACCATGCATCTTCCAACTTGAAGGCCGGCAACGCTTCGAGTTCTACGCTGGTCCCATAGAATACATAGGCATCCAGCGCGTCGGTCATCGAGCTTGGGGTCAGCAACTTCGAGTTCGCGTTGATGAACTTCACGTACTCTTCGTAGTGCCGCTGCCACTGATCCGCACAATCGGTCTTCTGCTTCAAGCTCTGGCCTGATCCAAAAGCCACCCGCAACGGAAATTGCCTTGGAGGCCATCGAAGATATTCGAACTTGGCCGCCTCAATCGCGATCTCGCGCGATATCCGTTCGAGTTCGTCCTCGCTTAGGGCGGATTGTGACGCTGCCGGCTCTTGGACGCCGATCACCAGAGCAATAACGGCGAGGCTTACCGCGACCACTCGCGAAAGCAACATGCGCCGTCCACGATCGCTCAAGCCAGTTCCTCGGCGATCGCCTTCTTCACGCCCGGGCGCTCCGACATGCGGCGGCGGTGATCGATCACGCGCGGGATGCGTGCGGGATCGACGCCGTCCTTCTCCAGCCACTGGGCCAGCGTGAAGAGATAGGCGTCGCAGACCGTGTACTGGTCGCCCATCACCCAGGGCCCCTTCAGCATCTCGCGCTCGATCAGCTCGAAGCCGGCGCCGACCGATTCCGGCACCTTGCGCTGCATGGCGGCGATCGCCGCCTTGTCGTCGGCATCGACCCAGCGATGGCCGCGCATGCGATGGGCATGCGCCACGTGCACGTGCGAGCAGAGATAGGAATTGAACGACTGGATCTGCGCGAAGAAGAAGGGGTCCTCCATCGGCGCGAGCCGTGTCTGCGGGAAGCTCTGCGCCACATAGACCAGCATCGCCGGCGTCTCGGTGAGGATGCCCCTGTCGGTCACCAGCGCCGGCACCCGGGCCTTGGGATTGACCTTCAGGTACTCGGCCGACTTCTGCTGTTCCGTGGCGAAGTCGATGCGCACCGTCGAATAGTCGGCGCCGACCTCCTCCAGCACGATATGGGTGGCGAGCGAACAGGTACTGGCGGTGTAGTAGAGCTTGAGCACGTTGGTTCTCCTGCCGTCAGACTTCGGCGTAGATTTCGATGACGTTGCCCTCGGGGTCGCGGAAGAAGATCGCGCGATGGCCCCAGGCCGGGATGTCCCGCGGCGGCCCCATGAGGTCGATGCCGGCGGCCGCCAGCTCGACCTGGATCTCGTCGATCTCGGGCGGCGCGACGCGGAAGGCGAGTTGCACCGAGGCCGAGCCCGAGGGCGCACCTGGCCCGTCCTGGAACGTACCTTCGAGGGTGCGTGGCCGCAGGCAGAGCAGGCCGGAACCGACATGGAAGCTCACCCAGCGCGGCGTCTCGCGCTCAATGCGGAACTTCATCACGTCGAGATAGAACTGCCGCGCGCGCGCCAGGTCCTCGCAGAGCAGGACCACGTAGTCGAGGTTGCGGATCGAGCCGAGGCCCATGCCTCACACCAGTCGCGTGACCGGCGCGAAGCTGCGCCGGTGGTGCGGTGTGGGCCCGAGCAGCGACAGCGCCTCGAGATGCTGCTGGCTGCCATAGCCGCGGTTGGTCTCCCAGCCATAGCCCGGATAGGTCAAAGCGAGCGCATGCATGTAACGGTCGCGCGTCACCTTGGCGAAGATCGAGGCGGCGGCGATCGAGTAGGAATGGGCATCGCCGCCGACGATGGCCTCGGCGCGGCAGCCCAGTTGCGGCGGCACGCGATTGCCGTCGACCAGCACGACTTCGGGCTGCTCGGCCAGCGCCTGCACGGCGCGGCGCATGGCAAGATACGTCGCCTGCAGGATGTTGACCCTGTCGATCTCCTCGACGCTCGCCTCGCCCACGGCAAACTGCACGACGCCAGACGCGATCATGGCCTCGTAGGCCTCCTCGCGCTGCTCGAGCGTCAGCTTCTTGGAATCGTCGATCATGCGCAGCAG
>CANIEC010000294.1 GCA_947466085.1 Rhodospirillales bacterium
CAGCAGGCGTCCCGCGCCGGTCAACAGCCCGACGGCGGCCTCCCACGGCGCGATGTGGATCATGTTGCAGCAGAGCACGGCATCCGCCCGCTCGATCGGCCATGTCGCCCCGGTGACGTCGATCTCGAGGGCCGGACGCACGTTGTCCAGACCCAGGGTGCGGACCCAGTCGTCGATGCTCGCCCGGGCATCGGCATCGGGGTCGCTCGGCTGAAAGGTAAGGTCGGGCCGGGCACCAGCATAGTGCACGACATGCTCGCCGGTACCGCTGGCGATCTCCAGCACCAGCCCCCTCTCGGGCAGGCGCGGCTGCAGCACGTCGAGAATGGGTTGCCGATTGCGGGCTGCCGCCGGTGCTTCGCGTCTCATCGTGCCTCCTGAATGGCCTGCCAGATCCGCGCGGGGGTCGCCGGGCCGTCGAAGCCTTTCACGCCGAGCGGCGCCAGCGCGTCAAGGATGGCGTTGGCGATGGCGGGGAAGGCCGCAATGGCGCCGGCCTCGCCGCAGCCCTTCACCCCCAGCGGATTGGTCGTGCAGCGGGTCGGATTGAAGCCGAGGTCGAACGACGGCAGGTCGTCGGCGCGCGGCAGGGCATAGTCCATGAACGAGCCGGCCACCATCTGGCCCGATGCGGGATTGTACGTCGCATGCTCCAGCAGCGCCTGGCCTGCGCCCTGCGCCATGGCGCCGTGTGCCTGGCCGGTGGCGACCATAGGATTGACCAGCACGCCGTAATCGTCGACCGCCGTGTAGCGTGCGAGGGCCACCCGCCCGGTGTCGCGGTCGATTTCGATTTCGACGACGTGGGCGCCGTTGGGAAAGGTCATGTGTTCGCGCTTCCAGGCGTGGAACGTGTCGAGCGGCTTGCCTTTGTCGCGGCCCAGCGCGGCGACTTCGAGCAGGCCGATGGCGCGGTCCGTGCCGGAAACGACGAAGCGACCCTCCTCGAAGCGGATGTCGGCTTCCGAGGCTTCCAGCGCATCCGCCGCCAACCCCGTGCCCTTGGCGATGATCTCGTCAGAGGCCCGCCAGATCGCCGTACCGCCCATGTAGGTCGCGCGCGAGCTGCCATGGCCGCCGCCGAACGGGATCGCGTCGGTGTCGCCCTGGACGAGGCGGATGCGCGCGTTGGGCACGCCCAGCCGGTGGGCCAGGATCTGCGGGAAGGTCGTCTCGTGGCCCTGGCCGATATGCTGCGTGCCGGTGAGCAGCGAGATCGTGCCGTCGGCTTCGAAGCGCACGTCGACATTCTCGTCGGGCGGCCCGCCGGTCGCCTTGATGTGATAGGCGAAGCCCAGCCCGCGCAGCCGTCCGCGCTGCGCGCTCTCGCGCCGCCGCGCCTCGAAGCCCGCGCAGTCGGCGCGAACCAGCGCCTGGTCGAGCGATTCGGCGAAGTGGCCGCTGTCGACCTCGAAGCCGAAGGCATTGGTCATCGGCATCGCCTCCGGCGGCACCATGTTCCAGCGCCTGAGGTCGGCACGATCGAAGCCGGTCCGGTGGGCCGCCGCATCGATCAGCCGCTCGACGATGTTGATCGCCTCGGCGAAGCCCGGTCCCCGCGTCACGCCGATCGGCGCGGTGTTGGTGACGACCGCCACGACATGCAGCGCGATCGCAGGGATGCGGTACACCGAGCCTTGGAGATGGATGTACTGGAAGGTCTGCACGCCGCCGCCGGCGCCGGCCATGTAGGCGCCGAGATTGGCGACGCTGGCGATCCTGAGGGCGAGGAATTTGCCCTGCGCGTCGAGCGCCAGAGACGCTTCGGCACGCATATCGCGCGCGGCATGATCGGACAGGAACACTTCGCTACGGTTCGCGATCCACTTGACTGGCCGGCCGACCTTGCGGGCGACCCACAGGATCAGCGCGTGCTCGACATAGGCGAAGTTCTTGGCGCCGAAGCCGCCGCCCACGTCGGGCGCCACGAACCGCACGTCCTTCGGCTCGGCTCCGAGCGCGCGGGCGACGTGGTTGCGGTTGATGTGGATGTTCTGGCTGGAGACGTGGAGCGTATAGCGGCCGGTCGCGGGGTCGAACGTGCCCACGCCGCCCCGTGGCTCCATCGGGTTCATCACGATGCGATGGTTGTCGAGATCGAGCGACACGACATGCGCCGCCGCGGCGAAGGCGGCCTCGGCGCCCGCCGTGTCGCCGGTCCGCCAGTCGAGGCAGGTATTGCCCGGGATCTCGTCGGAGAGCTGCGGCGCGCCCGGCGCGCGGGCGGCCCCGGGCGAGGTCACGGCCGGCAGCGCCTGGTAATCGACGACGACCTGCTCGGCAGCATCGAGCGCCTGCGCGTGCGTCTCGGCGACGATCAGCGCCACGGGCTCGCCGGCGAAACGAACCTTGTCCGTGGCCAGCAGCGGCTGAGCTGCGAAGGCGAAGGGCTCGCCGGTCTGCACGTTCGCCTCGGCATAGGGGCGAAGTGGTTTCAGCCCGTCGGTGGTGGCTTCGGCCCCAGTGAGAACGGCGAGGACGCCGGGCGCCGCCCGGGCCGCGGTGGCGTCGATCGACCGAACGAGCGCGTGGGCATGCGGCGAGCGCAGGACGACGGCATGGGCCAGCCGCTCGAACGTCAGGTCGTCGAGATAGGTGCCCTGGCCGGTGACGAAGCGCGCGTCCTCGCGCCGCCGGGGTGAATCGCCCATCCGTTGGATCGTCATGTCCGCAACGTCTCCGCGTTCTGGGCCTGGCGCTTCTCGTCCCACCAGTCACGCATCTGGAGGCCCCAGTAGGCAAGCTGCGTCGCCGCACGTCCGGCGGCGCCCCCGGCCCAGCCGGTGCCGAACGGCGCGAACAGGCGAGCGCGCGAGGGATCGCCCAGGATGCCGGCCGCGACCGCATCGGCGCCTGCGGCCGTCTGGGCGACGCCATGGCCGCCGAACGCCGAGCAGACCCAGAGGCCGGGCTCGACCTCGCCCACCTGGGGCATCTTGTGCGGCGCATACCCCATGATGCCGGGCCAGGCAGAGGCGATGTCGATGTGACCGAGCTGCGGATAGACCGAGAGCATGTCGCCGCGCATCATCTCGCGCAGCCGCCGCGGCTCGGTCGTGTCGGTGGTGATGCGGCCGCCCCATAGAAGCCGGTCGCCGTCGACGACGCGATAATAGTCGCCGGCGCGGCGCGTGTCGGAGATCGCGCCCGTCCAGCGGATCGCCTCGCCGAGGCGCGGGCCGAGCTTCTCCGTGACGGCGACGTAGGTCGCGACCGGCAGCACCGCCCGCGCGATGCGCGGCTGCACGGCGCCGAGATCGGCATTGCCGGCCAGCACGACATGCTGCGCCTTGAGGGCGCCGTGTGCGGCGCGCACCCGCCAGAAGCTGCCGTCGCGCGTCAACTCGATGGCCTCGGTGCCTTCGTGAATCGCGCTGCCCAGCCGTTCGATGTCGATCGCCAATGCCAGCGCCAAATTCAGCGGATGGATGTGGAACGAGGTCGGATCATGGATCGCCTGATGGTAGCGCGCCGTCGCGAGCACGGCGCGCACGCGCGAGGTCTCCCATGGCTCGAAGGCGGCACCGAGCTGCTCTGCGAGCGTGCGCGTGCGGTCGGCGAACCCCACGCCCTGGTCGGTGCGCGAGACGCTGAGCTTGCCGCTGCCCATCAGGATGTCGGGCCGGACCAGATCGGAGATGCCATCGCGGACG
>CANIEC010000295.1 GCA_947466085.1 Rhodospirillales bacterium
CCAGAGGCGCGGCCGCGTCGGGATGGCCCGCCAGCCAGGCCTCGCCGCGCAGCGCATGGCGCACGACCGGATTGGGCACGGTGCCGTATTCCAGCGTCGTCGGCGTGATCGCCGCGCCGGGACATTCCTCCGGCGCGCAGCCGGTGATGTGCCCGATCGTGCGCGGCGACACCGACTCGGTCGCCGTGCTCACGATCAGGTCGCTACCCCACCAGGCTTTCGCGCGTTTCGTGGTCTCCTCGGAATGGCGACCGAAGATCTTCTCGCCGTGGCCATAGGGGCCGAGGCCGGTATGGACGTCGATCCAGGCGATGTGCCGCTTGTTCGTGCCATGAGTGCGCAGGAGCGAGCGGATCGTGCCGTTGCTCCAGGCCGGCGCGGTGCCGCAGTAGAAGAGCCCGTCGGAATGCCTGGCCTGCCCGCTGGAGACGCCGGGATTGCGCTGTCCTGCGAGGCGCGCCATCGCGGCACTCAGGCGCTCCTCGTTGTCGGTGGAGGGCGGCCAGGTCTCCGGCACCAGCAGGTCGTGGATCTGCTCGTAGACCGGGTTGTCGGGATAGGGCGTCGTGAAGTCGTTGAAGTTGCGGTTGAGGTCGATATTGTCTTCATTCGTCCGCTTCAGGTGCGAGAAGCCGTACGGGTTGACCGCATGGATCAGCAGCAGCGCGATTCCGCGATCGCTCGCCCGCTTTGCCAGCTCGTCGTTCAGCAGCGCGAGCTGGCAGGCCGAGCCGGCGAAGCCTTCCGGGCCATGCGTTCCCGAGCTCACGATGAACAGCTTGCTCGCATCCGCAGGCCCCAGCAGCGCCGTATCGGTGGCGATTTCCTCACCCGACGCGCCCTTCAACGGATGGGTATGAGTCTGGACGCTGGCGCCGGCTTTGGCCGAGGCGTCGAGGAAGCGCTGGCGCGCCTCGTCGTAATCGGCGGAAAAGAACGAAGCGCTCATCTGACCTTCTCGTCGATGTAATCCAGGGTGCGGAAGGCGCCGCCGATCACCGGCAGGAACCACGGCTTGCCGGAATAGAGCGGAATGGGCGGCAGCGCCGTTCCCGCGAAGGGCACCTTGCCATGCAGGCGTCCGGCGATCGATTGGCCCATCGCATTGCCGAGGAACGGCATCATCGACACGCCCGAACCGTTGCAGCCCAGCACGAAGTGCAGCCCGTCCAGTTCGCCGGCATGCGGCAGCGCGTCGTAGGTGAAGGCGACGTTGCCCTGCCAGGTGTGGGTGACCTTGGTGTGGCTGAGCTGCGGAAACCGCTCGACGAGCGCCTGGTGCAGAAGCTGGGCGCGCAGTTCGCCGGGGATCTCGGTGAAGCGGGCGCGGCCGCCGAAGATCACGCGCTTCCCGTCGGGCGAGATCCGGTAGTAGTGCAGCACCCGCCGCGTCTCGGAGAAGGTGCGGCCCTTGGGGCAGAGTTCGCGGATCAGGTCCGCGGGCAACTCCTCGGTCGCAATGATGTGGCTGGCGATCGGCACCAGCCGCTTCTGCAGCCGGGGCGTGACGCCGGACGTGTAGCCGTTGGTCGCGACGACGACGTGGCGCGCCCGGACCTCGCCCATGCTGGTGCTGACCCGCCAGCCTTCGCCGTCGCGGGCGAGGCCGGTGGCGCGGCAATGGCCCGCCAGGGTCACCGAATTGCGCCGGCGGACCGCCGCCAGCAGGCCGCCATAGAACAGGGCGGGATGCAGCTTGCCCGCCGTCTCGAAGACCATGCCGCCATGATAGAAGTCGCTGCCGATCTCCTCGCGCTGCTCCTCGCGGGTGATCAGGCGGCAGTCGGTGGCGCCGCCGTCGCGCAGCTTGGCGAAGCGCGTGCGCAGGCCCTGATAGTGCGAGGCCGCACAGGCGCCGAGGAAGCGGCCGCGCTGCTCGAGGTGGCAGTCGATTTTCTCCTGCTCGACCAGGTCGATGAGGGCGCGATAGGCGTCGATCGCCCAGCCCACCACGTCGCGCACCAGTTCGGGCGAATAGTCGAGGGTGCGGCCGGTGAAGCTCTTGCCGATCGACAGGCCGGCGCTCAAGGCGCCGCCGCTGCGCGTCGAGGCGCCCGCGCCGAACTCGTCGGCCTCCAGCACGACGCTCTGCACGCCGCCATCGGCCAGCGCGCGCGCCGTCGCGAGGCCGGCATAGCCGCCGCCCACGACCACGACATCGGTGCGCGTGGGCAGCGACGGCGCGGTGATGGCTTGCGGCCGGAATGCCTCCCACCAGTAGGGTTCGTCCCTGAAGTCGCTGGAGAAGATCGACTGGTTAACCGCAGGCATGAAAGATCTCACACGCAAAAACGTTGACAGGACGGAGTAAAGGCTTGAGCCGGGAGACGGTCAAAGTCATTGTCCGACGAGGTTAAGTCGTCGAGGTTATGATGATCACGTCGCGCCAGCTCGAAGCCTTTCGCGCCATCATGGCGCACGGCACGGTGACCGCCGCCGCGGAGCGGCTGGGCGTCTCGCAGCCCGCGGTGAGCAAGATCCTGGCGGGGCTGGAACACGAGATCGGCTATCCGCTGTTCACCCGCATCAAGCGCCGGCTGGCGCCGACCAGCGAGGCCCGGCTTCTCGAGCAGGAGGTGGCCCGGCTCTATCACAGCCTGGAGCGCGTGACGGAAGTCGCGCGCGAGATCCGCGAGCGTCAGGTCGGCGACCTGCTGATCTATTCGACGCCGGCGCTCGGGCGCAGCGTCTTGCCCGACGTCATGGCCACCTTCATGAAGCGCCACACCAAGGCGCACATCGTCTTCCAGGTCCGCAGTTCGACCTACATCAACCAGAAGATGATCGACCAGCAGATCGACCTCGGCTTCTCGATGATGCCGTTCGAGCATCCCGCGATGGTCACGGAAGAGCTGAGCCGCGCGGCGGCGGTCTGCGTGTTGCCGGGCGGCCATCGGCTGGCGCGGCGCAAGGTGATCCGGCCCGCCGACCTGCGCGGCGAACGCTTCCTGTCCTTCCCGCTCGACGGCCGCATGCGCCATCTGATCGACGCGGCCTTCGAGCAGGAGAGGATCGAGCGGCAGCTGCAGATCGACGTCTACTCCTCCGCCGATGCCTGTGCGCTCGCCGCGCGGGGTCTCGGCGTTTCCATCGTCGAGCCCTTCACCGCCCGCGACTATCTCGGCGCCGGCATCGCCGTCGTGCCGTTCGAGCCCCGTATCCGCTATCTGTTCCGCGCGATGCGCCCGCGCCACCGCAAGCCGTCGCGGCTGGCCGACGCCTTCCTCGATGCCGTGAAGGCCCATATCAAGGCGAAGGGCTGGTCGGGCTGAGCAAAGCTCAGCCCGTTGAGCGACAGGACATTGCTTGCAATGTCCGATAGCGCCGAAGAACGAACGATCACTCTGACCCCTCCGTCGGCGTAAGACGCCGACACCTCCCCATTTGAATGGGGAGGTGGATGATTCCATGCCGCACCGAACACTAGGCCGGGTCATGGGCCACGAAGAATTCGAGGCCGATCAGCCGTTCCAGCAGCATGACCACCACCAGCGTCACCACGACGGTCGCGGTCGAGATCGCCGCCAGCACCGGCGAGGCATTCTCCTGGATGAACGCATAGATCTGCACCGGCAGGGTCGTGACCTGCGGACCGGTGAGGAACATCGTGATTGTCACCTCGTCGAAGGAGATGATGAACGAGAAGAGCAG
>CANIEC010000296.1 GCA_947466085.1 Rhodospirillales bacterium
CCACTTCGAGGCCCATGACGAGGTTGCGCGCATTGCCGTAGCGCAGCACCTGAACGCCGCCGGCGTTGGTCGAGAGATTGCCGCCGATCATGCAGGAGCCCTGGGCGCCGAGGAACAGCGGGAAGAAGCGGTCATGGCTGGCCGCCGTCTCCTGCAGCGTCTGCAGCACGCAGCCCGCCTCGGCGGTCATCGAGTAGCCGACCGGGTCGACGTTCAGCACCTTGTTCATGCGGCCGACCGACAGGACGATGCCGGTGTGCGACGGCCAGGGCGTCGCGCCGCCCATCAGCCCGGTGTTGCCCGCCTGGGGCACGATGGCGATGCCGTTGTCGTAGCAGAGCTTCACGACCTTGGAGACTTCCTCGACATTCGCCGGCCGCACCACGACGGCCGCGTTGCCCACGATCGAGCCGCGCCAGTCGGTGACGAAGGGCTGCTTGCCCTGGTCGTCGGCGATCAGCCCCTTGTCGCCCACGATGGCGCGCAGGCTTTCGAGGATCGCGGGCGTGACGGGCGACGTCGGAATGGTCGGGGGGATCGCGGTATCGGGCATCGTTTCCTCTCTTTGACGGCAGACTAGCGCTGCCTGTTGGAGCCGTCACCCGCGGCGGCGCGACGGAGGCGGTCGTTGATCGCCAGACCGAGCCCGGTGTGCGGAATGGGCGCCACGGCGATGCGGCCGATGCCCGGCCGGTCGAGCGAGCGCATCATGGCGAACAGGTTGGCGGCGGCCTCGCCGAGATTGCCGGACGGGCTGAGATTCATCGTAAGCATCGCGCCCTCCGGTACGGCTTCGCCGAACGCGAGCAGGCCCTCGTCGGGCGAGACCGAGGTCGCGTCAAGTCGCACGGGCCGCGACGGGGCGTAGTGACTGTGGAGCTGACCGGGCGACTTGCGTGCCGCATTGCCGCTCGGGATGGCGTCGCTGAGCGCGACCGGCCCGATCACGGCTTCGATCGCTTCCCGGGTCGCACCGCCGGGCCGCAGCAGGACCGGTTTCGCGGTCGTGAGATCGAGCACCGTCGATTCGACGCCGACGAGGCAGGGGCCGCCGTCGAGGATCATGGGGGCGCGTGCGCCCAGGGATTGCTCGACATGCTCGGGGCGGGTGGGGCTGACCTCGCCGCTGCGGTTGGCGGAGGGCGCGGCGATCGGCCGGCCGGTCGCCCGCATCAGCGCCTGGGCGATCGGATGCGAGGGCGCGCGGATCGCTACCGTGTCGAGCCCGGCGGTCGCCAGCAGGGCGATGGTCGAGCCCTCGGCACGGGGCAGGACCAGCGTCAGCGGGCCCGGCCAGAAACGGGCCGCGAGTTTCTCGGCCGTATCCGTCCAGCGCACGAAGGCGCGGGCGGCGGCGGCATCGAGCACATGGCTGATCAGCGGATTGAACTGCGGGCGGCCCTTGGCCTCGAAGATCGCCGCGACGGCACGCTCGTTCGTGGCATCGCCGCCCAACCCGTAGACGGTCTCGGTCGGGAAGGCGACGAGGCCGCCATCCCGTAGTGTGCGGGCGGCCTCGGCGATGGACTGCGCCGTCGCCTCGACCACGCTCATCGCGCCGCCAGACTGCGGGCGATGAAGTGCGGGTTGGCGAAGCGGGGCTTGCCGTAGAGCAGGGGCTTGCCGTCGACGGTGACCACCTCGCCGCCCGCGGCCTCGAGCACGCCCTGGGCCGCACCGGTGTCCCATTCCATGGTCGGTCCGAAACGCGGATAAATGTCGGCCTTGCCCTCGGCAATCAGGCAGAACTTGAGCGACGAGCCGGCCTCGACGCGGTTGGCCACGGTGAGGTTGTTGTTGCGGAACCAGATGTCGAGGTCGCTAAAGGTCCCGTGACTGCGGCTCGCGCAGGCGGTCAGTCCCTCAGGCGGCGGCGTACGGGTCTTCATCGGCGTGAAAGCGCCCGCGCCCTCACGCTTGTCGGCGCCGAGGCCCTTGGCGCCACGCCACAGCGTCCCGGTCGCCGGCGCCAGCACGATACCGAGGATCGGGTGGCCGTTCTCGACCAGCGCGATGTTCACCGTGAACTCGCCGTTCCTCTTGATGAATTCCTTGGTGCCGTCGAGCGGGTCGACCAGCCAGAACGCCTTGCCGTCAAGCGATGGGATGCGGCCGGCCGCCATCTCCTCCTCGGCGATGATCACCGCGTCGGGCGTGAGCTTGCGCAATCCGGCCAGGATGACCGCTTCGGCGGCATGGTCGGCGTCGGTCACGGGGCTCCGGTCCTCCTTGTCTCGAACGCCGTGGTCGCCCGCGTAGATGCGCATGATCTCGCGCGCCGCCTCTTCGGCAATCGTCGTGGTGGCGTCGCGGAGGATGTCGAGGGGAGGGAGGGCATGGGTCATCGGCGGTCCTTATAGACGGCAGGGGCTTCGCCTTGACAGCAAACTTCGAGCCCGCGACTATATTGGAACAACGTTCTGATATACAGAACAACCGGAGGAAGCAGTGCCCGTCAATGTCATCGGGATGATCGGCGTGGCGCCCCCGCAGGGCACCGCCTTGCATGTGATTGGAGGCGGCATCTCGCCCTCGTTCCTGCGCGAGTTCGCGCAGACCCACGAGAAGGCCGGCTTCGACTATGTGCTGGTCGGCTATTACGCCTCGTCCGCCGAGGGGTTCACGGTCGCGACCTATGCCGCGGCTCATACCGAGAAGCTTCGATACCTGATCGCCCACCGGCCGGGGGTCGTCTCGCCGACCCTTGCGGCACGCGCGGCGGCAACGATGGACCAGCTTTCCGGCGGCCGCCTCGCCCTTCACATCATCGTCGGCAACAGCGACGCCGACCAGCAGCGCGAGGGCGATTTCTCGCCCAAGGAAGAACGCTACGAGCGCGCCGCCGAGTATCTCGACGTGATGCGCAAGGTCTGGACCTCGACCAAGCCGTTCGACTACGAGGGCAAGTTCTACCGTTTCAGGGACGTGTTCTCCGAGGCCCGGCCGTTCCAGCAGCCGCATCCACCGCTATTCTTCGGCGGTTCTTCGCCGGGTGCGATGGCGATGGGCGCGCAGCATTGCGATACTTTCGCCATGTTCGGCGAACCATTGGCTGAGACGGCTGAGCGGATGGAAGAGTTCCGGCGCATGACCCTGCCGTTCGGCCGCACGCCGCGCTTCAACGTCTCGTTCCGCCCGATCGTCGCCGAGACTGAAGGCAAGGCGTGGGACAAGGCGAAGAAGATCCTCGACGATCTCAAGTCGAGCGGAACCATGCCCACCAAGCCGCAGGACAAGTCGGCCGAGCGCCTGGTCGAGCTGGCCAGGCGCGGCGACGTGCACGACGAGCGGCTGTGGATGCCGGTGGCCGGTGCAGCCGCCGGCAAGGGCAACACCTCGTGCCTCGTCGGCACGCCGGAGCAGGTCGCGGAGGCGATGCTGAAGTATTACCGGCTCGGCGTGGCTTCGTTCCTCATTCGCGGCTTCGATCCGCTGGGCGATGTCACGGATTTCGGCCGCGAACTCATCCCGCGCCTGAAGGCGGGCGCCCTCGAGCTCGATCGCGACCTTGCGGCAGCGGCCTAACAGGCCGCTGAAAAAGCCGGGTATTGGCGAATAAACGAAATAAACGAAATAAATGAATCAGACGAAATCAATGTCGCACCCCTGCACCCGGTACCCCAGTACC
>CANIEC010000297.1 GCA_947466085.1 Rhodospirillales bacterium
AAGTACGAGATGGACAAGGAAGCCGGCGCCCTGGTGGTCGACCGCTTCCTGTACACGCCCATGCGCTACCCCGGAAACTACGGGTTCGTGCCGCATACCCTGTCGGACGACGGCGACCCGATCGACGTGCTGGTGGCCAACACCCGCCCAATCATTCCCGGCGCCGTGATCAACGTGCGCCCGATCGGCGTGCTGCGCATGGAGGACGATGGCGGTGGCGACGAGAAGATCATCGCCGTGCCGTCGCCCAAACTGACGCAGCGCTACGTGCATGTGAAGAACTACACGGACCTGCCGGATATCACGCGCCACCAGATCGAGCACTTCTTCGTCCACTACAAGGACCTCGAACCGGGCAAGTGGGTGAAGCTGCTGGGCTGGGGCGATGTCGACGAGGCGAGGCGCCTCATCATGGAAGCGATCGAACGCGCCAAGCAGAAGCGCTGACGCGCGGGCCTTGCAGCACCCCTTGTCGGCCGCGCTCCTTTTCCTATATCCACCGCCGGAAAATCCACCGCGAGGAAACCAAGCGCAATGAACGGCGACGGATCGGCGGCCCAGGGCGGACCGGAAAAGCACCAGTTCCAGGCCGAGGTGGCCGAGCTCCTCAACCTGATGATCCACTCGGTCTATTCGGAGACCGACGTCTTCCTGCGCGAGCTGGTGTCGAACGCCTCCGACGCCTGCGACAAGGTCCGCTACGAGGCCATCGCCCGGCCCGAGCTGCTGGCTGGTGACGAACGCCTGGCCATCCGGCTCAAGCCCGATGCCACCGCCAAGACCCTCACCATCGCCGACAACGGCATCGGCATGGACCGGCAGGAGCTGATCGACAATCTCGGCACCCTGGCGCGCTCCGGCACCAAGGCGTTCCTGAAGGGGCTGCAGGACGCCAAGGACGGGCTGGGCCTGATCGGCCAGTTCGGCGTGGGCTTCTATGCCGCCTTCATGGTGGCCGACCGTATCGAGGTGACCAGCCGCCGCGCCGGTTCGGCCGAGGCCTGGACCTGGACCTCCGCCAGCGGCGCCGGCTTCGAGGTGTCGCCGGCCACACCGGAGCAGGCGGCGCGCGTGTCGCGTGGCACCGAGATCGTGCTGCATCTCAAGGAGGACGCGGCGCGCTACCTTCAGCCCTATGAGCTCGAGCGCATCGTCCGCACCTATTCCGACCACGTGCTGTTCCCGATCGAGCTGATCGACGACAAGGGCGAGGCGCGGCAGATCAATGCTGCGAGCGCGCTGTGGCAGCGTTCGAAGTCCGAGGTGAAGCCGGAGGACTACACGCAGGCCTATCGCTCGCTCGCCATGGCCTTCGACGAGCCGGCGCTGACCCTTCACTACAAGGTCGAAGGGCGGCAGTCCTATGCGGTGCTGCTGTTCGTGCCCAGCATGCCGCCGTTCGATCTCACCGACCCCGCGCGCAAGGGGCGAGTGAAGCTCTATGTCCGCCGCGTCTACATCACCGACGATGCCGAGCTGCTGCCCGCGTACCTGCGCTTCGTGCGCGGCGTGGTCGACAGCGAGGACCTGCCGCTCAACCTCTCGCGCGAGATGCTGCAGAACAATCCGCAGGTCCGCCAGATCCGCTCGGGCCTCGTCGGCCGCGTCCTGTCGGAGCTGGAAAGCACCGCCGCCAAGGACGCCGAGGCCTACGGCAAGATCTGGGAGACCTTCGGCCCGATCCTCAAGGAAGGACTCTACGAGGATCAGGAGCGGCGCGCCCAGTTGCTCGGCCTCGCGCGCTTCGCCTCGACGGCGGGCGACACGCCGCGTTCGATCAAGGACTACGTGGCCGACCTGAAGCCGAACCAGACCGAGATCTACTACCTCGTGGGCGACAGCCTCGACCGGCTGAAGTCCAATCCCAAGCTTGAGGCCGCCAAGGCCCGCGGCGTCGAGGTGCTGCTGCTGACCGATCCGGTCGACGCCTTCTGGACGACGCTGCCGCAGGAGTTCGAGGGCAAGCCGCTCAAGTCTCTGAGCCAGGGCGAGGTCGATTTCGGCCTGATCCCGCTCGTCGACGAGGCGAAGGCCGGGGACGCCGGCGCCGATGCCGTCGAGGACGATGCCGCCGTGCTGGAGGCCGCCAAGCAGGTACTGGGCGACAAGGTGGCGGACGTGAAGGCCTCGACGCGCCTGACTGACAGCGCCTCCTGCCTGGTGGCGAGCGCGCAGGGCCGCGATCGCGAACTCGAGCGGCTGCTCGAGCGCCAGAACCGCGGCAGCGGCACCAAGCCCATCCTCGAGCTCAACATGAAGCACGCGATCGTCAGGGCGCTGGGCACGGCAAAGAAGGAAGATCGCGCGCAGGACGTGGACGATCTGGCGAACCTGCTGCTCGACCAGGCCTGCATCCTCGACGGCGAGATCCCGTCCGATCCGGCCGCCTTTGCACGCCGTCTGAACGGCTATGTCGTGCGGGCCCTGGGCGCTAGCGCTTAGAGCGAGCCGGCATAAGATCTTTCGTTCCGGCGTGCAGTCGATCCACGCCGATTGCGCTTGTCGGGCAAGGCCCGGTGTCTGAAGTCTTCGTCACAGCCGACAAGAACTGCCTGTGACGGAGGAAGCAATGTCCAAGAACGCGAACATGCGGCGGCGCACTTTTCTGGGCGCCGCGGCTGGAACCCTGGCGGCGCCGGCCATCGGTCGCGCCCAGGCCTGGCCGTCCAAGCCGGTGCGCGTGGTCAACGCCTACAGCGCCGGCGGAACCGCGGACGTTGTCTGCCGCATCTACTGCCAGGCGCTGGGCGAGAAGCTCGGCCAGAGCTTCACCGTCGACAACAAGCCGGGCGCGGCGGGCACCATCGCCGCCCAGATCGTGGCGCGCGCGCCCAACGACGGCTACACGATCCTCTACGATGCCACGGCGCAGTCGGTGAACCCGTCGTTGTTCGCAGGCAAGCTCCCCTATGACACGCAGCGCGACCTGCTGCCGATCGCCCAGACCCTGCAGACGCCCGTCACACTGGTGCGCAACGCGCAGTTCCCCGCCAAGACGATCCCCGAGTTGATTGCGCTGGCGAAGAGCAAGCCTGGCTCGCTCGACTGCGCCTCGACCGGCATCGGCACGGTACAGCATGTCTCGCTCGAGCTGCTGAACCAGAAGGCCGGCATCAAGATCAATCACGTGCCCTACAAGGAAATGGGCTCGGTCCGGAACGACCTGTTCGCCGGCCGCATCCCGCTTCTGTTCAGCAACGTCCCCGGCACCGTGGCGCTGTTGAGCTCGAAGGACGTGACCTGCATGGCGCATACCGGTCCCAAGCCGGTCGAGGTGCTGCCGGGCGTGCCGGCGATCTCCGAAGTCATTCCGGGCTTCGAGACCTGGGAATGGAACGGCTTGTTCGCGCCGGCCGGAACCGATCCCGCGCTGATCTCGCGCCTCAATGCCGAGGTCAACGCCGTCATGAAGGTGGAGAGCGTGGCGAAGCGGCTGGCCGAGCTGGGCGCCCTGACGCAGGCCAACACGGTCGTCGAGTTCACGGCCTTCCGTGAGAAGCAGATCGCCTTCTTCGCCGAGATGGTGAAGAGCGCCGACATCCGCATCGAGTAGGGAGCAGGCGATGGCCGAGAACGATCCGCTGCTGGGACACGGTCGACAGATCATCGTGCGCGAGGACTGGCTCG
>CANIEC010000298.1 GCA_947466085.1 Rhodospirillales bacterium
CTTCAAGCGCTTCGATGAAGCGGCGGCAATAGGCCTTCCACCGTCGTGCGCATCACCTTCTGCTTCAGCACGCTTTGCCGCTCCCGACGTTCCGACAGCGGCATCGTGAGCCACGTGCATGGCATCGGCGATGGCGTCGGGGTCGAACGGATTGACGTCCGCGCGTCGGTGAGGTCCTAGGGCACGAAGAGGCTCTCGAGCAATACACGCTGCGGTTCGGGGACCGCCAACAGGCGGCCGCGCCTTGGCGCATGCCCGCTCAACGGTGTGGAACGCCCCTGGTTCCCCAGAAGCCCGCTCCGCGCGGCGAAAGTGGAGCGAGACGTCACCAAGCGGTCCAAGGTTGCAACGAAAGGACGACACTTCGAAGCGAGCGCTTTGTCCTCGAATTCTTGCAACGCCGAGGACGGGACTGCGTTGAGGACGCACAACCATTCGGCAGAGGAGAAAGCTCATGAGCAGCACGACCGACAAGATCAAGGGCGTCACCAACGAGGCCATCGGCAACGTCAAGCAGGGCGTCGGCAAGGCCATCGACAGCGACAAGATGCGCGTCGAAGGCGCCTTGCAGGAAGCCAAGGGCGAAGCGCAGCAGGCCGTCGGCAAGACCAAGGACGCGCTGAAGAAGGCGATCGACGGCTAACGCCGCACCCTTTCGCGAAGTCTTTCGAGACAGAGGGCGCCCGTCGCAGGACGGGCGTTCTTTCTCTCGGTCCGCGATTGCCCTAGGCTCGCCATCTCCTTCACCGATGGCGGTCCCGATGCTTCCTTCCAAACGCGCTCTGTTCGACATTCCGCGCGACGTCTGCTTTCTCAACGCCGCCGCCTGGAGCCCGCTGCCGCTCGCGGTGCAGGAGGCGGGCCGCATTGGCGTCGCACGCAAGGGCCAGCCGTGGAAGCTCGACGCGGACTTCATGGCGAAGCAGTACGAGCGAGCGCGCACGGCGGCGGCCGCGTTGATCGGCGCCAACCCCGTCGACATCGCACTGATCCCGTCCGTCGGCTACGGCGTGTCGACCGCGGGCAAGGTCATGAGCCTGCCGCGCGGCAGCCGCGTGCTGGTGCTGCAGGACGACCATACCTCGCCGGTACTCGAATGGATGAGCCGCGCCGAGCAGGGCGGCTACACGGTCGAACAGGTGAAGCAGCCGGCCGACGGCGACTGGACGTCGGCGGTGCTCGACGCGATGTCGCGCAAGGATGCCGCACCGCTCTCCCTCGTCTCGATTTCCTCCGTGCACTGGTCCGACGGCGGCGCCCTCGATCTGTCGCGCATCGCCGAGGCGGTTCGACAGAAGGGCGCGGCCTTCCTGGTCGATGCCACGCACGACGCCGGCGTCCGCCACATCGATGTGAAGACGCTCGATCCGGACTTCCTGATCTTCCCGACCTACAAATGGGTGCTGGGCCCTTACGGTCGCGCCTTCATGTATGTCGCCAAGCGCCATCAGAACGGCGTGCCACTGGAGCAGACCGCGCCGGCGCGCAAGGGCGTGGCCGCCGAGCAGAAAGTCTATTTCCGCGACCTCTCCTACGCCGACGGCGCGCGACGCTACGACATGGGCGAGCGTGACCATTTCATCACTCTGGAGATGGCGGCGGTCGGCATGGAGATGATGGCGGGCTGGGGCAACGACGCGATCGTCGCGCGGCTCGGCATGCTGACGGATCGCCTGGCCGACGGGCTTGCCAACACGGGCGTGCGCGTGCTCGACCGCAAGCTGCGCGCGCCGCACCTCATCTGCCTGCAGTTTCCCAAAGGGATGGCCGACGACCTGCCGCAGAAACTCGCCGCGGAAAACGTCTACGCCGCGCCCCGCCTCGGACGCCTGCGCATCAGCCCGCACGTCTACAATGATGAGCAGGACGTCGATCGTTTCGTCGAGGTCTTCAGGACGGTAGCGCTGTAGGAGCCGCTGGCATCGAGATTGCAGTTGAAACGAACGGCGGCGCAGGGGCAGCTACCCTGTCATGATCGCATCAGGAACAAGGGGATCGGCTTGCGTAACACTCGTCGGCAACTTCTGGGGCAGCTTCTCGTCTCGGCGCTCGTGTCACCGTTCATCGCCCGCGCCGCCTCGGCACAGGCCAAGTATCCCGAACGACCGATCAAGATCATCGTCCCCTTCCCGCCGGGCGGCGGCGTCGACCTGACCGCGCGGCTGATGATGGAGCCGCTGTCGAAGGAGCTCGGCCAGACCATTGTCATCGAGAACAAGGGCGGCGCCGGCGGGATCATCGGCGTCGAGGCGATGTCGCATGCAGCCCCTGACGGGTACACGCTGTCGCTCACCGGCGCCGGCACACTGACCGCCGGCCCGCATCTGCGCACCAAGATGCCTTACGATCCGATGGCGCTGACGCAGATCACGCGGCTGGTGCGCATGCCGTTCATCCTGGCGGTGCGCAACGACCTTCCGGCGAAAACGCTGCCGGAGTTCATGGAGCTGGCGAAGAAGCAGGAGCTGCGTTGGGCCTCGGGCGGTATCGGCACCAGCCAGCATCTCGCCGGAGAACTTTTCACCCAGATGTCCGGCCTGAAGATGATCCACGTGCCCTATCGCGGCACGGGCCCGGCCTTGAACGACCTCGCAGCCGGCATCGTCGATGCCTATTTCGGCGATCCCGCGACGCTCGGCCTGATCCGCAGCGGCAAGGCGCGTGCCATGGCCGTGACCTCGCCCCAGCGCTGGCCCGTCCTGCCCGACACGCCGGCAATCGACGAGGCCGTGAAAGGCTACGTGGCGGAGAACTGGTACGGGCTCGCCGCCCCTGCCGGCACGCCCCAGCCGATCGTCGACCGTTTGTACGCCGCCATCGCCAAGGTGCTGGCCGAGCCGGACGTGAAGAAGAAGTACGACGAGAGCGGTCTCACGCCGGCCCTCCTGCCGCCTGCCGAATACGTGGCCTTCCTGAAGCGCGATTCCGTCACCTGGGGCGACGTGGTACGCAAGGGCAACATCAAGATCGACGAGTAAGAATGTCCTCCCGTCTGGCCGTCGATATCGGCGGCACGTTCACCGATGTCGTGCTGGAAACCGGCACGACGTCACATTCCATCAAAATCCTGACGACGCCCGACGCGCCCGAACGCGCTGTCCTGCAGGGCGTACGCGCCATCCTGGCGGAAGCCGAATGCCGTCCGCGGGACGTGACGCTGGTCGTCCACGGAACCACCCTCGCCACAAACGCACTGATCGAGCGCAAGGGCGCGCGCACGGCGCTGATCACGACGGAAGGCTTCCGTGACTCCGTCGAGATGGCCTGGGAGCATCGCTTCGAGCAATACGACATCCACATGGAGCGGCCGCAGCCGCTGGTGTCGCGCGACCTGCGCTTCGGCGTGCCCGAGCGCGTGGCGTCCGACGGCGCGGTGTTGCTGGCGCTCGACGAGCAGGCGGTGCGCCGCGTCGCCGCGCAACTGCGAGCCGAGAAGATCGAGGCGGTCGCGGTCTGCTTCCTGCACAGCTTTACCTACGAGGCGCATGAGCGCCGCACCGGCGCGATCCTGGCCGAGGAACTGCCGGGCGTCGCGATATCGCTGTCCTGCGAGGTCTGCCCCGAGATCCGCGAGTACGAGCGCACCTCGACGACCATCGCCAATGCCTATGTCCTGCC
>CANIEC010000299.1 GCA_947466085.1 Rhodospirillales bacterium
AACGCCGGAATGTTCGTGTTCGCCGTGAAGTTCGTCAGCCAGTTGATGCCGCCCTCGGCACCAATGTAGATACCCGGCTGCGGAGCCTGCGCCTGCGCAGCGACCGGCAGCGCGACAATGGCGGCGGCCGCCAGAAGAGCCTTCTTCATCCGATATCTCCCTTACTTGCACAGCCCGTCGCCAAGAGGGTCGGGGCGAAATTCATCGTAGTGACGTGCAGAATGTACCCGACCTTCCCCGGACAACGCCACAAAGTAAGAAGCGATCAACTCATTGTTGCCGCGAGTGTGGCAGCCCAGCCACAGGGGCCACCCATCGCTCCACAGGTTTCACGAAAGGACTTTCAATAAAACAATGTGAAACAAACTGTTAACCCTCCCGCGACGAAGAGCGGCCAGACATCCGCGTGCACGGTTGCGAGGGCAGCAACCGCGACGTCGTTGACTTCACCGTTTCGGCAGCACGGTGCACGAGGTCGTTGCGGTCGTTCTCTCCCTGAACGCGTGCACGGAAAGTGCAGTCGCGAAACGACCACTCCAGCCTCAAAGCCTGGGGTCTCATCACGTGATCCGCAGTGTGAAGGCCGTATACAATTTGCAGGCGTGTCGCAAAAACGACATTCTCAAGTCAACAGCCCGTAAGCCCGGATCGCCTATGCTCGAAGCCGTGCTGAAGCTCAACATCCTCCATCTGATTGTCACATGCTGCGATGGCGCTGCCATTTTGGCATTGCTGCGCGAGGCGCGAGGCCGCACGCTACCGCCCGTCCAGCTGTTCAACGCGGTGCCGTTCGCCC
Organism: Rhodospirillales bacterium; assembly: GCA_947466085.1. Lineage (GTDB taxonomy): Bacteria > Pseudomonadota > Alphaproteobacteria > Reyranellales > Reyranellaceae > Reyranella. The sequence goes on from CANIEC010000299.1 coordinate 797, forward strand.
TCGCCGCAGCCCCACTGTTGCTCGCAATGGGAGCGCCCGAGACCCGCGCGCCACGCCTGTGGTTGGCCGGGCTGGTCGCCGGCATGGTGCTGGGCGCAGTGCGCGGCTCGTTCCTGAAATTCCAACTCGACCGCATGTACTCCCGCCTGCGACTGCCCAACGGCCGCGACGGGCTTTGGGCCTCGTGCGTGATGGCCTTTTGCACCCTCGTGGCATTCGGCGCGGGGTTGGCGAACGCGCCCAATCCCGGACTCGAGGTCGGAGCCGCCGGCATGGTCGCGGCCTGCGCCGGTTACCTGACAGGCCGCGCCGCCACGCTGTGGCGCCGCTCTCTGTCGGCGCCTCACCACACGCTGCACCACTTGCTGCCGTAACATGCCCGGCAAGGGAACGATGGGAAAGGTAGCCCGTTGAAGGGTCCTTGCCCCAGTGGAGTTCCCTCATGCGTAAGCTACTCGTCGCAGCTGCGGTTGCAGCGGCCACTGCCCTCACCGTCCCGGCCGTCGTGCTCGGCCAAGGCACACCGCAGACCGTCCAGCTCGTGAAGGTCGACGTCGTCAGGGTGTCGACCGGTTACCGCGCCAGCAAGGTGCTCGGCTCTTCCGTCGTGAACGAAGCGGGAGACGCGGTCGGCAAGATCGACGACATCATCGTCGACCCGGAAGGCAAGGCGCCGTTCGTCGTGCTGTCGGTCGGCGGCTTCCTCGGCGTCGGCGACAAGCTGGTCGTCCTGCCCTACGAACAGATGAGGACCGACGGCAAGAAGATCATGCTGCCGGGCGCCACCAAGGACTCGCTGAAGGCCCTCCCCGAGTTCAAGTACGCCTCGTAGAAATGGGCGCATTCGTAGAGGAATTCGCGCACCCACATTCTGATCTGCGTCGCCGCAGCGACGTTCGGCATTCTCATGGTTGAGATTTCCCATTCCACCGCCTTCATCGGGCGGGATGTGCAGGTGGACCCCGTCCGAGCCGTGGAGGCGGTGACGGCGGGTGTCGCATTCCTTGCCGCGGGCTCGATCCTGTTCACGCGGGGCACGATCCAGGGCTCACCACGGGCGCCGGCATGTGGCTGGCGGGCGCCGTAGGGCTCTCCTGCGGCTTCGGCCTGTGGCAGATTGCCGGGTTGGGCACATTCCTCATCCTGGTTGTCGTGGGCCTGCCGCACTCCATCGAGGTGAAGCTCGGTATCGCCGCGGACAAGAATGGCGACGAAGGGAAGGACGATGCTACCGGCCGCTGCTAGACTTCCGTCGCATGAGCCGTCCCCTCCTTCTCACGACACTATTGCTTGCCGCGGCTGCGCTCCCCGGCATGGCCCAGACTTCGCGGCCGGTGCCCGAACTCGGCGCTGCGCCGGTGCCGCGACAGCTCCCCACCCTGCCGACGCCGGGCCAGCCTCCAGCGGCCAGCGACGAGGTCAAGGACCCGAAGACCGGCTGCGGCGTGGTGATGATGAACGCCGACTCCAGTGTTGGTATCAGCTGGTCAGGCGCCTGCGACTACGGGCTGGCCCAGGGCAAGGGCGTGCTGCAGTGGACCAGGAACGGCGTCCCCACCGATCGCTATGAAGGCGATATGAAGGACGGACTGTATGAGGGCCAAGGCAGGCTGACCTACGCCAACAAGGCTCGCTACGAGGGCGAGTTCAAGGCCGGCGAACGCGACGGCAAGGGCACGTATGTCTTCCCGAGCGGCGCCAAGCTGACCGCAGAGTTCCGCGAGGGTCGCCCACAAGGGCATGGCATGTACGTCTGGACCAACGGCAACCGCTATATCGGCGACTTTCGGGAAAATCAGCGGACCGGCCGCGGCACGATGCTGTTCGCCGATGGCGGCCGGTACGAGGGCGAATTCGTCAACGGCAAGATGCAGGGACGCGGCGTGCGCGTCTGGGCCAACGGGGGGCGCTACGAGGGTGAGTGGATGGATGACCGGGCCAATGGCTGGGGCACCAAGTCCGGAGGCCCCGGCGGCCAGGTGTTCACCGGCACCTGGACCAACGGCTGCTTCCGCGAAAACCAGCGCTGGGCGACCGTTGGCGCCACTGCGCAGGCGTGCGGCTTCCAGTAGGAGGCGTCGTGTCAGCCAGCCCGAACCTGATCATGATCCAGTTCCTTCAGTGGGTGGCGGCCCGGCCGCGCCGCCGCGAGGATGTGCTCGACGCCTGGCAGAGCTCCTGCCCGCGTTTTCCGGTCTGGGAGGACGCGCGGGCGGACGGGCTGGTGCGCCAATGCGGCGGCGAGGCAGGCGAAAACCGGGTCGAGCTCACCGAATCCGGTCGCGCGCTGCTCGACCGAGCCTGATATCCGCAGCGCCTCGCACACCGCCTCCCAACCGCAATCGACAGCGCGTATAATGATGCCATGACGCTGCAACGCGCCGCGCTTTGGGCCGTGGTTATCGCCGCGACGATCTTCCTGCTCGTCGCCGGACGCGGCCTGCTGCTGCCGTTCGTTCTGGGCATCGTGCTCTGGTACATGGTCGATTCGCTGGCCGACACATTCGCCCAGCCGCGACTGGGCGGTCTGCGCCTGCCGCAGCCGCTGCCGATGGTTCTTGCCATCCTGCTGATCGGCGGCCTGTTCTGGATCGTCGGGCGCACGATCGGGCGCAATGTGCAGGCCGTCGTGGAGGCGGTCCCGAGCTATGAAGCCCGTCTCACCCATATCGTCGAGCAGGCCACGCGCCTGGCCGGCATCGAGCAGGCACCGACCCTGTCGGAGCTGGTGGCCCGCATAAGTCTCGCCGACACGGTTGGCAGCGTCGCCGCCGCCGCCGCGTCGGTGGTGAGCATCGCCGGCCTC
>CANIEC010000300.1 GCA_947466085.1 Rhodospirillales bacterium
ACTACCTGCAGCCGGTGATGAGCGGCCAGCCGGGCAGCGGTGCCGACCAGCCCTTCCTGCGCGGCATCCTCCCGCACGACACGTTCGGCTGGCCGCAGCTCATGCGCGCCTCGCTGGCCACCGGCACGACGGTTTGGGGACCGGCCGGCACCGAGAGCGGCCTGGGCGACCTCACGCTGTTCGACGTGCCGCTCTTCCAGCTCGCCAATGCCAAGATGGGCATCGGGCCGCTCCTGATCCTGCCGACCGCCACCAGTCCGGCGCTGGGCGAGCGCAAGTGGCAGGCCGGCGTGCAGGGTGTCGTGAGCGCGCCCTACGACTGGGGGCTGCTTGCGGCGCTGGTCGCCTACCAGCAGGCGTTCGACAGCAGCGCGCGGTCGCTCACCGTCCAGCCGTTCCTGTTCTACAATCTCAGCGACGGCTTCTACCTGCGCTCGAGCGGCATCACGACGATCGACTTCGGCCGCCAGCGTGCGGTCGTGCCGGTCGGGTTCGGTCTGGGCCGCGTCAAGCGCCTCGACGACGGCAACGTGCTGAACATGTATCTCGAGCCGCAATACTCGGTGGTGCAGAGCGGCATCGGACAGCCGAGCTTCCAGGTCTTCGCCGGCTTCAACATCCAGTTCCCGCCGGGCCGCACGCCCTGAGCACCTACCTCATCCTGAGGAGCGGCCGCAGGCCGCGTCTCGAAGGATGAGGTTAAGTGCTTGAATCGATTCAGTTCATTTCCCGTCAGCCCATCACCCAGCGCGGCAGGCCGAGGGCGATGTCGGGGAAGGCCATCAGCAGCAGGATCAGTCCCAGCATCGCGCCCACGAACGGCAGGGCGCCGCGGATCACGTCGGCGATCGCCCCGGTCGTGCGCAGGCTCTGCACGACATAGAGGTTGAGGCCGACCGGCGGCGTCACCAGCGCCGCCTCGATCAGGATGGTCAGCACGATCCCCCACCAGATCGGATCCCAGCCCAGGCCGACCACGATCGGGAACACGAACGGGGTCGTGAGGATCATCATGGAGATCGTCTCCATGAAGCAGCCGAGGATCAGATAGAACACGATCAGCAGCAGCATGGTGCCGACCTTGCCCAGCCCCAGCGCCTCGATCGCCTTGGCCACGCCGTCGGTGACGCCGATGTTGGCCAGCACGAAGTTCAGGAACTGCGCGGCGATGATGATCAGCATGATCATCGCCGTCGTCCGCATCGTGCCCTCGAACACCGCCTTGATCATCGGCCACGACAGCGCGCGCTCCCAGGCGGCCAGCACCAGCGCCGCGAAGACGCCCATCGACGCCGCTTCCGTGGGCGTGGCCCAGCCGGCATAGATCGAACCGACGACGACGCCGAAGATGAACAGCGGCGCCACGAGGTCCTTGAGGCTGCGCAGCCGGTCGCGCCAGCTGCTCTCCACCGGCGTGCCGCCCTTGGCCGGCGAGACCAGGCAGTAGACCAGGACGATGGCCATGAAGAAGCCGGTGAGCAGGAGGCCGGGGATCATGCCCGCCAGATAGAGCCGCGGCACCGAGGTCTGGGTCAGCAGCCCGTAGAGGATGAAGTTGATCGACGGCGGAATGAGGATGCCGAGCGTGCCGCCGGCCGCCAGCGTGCCCAGGAACAGCCGCTCGTCATAGCCGCGGACCTTCACCTGCGGCAGGGCGACGACACCGACCGTGGCGGCCGTGGCGACGCTCGACCCCGAGGTCGCCGCGAACATCGCGCAGGTGCCGATGTTGGCGTGCATCAGGCCGCCCGGCAGCCAGGAGAGCCAGGTCGCGATCGCGCCATAGACGCGATGGGCGATGCCCGAGCGCAGCAGGATCTCGCCCAGCATCACGAACATCGGGATGGCGATCAGGATGTATTCGGAGCTGGCGTTCCACACGATGTCGCCCATCGCGAGGTAGAGCGGGATCGACGAGAAGAACTGGTTGAGCGCGAGGCCCAGCACGCCCATCACGGCGGCGACCGGAACGCTGACCGCCAGCAGGGCGACGAGGAGTAGGAGCGCGGTGCCGAGCATGTCTACCTCTTGCCTGCCGTGTCCGGCGATCCGATTCCCAGGGAGCCCAGCTCGCCCTTCACTTCCTCGTCCTGCGACGGCACGCCGATGGTCGCCGCGACGGTGCCGAGGTCGCCGCGCACCAGCGCCAGCAGGCTACGCAGGAAGGCCAGCACGGTGACGGCCAGGAACAGCACGAAGCCCGCGAACCACGGCGCCTGCGGCCAGGCGAGCGGAATGCGCAGCGGCGTGTTGGAGCGGTTTCCGCCGGTCAGATTGTCGAGGAAGATCTCGCCCGCGCGGTCGACGATGGCCAGGACGAGGATCGCGAGGCCCACGATCGCCAGCAGGTCGAAGACCGCCCGGGCGCGGGCCCCGAGCTGGCCATAGAGCACGTCGATGCGGACATGGCCGCGCGTCACCAGCACGTGCGCCAGCGACCACGAGGTGCCGACCGCGAAGAGATAGGCGGCGATCTCGTCGGAGCCGGAGAAGGCGAAGGCGAGCAGCTTGCGGCTGATCACCTCGACCGTGACGACGACGGCCGCCAGCAGGATCATGGCGCCGCCGGCCCATGCTCCCCAGAGGGCGGCGACCGAGGCGCCGCGCCACAGACGTTCCATGTGTCCCCCTCCCCCGAAGGGCCGCCGCGAGGCGAAGCTCAGTTCGCCTTGGCCACGAGGCCGTAGCGCTTGCCGACCATCTCGGTCCACTTGGTCGCGCACTCCGCGCCGCAGCGCTTGGCCCATTCGGGCAGCACGACGTCGTTCAGCGCCTTCTTGACCAGGGCGCGGTCGGCGTCCGTCGGCATCACCAGCTTCAGCTTGGCCGTCGGTCCGACCGAGCACGGGCCGTTGCCGGTGTTGCAGGCGATGCCTTCCTTGGTGTCGGCTTCGACGCTGGCCCAGGCCGCCTCTTCGAGCTTCTTGAACTGGCCCGTCATGAATTCCTGGGTCGGCTTGGAGAGCTTGTTCCAGCTGGCCAGGTTCACCGACACGAAGCCCGCGGTGTAGCCCAGCGACACGTCGACGACGGTCTTCACCACTTCCGGCCACTTCGCCTGGTATCCCGGCAGCGTGCCGGTGATGCCGCAGTCGACGACGCCCTTCTCCAGCGCCGGCACGACCTCGCCGAACGGGATGGTGACCGCCGAGCCGCCCAGCGCCTTGACCAGGTCGGACTGGGAGACGCCCTGCACGCGCACCTTCTTGCCCTTGATATCGGCCAGGCTGGAAATCTCGTCGCGGCAGAAGAACACCTGCTGCGGGAAGGCGAAGGTCGACACGATCATCGAGCCGAACTTGTCGCGCATCACCTTCTGCATCTCGGGCATCCAGGCGTTCAGGATCTCGCGCTGCTGGGCCACGCTGGTCGCCACGCCCGACAGGTCCGAGCCCTCGAAGATGGCGGCGCCGTCGTCGACGTAGATCGGCAGCGCATGCGCCACATCATAGACGCCGGACTTCAGCAGCCGCAGCACCTCGGTGCCCTTGAGGTTGAGCTCGGTGATCGACTTGATGTTGCCGGTCAGCTTGCCGCCCGAGGCCGCGCCGAGCTGCTCGCTCCAGAACGGGGCCTCGACCTTCTTGTTGATG
>CANIEC010000301.1 GCA_947466085.1 Rhodospirillales bacterium
CCGGCGCCTGGACGCCCAAGCACTACGACGACCAGGCGCGCAAGGTCGAGATGTTCAACAAGTACGCCAATGTCGGCGCCGAAATGATCCCGCGCGAGCGGGTGCGCGAGATGATGGCGTCCGACTATTACTATGGCGGCATGTACGTGAAGAGCGGCGGCAACCTCCACCCCGCGCGCTACTACAAGGGCCTGCTCGAAGCGGCCCATACGCAGGGCGCCGTCCTCTGCGGCGAGGTCGAGGCCGAGCGTATCGAAAAGACGAAGGATGCGAAGAACGGCAGTGGCTGGCGCGTGCTGACCGCCAAGGGCCCGATCGCCTGCAAGGAAGTCGTCATCGCGACCAACGGCTATACCGGCGACCTGACCCCGAAGCTGAAGATGCGCGTCGTGCCGGTGGCGAGCCACATCATCGCCACCGAAGAGCTGCCGATGCCGGCGACGGACCTGATCCCGCTGCAGCGCTCGATCGGCGACACCAAGCGGGTGCTGACCTATTACCGGCCCTCACCCGACGGCAGGTACATGATCTTCGGCGGCCGCGCCCGCTTCACCGCGGCGCCGCCGGAGGTGAGCGCGCCGATCCTGTACCAGTACATGATCGACCGCTTCCCGCAGCTCAAAGGCATTCGCATCACGCACGTGTGGACGGGCAACGTGGCCTTCGCGCTCGATTCGATGTCGCACATGGGCCAGGACGACGGCATGCACTACCTGCTCGCCTGCAACGGCAGCGGCGTCGCCATGATGACCTATCTCGGCACCCAGACGGCCAAGAAGATCGCCGGCGGCTCCAACGCCCCGGTCAATGCCTTCGACGGCCGCGAGTTCCCCGAGCATCCGCTCTACAACGGCGATCCCTCGCTCTACCTGCCGCTGATCGGCGCCCTCTACCGCACACGCGACTGGCTCGACCGCAAGATGGCTTAGAAACATTCCGTCATCTCGACCGGAGCCGAGCGAAGCGAGGCGGAGTGGAGAGATCTTCTCTCTACAATTTGCCGGCTTTTGGTGGAGAGAAGGTCTCTCCGCTCCGCGCTGCGCACTACGGTCGAGACGACGGGCATTTGAGGACTCAGAGCATGAAGGTTGGCATCGTCGGCGCCGGCGCAATCGCGTTTGGAATGGCGGCATTCCTCGAACAGGCGGGGCATGCCCCGACGCTGTGGTCGCCCTCCGGTGAGCGCACCAGGGCGCTGGCCGCAGGTGAGCCGCTCGTTGCCGCCGGCGCGATCGAGGGATCGTTCAAGCCGGCTGTCGCCACTAGCGCCGAGTCGCTCGTCGCCGGTGCCGAGGTGATCCTGATCGCCTTGCCGGCCTACGGGCACAAGCACGTTTTCGATAGGATCGCGCCGCATGTCACAGCGAAGCAGACGGTGATCGTCAGCTCGCACGCCTCGTTCGGCGCGCTCTATCTGTCGCGCCTGCTCGCCGCCCGAAGCATCACCGTGCCGATCGTGGCATGGGGCACTACGTTGGTGAGTGGCCGCCAGACCGGTCCGGCCAAGGTCCAGGTGAACACGGTGCGCAAGTCCGTCGATCTCGCCACCTTGCCCGCATCGCGTAGTGCGGAGGGTCTCGCCCTCTGCCAATCGCTGTTCGGCGACCGCTTCGTCGAGCGGCAAAGCCTGCTCGCCATCGCGCTCAGCAATCTCAATCCGACGATCCACATGGGAATCGCGCTCGGCAACATGACGCGCATGGAGCGGGCCGAGACCTGGGGCCAGGCCGAGAACGTGACGCCGAAGATCGGCCGATTGCTCGAGGAACTCGATCGCGAACGTCTCGCCGTTGCCACGGCGCTCGGCCTGGAGGTCCGGACGATCTTCCAGCACCTCAACCTGTCCTTCGGCGTGCCCTTCGGCTCGGCCTACGAGATGCACCAGGCCATGCATGCCATCGGCAAGAGCGGCGCCGGCCCGACGACCGCCGACAGCCGCTACGTCACCGAGGACGTACCGTTCGGCCTGGTCCCGACCGCGAAGCTCGGCCGCCTTGTGGGCCACCCTGCGCCATTGCACGAGGCCGGCGTCAGCCTCTTCTCGGCCATGTACGGGCGCGACTTCACGGCCGAGAACGACCTTTTAACCGCCCTCGACATGGATGCCCTTGCCCTGGCGCAGCTCCAGACGCTGTGCCGCGACGGTTACTGACCAGCATGATCAACGCCTCGACAGACACTCTTCCGGTCTCACTCGCCGACGTGCGCGCCGCCGCCGCGCGGATCAAGGGCGCCGTCGTGCACACGCCCTGCCTGCGCAGCGAGACGCTGTCGCGCATCGCCAGGGCCGACGTCTGGATCAAGTTCGAGAACCTGCAGTTCACCGCCTCGTTCAAGGAGCGCGGCGCGCTCAACACGCTGCTGCAGCTCACCGACGAGGAGCGCCGCCGCGGCGTCATCGCCATGTCGGCCGGCAACCACGCGCAGGGCGTCGCCTATCACGCCGGCCGCCTCGGCATTCCCGCCACCATCGTGATGCCGTCCTTCACGCCCAACACCAAGGTCAAGCACACGCGCGGCCATGGCGCGCGGGTCGTCCTGATCGGCGACACGCTGGCGGAAGCGGCGGCCGAGGCCCATCGCCTGGCCGACGCCGAGAAGCTGGTCTTCGTCCACCCCTACGACGATCCGCGCATCATCGCCGGACAGGGCACGATCGCACTGGAGATGCTGGAGGACGTGCCGGAGATCGACACGCTGGTCGTGCCGGTGGGCGGCGGCGGCATGCTGGCGGGCTGCGCCGTCGCCGCGCGCGGGCTCAAACCCGACGTGAGGATGATCGGAGTCGAATCGGCCGGCTACTCGGCCATGCGTCAGCTGCTGGCCGGCGAGCCGGTGACGGTGGGCGGCGACACGATCGCCGAGGGCATCGCCGTGCGCGACATCGGCCAGGCGCCGCTCGCCATCGCCCGCACCCTGGTCGACCGGGTGCTGGCGGTCGACGAGGTGGCGATCGAACGCGCCATCGCGCTGTTCCTCGAGGTCGAGAAGACCGTGGCCGAGGGCGCGGGCGCCGCCGGTCTGGCGGCCCTGCTCGCCCATCCCGAAGTCTTCGAGGGGCGCAAGGTCGGGCTGATCCTGTGCGGCGGCAACATCGACACCCGCCTGCTGGCCTCCGTCCTGCTGCGCGGCCTGGTCCGCGACGGCCGCATCGTGCGCCTGCGCCTGATGATCGGCGATGCCCCGGGCCAGCTCGCCCGCGTGGCTGGCCTGATCGGCGGCGCCGGCGGCAACATCGTCGAAGTGTTGCACCAACGGCTGTTCGGCGTGGTCGCCAAGGCCACCGAACTCGACGTCACCGTCGAAACCCGCGATCGCGCACACCTGGGCGAACTCCTGGCCGCCCTGCAATCCGACGGGTTCAAGGTCCGCGTCCTGGAGGGCGCGGACGCGTAAATCTCTGCCGAAGAGCCTCAACTTGAAATTGGTGGCTGCCCACAGGCGGCCGGGGCTACGTTGGTAGGGTCGGTAGAAGAACGTAACTCCAAGGCCATCCAACGCCCGCGCCTAAATAGGCCGGGGCGTAGAGGGCGTACCCGGAGTGGCGGGCTTGTTCCCGCCGTTGGACTTGGAG
>CANIEC010000302.1 GCA_947466085.1 Rhodospirillales bacterium
CACCGCCGAGCGGGTGATGACCCAGGAACGGGTCGACGGAATCCCGATCGGCGACCGCGATTCGATCATCGCCGCCGGCCACGATCCGCACGAGATCATGAGGAAGTGCGCCGAGGCCTTCTTCTATCAGGTGTTCCGCGACGGCTTCTTCCATGCCGACATGCATGGCGGCAACGCCTTCGTCGATCGCCAGGGCACCATCGTGCCGGTCGATTTCGGTATCATGGGGCGGGTCGATCAGGACACGCGCGGCTATCTCGCCGAGCTGCTGGTCGCCTTCCTGCGGCGCGACTATCGCGCCGTCGCCGAGGTCCAGTTCCGCGCGGGTTACGTGCCGCCCGACCAGTCGGTCGAGACCTTCGCCCAGGCCTGCCGGTCGATCGGCGAGCCGATCTTCGGCAAGCCCAGCCACCAGATCTCGATCGCCCGTCTTCTGGCGCAGATGCTGCGGGTCACCGAGCAGTTCGAGATGACGGTCCAGCCGCAGCTCCTGCTGTTGCAGAAGACCATGCTGATGGCCGAAGGCATGGGCACCAAGCTCAATCCCCATGTCAACATCTGGGAGCTGGCGCGGCCGTTGATCGAGGACTGGATGGTCACCCACTTCGGCCCGCGCGCCACGGTCGGCCGCGCCGCCGAGGATCTCGTCCACGGCCTGCGCCGCCTGCCGCGCCTGATCGACAGTCTCCATCTGGTCGCCGAACACGAACGACGCAAGGCCGAGCGCGACGCGCTGCAGCCGCCGCCGTCCAGCCGCTACTGGCGCCCCCGCTTCGCCGAACTCGTGGCCGTCCTCGCGCTGGTCGCCGCCATCGCCGCCTGGTGGCACTGACCCCGTGCCCACCGATCAAATCGTCATCGGTTTGGCGATCTTCCTGCTTGCCGGCGCGGTAAAGGGCCTGGTCGGGCTCGGCCTGCCGGCCATTTCGATTGCGCTGATGTCGCTCTTCCTGCCGTTGTCGGAGGCGATTGCCCTGATCGCGCTGCCGACGGTCGTCACCAATGTCTGGCAGGCGTCGGTCGGCGGCCATTTCCGGCATATCGTGCGCCGCCAGTGGCCGCTGATCCTGCCGCTCACCGTGGTGCTCTACCTGACGGTCTGGCTGGTCGGCCAGAAGGGGCCGGGCTGGGCGTTCCTGGTGCTGGGCACGGTGCTGATCATCTACAGCACGCTCGGTCTGCTTCGCATACGGCTCACCATCCATGCCGATCTCGAGAAGCCGCTGGCGCCCATCATCGGCGTCGTCTCGGGCTTCGTGGCGGGCGTGGTCGGTGTGCCGATCGTCCCGCTGATGCCCTATCTCCAGGGGCTCGATATCAAGCCGGTCGAGCTGGTTCAGACCCTGGGGGTGGTGCTGTGCGCCACGTCCCTGACCCTGACGGCCTCGCTGCTGTTCTTCGGCGTGCTCGACGGGCCGCGCGCCATCGTCTCGGGGGCCGCGATCGTGCCTGCCATTGGCGGCATGTGGCTCGGCCAGCAGGTCCGCTCCCGCCTCTCGGTGGAGCAGTTCCGCCTGGCCGTGTTCTGGGCCCTGCTGGCCACCGGCCTGTATACTGTCGTCACCCGCCTCTTGTGATAGGCTGACCGCCATGTTGCACGGCAAGCGTATCCTGCTGATCGTCGCGGGCGGCATTGCCGCCTTCAAGTCGCTGGATCTGATCCGCCGGCTGCGCGAGCGCGGCGCCTCGGTGCGCTGCGTGCTAACCGAAGCCGGCGCCAAGTTCGTAACGCCGCTCTCGCTGCAGGCCCTGACCGAGGACCGCGTCTACGGCGACATGTTCTCGCTGACCGACGAGAGCGAGATGGGCCACATCCAGCTCTCGCGCGACGCCGACCTGCTGGTCGTGGCGCCGGCGACGGCCGACCTGCTGGCGCGCATGGCCGCGGGCCTCGCCAACGATCTCGCCGCGACCGTGCTGCTCGCCACCGACAAGCCGGTGCTGGCGGCGCCGGCCATGAACGTGCGCATGTGGACCCATGCCGCGACCGTGGCGAACGTCGAGACCCTGAAGAAGCGCGGCGTCACCTTCGTCGGTCCCAACGACGGCGCCATGGCGTGCAACGAACACGGTCCCGGCCGCATGTCCGAGCCGCTCGAGATCGTCGCTGCGATCGAGGCGATGCTGGTGCGCGACCGGCCGCTCGCCGGCAGGCGCGCGCTGGTCACTTCGGGGCCGACCCGCGAGGCGCTCGATCCGGTGCGCTTCATCTCCAACCATTCGTCGGGCAAGCAGGGCCATGCCATCGCCGGGGCGCTCGCCCAGCTCGGCGCCGAGGTGACCCTGGTGAGCGGACCGGTCGCCGTACCCGATCCGTACGGCGTGAAGGTCGTGCGGATCGAATCGGCCGACCAGATGCTCGCGGCGTGTCTCGACGCCGGCACGCTCGACATCGCCGTCTGCGCCGCCGCCGTGGCCGACTGGAAGGCGGCCCGGCCCGCCGCCGGCAAGATCAAGAAAAAGGCAGGCGCGCCGCCCCCTGCGCTCGAACTGGCGCCAAATCCCGACATCCTGGCGACGCTTTCCAAGGTCGGCCCCCGGCGGCCGGCCCTGGTGGTGGGCTTCGCCGCCGAGACCGAGAACGTGGTGGCCAACGCCGTCGACAAGCGCACCCGCAAGGGCTGCGACTGGATCGTGGCCAACGACGTGTCGCCGGCAACCGGCACCTTCGGCGGCGAGCGCAACACCGTGCATCTCATCACGGAAGCGGGCACCGAGGACTGGCCGCCGCTCGGCAAGGGCGATGTCGCCATGCGGCTCGCCGGCCGGATCGCGCTGCATCTTGCACAGGCAGGCAAGAAGCAGGCTGCGGAGTAGTTCAACGGGGGGCCGATGAAGGGCGTCGAGAGCATCGAGATCGAGATCGTGCGGTTGCCCCATGGGCAGGGCCTGCAGCTGCCTGACTATGCGACGGCCGCTGCCGCCGGGGCCGACCTGCTGGCCGCCATCGACGAGGCCATCGAGCTGGCGCCGCTGGAACGCCGCATCGTCCCGACCGGCATTTCGATCGCCCTGCCCTTGGGCTTCGAGGCCCAGGTCCGGCCGCGTTCCGGCCTGGCGGCCAAGCACGGGATCACGGTCGCCAACGCCCCCGGCACCATCGATGCCGACTATCGCGGCGAGGTCGGCGTCATCCTGATCAATCTCGGCAAGGAGCCTTTCCGCATCGAGCGCGGCATGCGAATTGCACAGATTATCATTGCCCGCCATGCTCGCGCTGTCTGGCGAGAGGTCTCGACCCTCGACGAAACGGCGCGCGGTGTCGGTGGCTTTGGGTCGACGGGAGTAACGGCCGGCTCGGTCAAGAGAGCCTGAAGAGGGACGAGAACGGGATGCCTCGCCTCAGCAAGAAGACGATGTTCGCGATCGAGGCGGTTCTCGACGTGGCATTCCATGTCGGCGATCACCCGGTGCGCAGCGGCGACATCACCGAGCGCCAGCGAATTCCCAAGCGATATCTCGAGCAGGTCCTGCAGCATCTGGTGCGCGCCGGCATCCTGTCGGGAAAGCGCGGGCCGCGTGGCGGCTATCGGCTGGG
>CANIEC010000303.1 GCA_947466085.1 Rhodospirillales bacterium
CGCAAGCCGTCGCGGCTGGCCGACGCCTTCCTCGATGCCGTGAAGGCCCATATCAAGGCGAAGGGTTGGGCATAGTGGCCGAGAGTCATTGTCCTCCTCTTCCCCATTCAAATGGGGAAGTGCCCCGTCATACGGGGCGATGGGGTCATGCTCGCCGATGTTAAAGTCCTGACCCCTCCGTCGGCGTAAGACGCCGACACCTCCCCATTTGAATGGGGAGGTGGATGATTCCGTGCCGCACCGAACACTAGGCCGGATCATGGGCCACGAAGAATTCGAGGCCGATCAGCCGTTCAAGCAACATGACCACCACCAGCGTCACCACGACGGTCGCGGTCGAGATCGCCGCCAGCACTGGCGAGGCATTCTCCTGGATGAACGCATAGATCTGCACCGGCAGGGTCGTGACCTGCGGACCGGTGAGGAACATCGTGATTGTCACCTCGTCGAAGGAGATGATGAACGAGAAGAGCAGCGCGGTGACGAGGCCGGAACGGGCGAGCGGAAGGGCGATGCCGAGCGCGATGTGGCGTTCGTCGGCGCCCAGCAGCGACGCGGCCTCCACGATCTCGCCATCGATCCGCTGCAGGGCGACGACGATCGGCCGCCACGCGAAGGGCAGGGTGCAGACGATGTGGGCGATGACGATGCCCGTCGCCGTGCCGAGATAACCCGCCATCGCCAGCACGTTCACCAGGGCGACGCCCAGCGCGGCATGCGGAAAGAAAAGCGGCGACATGACGGCCAGCTCGAAGGCCGGCAGCCAGCGCGGCCGCAGCCGGTGGCAGGCATAGGCGCCGGCGAAGGCGATGGCGGTGACCAGCACGGAAACCACGGCCGCGATCCCGAGGCTGGTGACGAAGGCTTCGATCCAGCGAGGATCGGTGGCGGCCTCGACATACCAGCGCAGGCTGAGCTCGCCCGGCGGGAACCGGAGATAACCGGCGGCGGCGAACGACGTGGCGCCGATCACCACGATGGGCAGGGGCAGGAACAGCAGCAGCGCGAACGACGCGGCGCGACCCAGTCTCAGGATCGGGGCGTTCATCGGTCGGCCTTCGGCACCAGGGCCGCCTCGACCACGCGCAGGAGGGCGAGGCCCAGTCCGCTCAGCAGGAGCAGGCAGATCGCCCAGGCCGACGCCTTGCTCATGTTGAAGTTGTAGACGACCTCCTGATAGATTTGGGTACCGGCCATCTTCTGGCGGATGCCGCCCAGCAGGATCGGCGTCACGATGGCGCCCATCGAGGTCAGGAAGGTGATGCCGAGGCCGGTGAAGACGCCGGGCAGCGACAGCGGCAGCACGACGCGACGCCAGGTTTCGAAGCCGCCGGCGCCGAGCGATTCGCTCGCTTCTTCCAGACGGTTGTCGATCTGCAGCAGGACCGAAAGCGTGGCGATCACCGAGAAGGGCATCAGCACGTGCGTAAGGCCGATCACCACGCCGAGATCGTTGAAGATCAGCGGCAGCGGCGACTGGATGACCCCCGCCCATTTGAGCGTCTCGTTGAGGAAGCCCTTGGGACCCAGGATCACCAGCCACCCGTAGGTGCGCACCACGAGGCTGACCAGCCACGGCACCAGCACGATCACCAGCAGCAGGTTGCGCCAGCGCGGCAGGCGCCACAGCAGCCACGCGATCGGATAGGCCAGCACGGCCGCGGCGACCGCCACGATGGCGGCGATCGACACGGTGCGCAGGAAGACGTCGTGATAGTCGGCCCGGTCGAGGATCTGCCGGAAGTAGATCAGCGAGAAGCCGTCCTTGTTCCAGAAGGCGTGGAAGAGGAGCAGCGCCACCGAGCCCAGGAACAGCGCGAGCACCAGCAGGGCCGGCAGCAGCAGCCAGCCGAGGCTTCGCGGGGCGGAGGTGGCGCCGCGCATCTCAGGCGCCGGCCGCGAAGCCCGGCGGGAACGCCGCCGAGGCGCCGGTCTCCGCATCGAACGCCTGGGCGAGCTTGATGAGGTGCGCCT
Source organism: Rhodospirillales bacterium (assembly GCA_947466085.1). GTDB lineage: Bacteria > Pseudomonadota > Alphaproteobacteria > Reyranellales > Reyranellaceae > Reyranella. The sequence continues at coordinate 1,975 of CANIEC010000303.1, forward strand.
CGCCATACCACGGCGCCACGAACTGGATGCCGATGGGCAGGCCCGCTTTCGAGTGGCCGAACGGGATCGAGATCGCGGGATGCCCGGTCATGTTGAACGGGATCGTGTAGGTGTACCAGGCGGAGCGCAGGTCGCCGAGCGGCTTGCCGTCGACCACCAGCGGCTCGAACTGGTTCTGGGTTGCGGGCGGCGCCGGCGTGGCGACGGTCGGCGTGAGCAGCAGGTCGCAGTCGGCGAACAGGCGCTGCACGGACTTGAAGGCGGTGGTGCGGTCGAGCAGCGCCCGGCGCAGCGCCACCACGTCGACGGCATTGCCTTCGTCCAGCGTCCGGGCGAAGGACGGATCGAGCTCGCCGCGCCGGTTCTTCAGGATGTCGGCGAAGCGCTCGATCTGGTTGGCGCGCAGGATGATGCGCGCCACGTCGAGCTTCCAGTCGATCTCGCGCCCGTCCATCTCCCTGATGTGGGCGCCCTGCTTGTCGAGGAAGGCGAGCGCGGCGTCGAGGCGGGCCTCGGTGTCGGGATCGAGATAGCCGCCGGTCATGCGACGGATGACGGTGATGCGGCGGCCGGCGATCGGATGCTCGCCGGACTTGTCCGGCCAGGCGAAGGGCTCCCGGCCGATCGCGAGCGTCCAGGGATCGTCGCGATGGCCGCGCGACATCGAGGCGAGGCCCGCGCCGAGATCGGCGGGATGGCGCGCCATCACGCCGAGATAGGTGAGCTGGCCGAACTGGTCGGGCGGCACCTCGTGCGGCACGCGGCCCAGCGTCGCCTTCAGCCCGTAGACTCCGCAGCAAGCGGCAGGAATGCGGCCCGAGCCCGCCCCGTCGGTCGACATCGCGATCGGGCCGAGGCCCAGGGCCACCGAAACGGCGGCGCCGCCGCTCGAACCGCCGCTCGTATGCTCGCGGTTCCAGGGGTTGCGCGTGATGCCATGCAGGGGGCTGTCGGTCAGCACCTTGTGGCCGAACTCCGGCGTCGTGGTCTTGGCGAACAGGACGGCATCGGCGGTGCGCCACTGGGCGATGGCCTCGGCGTCGATCGACGGGACGTTGTCCTTCATCGTGACCGAAGCGAAGGCGGTGCGCAGGCCCTTGGTGAGGATGAGATCCTTGGCCGAGACCGGCACGGCGGCCAGGGCGCCAAAGGACCCGCCGGCCTTGCGTCGCGCGTCGAGCGCGTCGGCGGCGGCGCGGGCGCCCTCCGCATCGAGAGTTGCGATCGGGTTGAAGGGCTCGGCCTTCCGGGTGCGTTCGAGCAGGCCTTCGACGATGTCGCGCGCGGCAACCTTGCCGGAGGTGAAGGCTTCTACATGGTCTGCGACGGTGCGGCCGGCGAAATCCTGAGCGGGCATGATCGTTCTTTCAGGTTGAGGCGAAGAGCGTGAATGTGTCGGACGGTACGGCGAGACGCGCCGTCTTTCCTTCGGCGAGTTCCGCCACGTGCGGCGTGTCGGCCATCGCCAGCGCCGTGAGCGGCCCCAGCGGC
>CANIEC010000304.1 GCA_947466085.1 Rhodospirillales bacterium
CTTCGTCGAACGGCACGACCGCGAGGGCGTCGCCACGTTGCGGCTTTCCTCGGGCCGGACGAACGCCCTGACGGCGGATGCCGTCCGCGATCTCACCGAGGCCCTGGACGACGTCGGCAAGTCGACACAGGCCATCGTCCTCGCGGGTGGCGAGCGCTTCTTCTGCAACGGCCTCGATCTCGGCTGGGCCTTGAGCCGCGACCGCGGCGAACTGCGCGCGTTCTTCCTCGCGCTCGCCGAGACGGTCACAATGATTCTGACCCTGCCCGTCCCGGTCGTTGGAGCCATGCGCGGTCATGCGGTCGGCGCCGGCAAGACGCTCTTCATCTCCTGCGACCATCGCGTCGCCGCAACGGGACGAACGCTTCTGGGGTCACCCGAGGTGAAGCTCGGCGTGCCCAACCCGCTGTTTGCCGACGCGCTGCTGCGCAAGCTCGTAGGCGATTCGCTCGCCAACGATCTCCTGTACAATGGCGCGCTCCTGCCTGCCGAATCGCTGGTCGAGAGCGGCCTCGTGCAGGAAGTTGTCACGTCGGGCGAAGTCGAAGACAGGGCCTGGCACGTAGCCCACGCACTTGGGGCCAGGCCGCGGGCCGCCTTCGCCGCCAGCAAGGCTATGCGAGCAGAGGAGTTCTGCCTGCGCCTCGCGCGCTCCTTGCCGCGCGAGATAGAGGTCCTTCTCGACTGCTGGTTTGGCGACGAGGCACAACGACTGCTTCGAGCGGCAGCCGCTCCACGAGCGTGAACGGCCGCAGCGTCAACGGCAACCGTCAGGCCCGCACCCGGTCCCACCAGTCGCGGGTGCGGTACCAGGCGCCGACGAAGGGGAGCACCCATTCGGGGTTGCCGTTGTAGAAGGGCACGGTCGGGAAATCCTGGCCGTCGAAGGCATTGACGGGCGCGTTCGAGCCGCCGGCGATCTTCCGCGCGGTCTGGTAGCCGAGATAGGACATCATCGCGACGCCCGAGCCGTTGCAGGCCATCAGATAGTGCATGCCCTGCTCCATCCCCATGTGCGGCAGGAAGTCGAAGGCGAAGGCCACGTTGCCGGTCCAGGCGTGGGTCACCTTCACGCCCTTGAGCTGCGGCCAGCGCTCCAGCATGTAGCCGTGCAGCACCGGCGCGCTCACCTCGGGCGTCACCTGGGTGAAGCGGGCGCGGCCGCCGAAGATCACGCGCTTGTTGTCGGGCGACTGGCGATAGTAGCAGAGCACCCGCTTGGTGTCGGAGACGACGCGGTTCTTTGGAATGAGGCTCTGCACCAGATCCTCAGGCAGCTCCTCGGTCGCGATGATGTGGCTGGCGACTGGCACCAGCTTGCGCCGCAGGGTCGGTGTGAGTTCGGTCGTGTAGCCGTTGGTCGCGATCACCACCTCGCGTGCCTCGATCGGGCCCTTGCTGGTCAGCACACGGAAGCCGCCCGACTTGCGTTCGATCTTCTCGGCATCGCAATTGGCGCAGAGCTTCGCGCCGGCGCGGTGCGCGGCCTTGAGCAGGCCGCCGTAATAGAGTGCGGGATGAAGCTGGCCGGTGCGTTCCACGACCATGCCGCCGTAGTAATAGTCGGACGCGATCTCCTCGCGCTGGCGCTCGCGCGGGACCATGTAGGTGCCCAGCGCCGCCTTCTCGTTGTAGGTCGCGACCTTGGCCTGCTGCTCGGCGAAGTGGCGCGGCGTGTAGGCGCCGCTGAAGCGGCCGTTCATCCGCCAATGGCATTCGATGCCCTCGCGCTCGATCACCGTCTCGACCTGCGCCAGCGAATCGGCGGCATCGCTCAGCATGCGCGCCATCACCTTCTTCCAGGCCTCGGGGTCGCCGCCGACACCCTTGCCGGAGAAACCCTTGCCCATGGTCGTGCCGCCGCTGACGCCGCCGCCGTTGCGGGTCGAGGCGCCGACGCCGAAATCGCCACGCTCCAGCACGGTGACGTCGACGCCCGACCGCGCCAGCTCGAGACCCGTCGACAGGCCGCCATAGCCCGCGCCCACCACCAGAACATCCGTCTTGAGCGGCGGGTCCTGGCTCAGCTCGTTGGTGGGATGCCACCACTCCCACCACCACGGCGTGGCCTTGAAATCCTTGTGGAAGATGCTGTCGGCCATCGCCTGCTCCTTGGCCCATCCTTCGAGACGCGGTCCTTCGGACCGCTCCTCAGGATGAGGGTTTCACTACACTCACACCTCACCCTGAGGAGGCCGCACCGCGGCCGTCTCGAAGGGTCGGCAACATCGTCATCTCGCACTATCCTTCAGGCCGCGGCCGAATCGGCCGATCAGGACCAGCACGACCGACACCAGCAGGATCTGCATCACCGACACGGCGGCGATGGTCGGGTCGATCTCCATCATGATGTTGTCGAACATCTTCTTGGGCAGAGTCATGTTGGCGCCGGCCAGGAACAGCGCCACGACGACCTCGTCGAACGAGGAGATGAAGGCCAGCAGCCCGGCCGAGACGAGGCTGGGCCGCAGCAACGGCAGGGTGATGCGCGACAGCGTGCGCCAGCGGCTGGCGCCCAGCCCCTCGGCGGCCTGTTCCAGCGAGCGGTCGAAGTCGCGCAGGCCGGCGCCTAGCACCAGCACCACGAAGGGGAGCGCCAGCACCGTGTGGGCGATCACGAGCCCGTACCAGCTGCCGATCAGCTTCAGCTTGGCGAACAGGCCATAGACCGCGACCGAGAGGATGATGGTCGGCACGATCACGGGCGCCAGCGCGAGGCGGTCGATCAGGATGCGGCCGAAGAATTTCCCACGCACCAGAGCGAAGGCGAGCGGCACGCCCAGCGCCAGGGCGAAGACGGCCGTCGCGCCGCCGATGTAGAGCGAGCGCCAGGTGGCATCGATCCATTGCGGATCGTCGAGGTAGCGCTCGTACCACTGCCAGGACAGGCCGGGCGGCGGGAACTGCATGTAGGGCGCCGACGACAGCGAGATCGGGAAGACGACCAGCAGCGGCAGCATCAGGAAGAAGTAGATGAGCCCGCACGATATGACGAGAAGCCGGCGACTCATCGCGCCGCCTCCGTCCGCGTGAAGCGCTGGGCCAGCGCATAGACGGCAAAGGTGAAGACCAGCAGCACCGCGGAGAGTGCCGCGGCGAACGGCCAGTTCAGCGCCTCACGCACCTGCTGCTCGATCAGCACGGCGATCATCATCACCCGGCCGCCACCCAGCAGCGCCGGCGTGATGAAGAAGCCCAGCGACAGCACGAACACCAGGACGGAACCCGCGAAGATGCCGTTCAGGGTGAGCGGCAGGTAGATGCGCCGGAAGATCGCGAAGCTCGACGCGCCGAGTCCCGCTGCAGCTGTGGGAATGGCGGGATCGACCTTGCGGACGGCGCCGTAGATCGGCAGCACCATGTAGGGCAGCAGCACATGCACCATGCCGATCAGCACGCCGGTGAAATTGTGCAGCATGGGGATCGGATCGCTGATGATGCCCGCTTCCATGAGCGTGCGATTGA
>CANIEC010000305.1 GCA_947466085.1 Rhodospirillales bacterium
CGTGCCGATCTGGGCGATGCGGCCGGCGTTCATCACGGCGAGCCGGGTCGCCATGGACATGGCCTCTTCCTGGTCGTGCGTCACCATGACGAAGGTGAGGCCGAGCTGCTCCTGCAGGCGCACCATCTCGAAGCGCGTGGCCTCGCGCAGCTTGCGGTCGAGCGCGGCCAGCGGCTCGTCGAGCAGCAGCAGCTTGGGCCGCTTCACCAGCGCCCGCGCCAGCGCCACCCGCTGACGCTGGCCGCCGGAGAGCTGCGAGGGCTTGCGCTTGGCATGGTCCTGCAGGTGCACGAGCTTCAGGATTTCCGCGACCCTGTCGGCGATCTCCGGGCCCTTCACCCCGTCGCGGCGCAGCCCGTAGCCCACGTTGGCGGCCACATCCATGTGCGGGAACAGGGCATAGGACTGGAACATCATGTTCACCGGCCGCCGGTAGGGCGGCACGTCGGTCATGTCCTGGCCGTCGATGAACAGCCGACCCTCGTCGGGCGTCTCGAAGCCGGCCAGCATGCGCAGCAGCGTGGTCTTGCCGCATCCCGAGCCGCCCAGCAGCGCGAACAACTCGCCGCGCGCGATCTCGAGGTCGACGCGATCGACGGCCACGATCGGCCCGAAGCGCCTGGTCAGTCCCTCGATGCGGACGATGGGCCCATCGCGAGAGGTAAGGCTCAATTCAGCGGCCCGTCTTCACCGAGGTCCACAGCCGCGTGCGCTCGCGCACCTGTTCGGCCGTGCCGGCGGTGATGGTGTAGAATTTTGCGCGCACGTCCTGCGGCGGATAGATCAGCGGGTTCTCAGAGATGTCCTTGGGCAGCAGCGCGAACGCGGCCTTGTTGCCATTGGCGTAGCCGGTCAGCTCGGTCGAGGCGGCAGCGACCTTGGCCTCCAGCATGAAGTCGATGAAGCGGTAGGCATTGGCCTGGTTGGGCGCGTCCTTGGGAATCGCCACGACATCGATCCAGAGCAACGAGCCTTCCTTCGGGATCGCGTACTCGATGTCGACCTTGCTGGCGGCCTTGGCGCCGCGGTCGCGCGCCTGGAAGATGTCGCCGGAGAAGCCGAAGGCGAGGCAGATGTTCCCGCCGGCCAGGGCATTGATGTACTCCGACGAATGGAACTTGCGGACGTAGGGCCGCACCGCCTTCACGACGTCGGCGGCCTTGGCGAGGTCCTCCGGCTTCTTCGAATCGGGATCGAGGCCGAGATACCTGAGCGCGGCCGGCAGCACGTCGCTGGCACTGTCGAGCAGCATCACGCCGCAATCCTGGAACTTCGAGACGACCGCCGGATCGAAGATCATGCGCAGCGAATCGACCGGCGCGTCCGGCAGGCGCTTTTTGATCTCGGCGGCGTTGTAGCCGATGCCCGTCGTGCCCCACATCCACGGCACGCCATGGGCGTTGTTCGGATCGTACTTGGCCAGCGCCGTCATGATCTCGGGATCGAGGTTCTTCCAGTTCTTCAGCTTCGACTTGTCGAGGGCTGCGAAGATGTTGGCCTGGAGCTGGCGAACGAAGAAGGGCGAGGCTGTCGGCACGACGATGTCGTAGCCGGATTTGCCGGTGCGCAGCTTGGCGTCGAGGATCTCGTTGCTGTCGTAGGTCGTGTAGTTGACCTTGATGCCGGTATCCCTGGCGAAGTCCTTGAGCTGGTCCTCGGCGATGTAGTCCGACCAGTTGTAGACGTTGACCGAGCCCTGCGCGGCGACGGGACCGGCAGCGGCGAGCAAGAGCAAAGAGGCAACGGCAAGCAGACGCATCGGCAACTCCGCAGGATCAGACGCCAAGATACCTGTGCTGCAGGTCCTTGTCCCCGGCCAGGTCCCGGGACGAGCCGACCCACACGACGCGGCCTTTCTCGACGATGTGGTGGCGGTCGGCCAACGGGATGAGGGCCGAGACATTCTTGTCGATCACGAGGATCGCCTGTCCTTCGGTCTTCAGCCGGCCGAGGCAGGCCCAGATCTCCTGCCGGATCAGCGGCGCCAGCCCCTCGGTCGCCTCGTCGAGGATCAGCAGCTTGGGGTTGGTCATCAGGGCGCGTCCGATCGCCAGCATCTGCTGCTCGCCGCCGGAGAGCTGGTTGCCCATGTTGCGCTGGCGCTCGGCCAGACGCGGGAAGAACTCGAAGACGCGCGCGATGGTCCACGGGTTCGGCCGCGCGGTGCGGTTGGCGCTGGCGGCTAAAAGGTTCTCGCGCACCGAGAGGTTGGGGAAGATCTGGCGTCCCTCGGGCACCAGGCCGAAGCCGAGACGGGCGATGCGGAAGGCGGGCAGGCCCTCGACCCTTTTGCCCTCGAACTCGACCGTGCCGCGGCGCGCCGGCAGGAGGCCCATGATGGTGTGAACGGTGGTGGTCTTGCCCATGCCGTTGCGGCCCATCAGGGTCACGACCTCGCCAGCCTCGACGCGCAGTTCCATGCCGAACAGCGCCTGGCTGGGGCCGTAGAAGGCGTCGAGCTCCAGGACCCGCAGCATCAGGCCGCCTCCTCGCCGAGATAGGCCTGGCGCACCTCCGGATTGGCGCGGATCTCGTCGGGCGTGCCGCTGGCGATGGCGCGGCCATAGACCAGCACGGTGATGCGGTCGGCGAGCTGGAACACCGCGTCCATGTCGTGCTCGATCAGCAGCATGGCGTGCTTCTGCTTCAGTGCCCGCAGGAAGCCGATCAGCCGCTGGCTCTCCTCGACACCCATGCCGGCCATCGGTTCGTCGAGCAGCAGCAGGCGCGGATCGCCGGCCAGCGCCATGGCGATCTCGAGCTGGCGCTGCTCGCCGTGGCTGAGGGAGGCCGCCAGGGTGGCGGCACGCTCGCCCAGCCCGACCTGTTCGAGCAGGCGGCGGGCGGGGCCGCGCAGGCTCTCGTCGCGCCGCGCATCGGCCAGGAAGCGGAAGGAATGGCCGGCATGGCCCTGCACCGCGAGGGCCACATTCTCCAGCGCGGTGAACTCGCGCAGCACCGAGGTGATCTGGAAGGAGCGGCCCAGCCCCAGCCGCACGCGCGCATGGGTGGGCAGGCGGGTGACGTCACGGCCGGCGAAATGGATGGCGCCCGAATCCGGGGCGACGACGCCGGTGAGCTGGTGGATCAGGGTCGTCTTGCCGGCGCCGTTCGGGCCGATCAGCGCATGGATCTCACCCGGCCGGACGTCGATCGACACATTGTCGGTCGCCAGCAGGCCGCCATAACGCTTCACCAGAGCCTCGGTGCGGAGCAGGGGCTCAGTCATGGCGACGACCGAGCAGCGAGCCGATGCCGCCGCGTGCGTAGAGCGCGATCAGGACCAGCAGCGGGCCGAACACGATCATCCAGTACTCGCCCCAGCCCTTGTGGGCGAGGTTGAGGATCGGCGGCAGGGCCTCCTCCAGCACGAAGAAGGCGATGGTGCCGTAGAGCGGCCCGAAGAGGGTGCCCATGCCGCCCAGCACGACGATGACGATGAGGTCGCCCGACTTCATCCA
>CANIEC010000306.1 GCA_947466085.1 Rhodospirillales bacterium
AAGTTTCTGTCATCCTGAGCGCAGCGAAGGACCTTTCCAAACCCCTCTACAGTTTGATCGGCACCTTGCGCGCGGAGAACGCCGCGATCGCCGCTGTCGCCATGCTCGCCAGCCACAGCCAGTAGCCTTCGCGCAAGCCGGTGATGGGGTTGGCCATGCCGGCCTCGTTGGTGATCACACTGGTCTCGAACATGAACGATCCCGCGAGCGCCAGGGCCGCCAGGGAGAGGATCAACGCCGGGATGCGGCGCGCCAACAATGTGGCGATCCACGAGAAGCCGAGCAACGGGTTGGCGAACCAGCTCGTGTGCCCGAGCGCACCGAACAGCAGGATGCTCCAGCCCTGCCAGTCCGAGCAGATGCCGGAGACGCAGAACGCGTCCTGTCTGAGGCTCGCGGCGAACAGGATGACGCTGAGCATCAGCGCAACGCGTGTCGTGCGGCTGGTGGTCACTTAAATGGCCCCGTCGTCGTGAGCGGAGCCGCCCGAAGGGTGGCGCAGTCGAAGGACGACGGAGGTTGCGCTCAAGCCGTCACGCCCAACGCGCTGCGGATCGAGCTGTGGAAGTGGACCAGCGAGGGTTCGTTGCGGCCGTAGATCACCTCTTCCGTCGCGCCGGACTCGAAGCCGATCTGCATGCGCTCGCCCAGCGGGAAGTCCTCGTCCAGCACGGTGCGGATGGCGATGTCGCGATTCTTGGCCCAGTGCTTCTCCGGGCGGTCGCTGTCGGCGGGGCGGTAGAGCGAGAACTCGACGGAGCAGCTTCCGGGGTCGTTGCGATCGGGGAAGGCACGCCAGATCTCGATATGATCGACCTGCCAGATGACGATGGTGTTGGGGAAGAGCTGGTAGATCGCGATGATGTGCGGGCGCAGGTTGCGTTCGTCGTCGGGCTGCTCGCGCAGCGCCTCGATCGAGGTGCGCGGCACGCACATGCGGCCGTGGCGGCCCGCGCCATCGAAGGTGCCGCAGTTGCCGATGAAGTACGGCGCGATGGTTTTCCGGTGCAGATGCGGGATGTGATAGCCCTCGAGGAACGTATCGATGGCGAACTTCCAGTTGATGCGCGGCGTGATGCGGTCGACCGAGTAGAGCGGATAGGTCTCAGGCTGCAGCGCCGCAAAGTCCGGCGCGAAAGAGCCCAGTACGGCATCGACGTCGATCTCCGCACGCTCGCCCTCGCCCACCGGCGTCGCGCGGACAAAGATCATGCCATGCTTCTCGCCAGCCGCGAGCCGCACCAGGCCGTGCGCGCCCAGATCGAGCCCGGCGAAGCCCGCCTTGTCGGTGACGCCCAGCAGCTTGCCGTGCGTGTCGTAGGTCCAGGCGTGATACGGGCAGACGAAGGCGCGGGCATTGCCGCAGCCCTCGGCGACCGGTGCGCCGCGGTGGCGGCAGATGTTGGCGAAGGCGCGCACCTCACCGTCGGGCCCGCGCACCAGCAGCACCGGCATGCCGGCCACGTCCTCGGTGATGTAGTCGCCGGGTTTGGAGAGCCGCGAGGACAGCCCCATGAACAGGGGCTGGCTGCGGAACAGCGCGTCGCGCTCGCGGGCGGCGCGCTCGCGGCATGAATAGGCGTCGACACGATTGCGGAACAGCGCGTCGGCGAGATCGGTGGTGCGGCCTTCGATATGGCCGAGCAGCCGCCTCCCGACGGCCAGTTGTTCTTTCCGGTCCATGGCCGAAGTGTCAGCCCTTCACGGGGGTCGCGCAACTCCAACCGTCGATCATTTCGAACACGTCTGCCGGCGTCCTCCCGCTCTCGCGCAAGGCCCGGATAGTGAGGTCGCGATCGCGCTTGGCGAAGCGGCGGCCGGTGGCATCGGTCAGCAACGGATGATGCGCATATTGCGGCGCAGCATAGCCCAGGAGTTTTTGAAGCAGGGCATGGACATGGGTCGAGGGCAGCAGGTCGATGCCGCGCGTGACGAGCGTGACACCCTGCAGATGGTCGTCGACCGTCACCGACAGATGGTAGCTGGTCGGCGTGTCCTTGCGGGCGATCACGAAGTCGCCCATCAGCCGCGGCTGGCCTTCGATGCGGCCCAGCGTCTCGTCGAAGAAGGAATAGGGCCCCGCCTGCTCCGCCGCGCGGGCGCTGTCGAAGCGCATGCAGTGTTCGACGCCCTCGGCGATGCGGCGGCGACGCTCCTCGTTGGAGAGGTGACGGCAGGTGCCGGGATAGAGCGGTCCGTCAGGCCCCATCGCCGTCGGATGCGGCGCACTGGTGGAGGCCGCGATATCGGCACGGGTGCAGAAGCAGGCATAGACCAGGCCGCGCGCGTCGAGCCGGTCCATCACCCGGCCGTAATCCGCGAAATGGTCCGACTGGCGGCGCACCTCGCCGTCCCAGGCGAGGCCGAGCCACTGCAGGTCCGCCAGCATCGCGCCCTCGTACTCGCGGCGGCAGCGGCGGATGTCGATGTCCTCGATGCGCACCAGGAAGGTGCCGCCCACGTCGCGCGCGCGCCGCCAGGCGATGCGGGCCGAATAGGCACTGCCGAGGTGAAGTTCGCCCGTCGGACTGGGGGCAAAACGCGTGACGACGGTCATGATCCGACGTTACAGCGCCCCCTCGCCGCGTGCTATGGCGGGAGCACAATGGCCAGAACGGCATCCCCGAAGATCCCCAAGACGACGTCCCGGATCGTCCTCGACAAGAAGACCCTGAAGAAGGCGCTGGCCGAGTTGGCGGCCGCCGATCCGGACATCGCGCGTGCGCTCGCAGAGGCCGGTCCTCCGGAACTGCGCGAGATGCCGACGGGCTATGGCGGGCTGATGCGATCGATCGTGGGCCAGCAGGTGTCGGTTCACGCCGCGCGCAGCATCTGGCTGCGGCTCGAAGCGGCCGTACCATCGATGGAGCCGGCGGATTTCCTGGCGATGAGCGACGAGCAGCTGCGCGCCGTCGGCCTCTCGGGCGCCAAGATGAAATACGGCCGCAGCCTGGCCACCGACATCGTCGAGGGCCGCATCACCTTCGATGCTCTGGACGAACTCGACGATGCGGCGGCCATCGCCATGCTGACGCAGGCCAAGGGCATCGGCCCGTGGACGGCGGAAATCTACCTGATGTTCGCCCACGGCCGGCCCGACATCATGCCGGGGCTCGATCTCGGTCTCGTCGTGGCCGCCCAGCATCTCAAGAAGCTGCGCACCCGCCCCGACGCAAAGCGGCTTCTCAAAATCGCCGAGGCCTGGCGGCCCTGGCGCAGCGCCGCGGCCCTCGTGCTCTGGCATTATCGCCGCAACATGCCGGACTGGGGCGCGAAGGAGAAAAAGGCGACATGACAAAGAAGCTCGAAGGCCCGAGCCATGGCCCTCATGCCGGCGGCAAGCCCGGCCATCTGGTCATCCTGCTGCACGGCTACGGCGCCGACGGCAACGACCTGATCGGCCTCGCCCCCGTGCTGGCGCCGCTGATGCCCGACGCGGTGTTCCACGC
>CANIEC010000307.1 GCA_947466085.1 Rhodospirillales bacterium
GCGCCGTGGCTCTGCCGCCTGACTGGCGCCGAGGCGGCGACGGCCGTGAACAACAATGCCGCCGCGGTGCTGCTGGTGCTGAGCGAACTCGCCGCCGGTCGCGAGGTCATCGTGTCGCGCGGCGAGCTGATCGAGATCGGTGGGGCCTTCCGCATTCCCGATATCATGGCGCGCGCCGGCTGCCGGCTGGTCGAGGTCGGCACGACGAACCGCACCCATCTCAAGGACTACGCGGCGGCGATCGGACCGGACACGGCCGCGATCATGAAGGTCCATCCGTCGAATTACGCGATCCAGGGATTCACCAAGTCGGTTGCCGCTGCCGAGCTCGTGCCACTGGCGCGCGAGAAGGGCGTGGCGCTGATCGAGGATCTCGGCAGCGGCACCCTGGCCGATCTCGAGACCTGGGGCCTCCCGCACGAGCCGACGGCGCGCGAAGCCGTTGCGTCTGGCGTCGATGTCGTCACCTTCTCCGGCGACAAGCTGCTGGGCGGGCCGCAGGCAGGGCTCGTGGTCGGCCGCAAGCCGCTGATCCAGCGCATCGCGCGTAACCAGATGAAGCGGGCGCTGCGCCTCGACAAGATCCGCCTGGCCGCTCTCGAGGCGACATTGCGGCTCTACGCCGATCCGGAACGCCTGGCCCAACGGCTGCCGACCATACGCGCGCTCGCGCGGCCCGCCTCCGAGATCCGCGCGGTGGCGGAACGGCTGCTGCCGGCCGTGCAGGCGGCATTGGGCGGCAGGGCGCAGGTGAGCGTGGCGGAGGTACGGGGACAGATCGGTTCGGGCGCGCTCCCGGTTGATCTGCTGCCGTCGTTCGCGATTGCGATCAGCGCCAAGGGCCTGGACAGGATGGCGGACCTCTTTCGCCGCCTGCCCATTCCCGTGATCGGACGGATCAGTGACGGCACGCTCTACTTCGACCTGCGCACGCTCGACGACGAGCCGGCCTTCGTCGCGCAACTGGACGGACTCCATGTCGTGGCTGGCTAGGTTGCTCGATCGCGCGCCGCCGCCGGAGCAGCGGATGGCGGAGGCGCTGGCGGCGTGGACGTCGGGCGACTATGGCGTCGCGCTCGACCTGTGGGCGCCGCTCGCCCATGAAGGGCATGCAAGGGCGCAAAGCAACATGGGCGCGGCCTTCCTGCAGGGCCGCGGTGTCGAACAGGATCATGCCAAGGCGATCGACTGGCTCCGGCGCGCCGCCGAGCAGGGCGATGCCGGCGGCCAGCGCAATCTCGCCGTCTGCTACTACGAAGGATGGGGCGTGCCGCAGGACCATGCCGAAGCCGCGCGGCTCTATGAGAAGGCCGCGCAGCAGGACGATCCCGAGGCGCAGGACATGCTGTCGTGGATGAAACTGGTGGGCGGCGGCTGCCCGCAGGACTACGCCGGCGCGCGTTTCTGGGCGGAGAAGGCGGCCGCTCACGGCAGCGCTGCGGCGATGGCCCGGCTGGGTGATATTCATCACAACGCGCTGGGCGTCGAACGCGACGCGACGGCCGCCGCCGACTGGTGGGCGCGCGCGGCGCGACTTGGCCATCCCGAGGCGCAGGCGATGCTGGGGGCGGCCTGTCTCGCCGGCAAGGGCATCGAGCGTGACGTGGTCGAGGCGCTGCACTGGTTGCGGCGGGCCGAGATGGGCGGGGCCGGCGAGCTGGCGGCCGGGTTCCTGAAGGAGGCGCGGGCGCACGCCAGGTCGTCGCAGCGCGCCGAGGCCGAGCGCCGGGCCGAGGAGGCGCTGCGATGATCGTCGGAACGGCGGGCCATATCGATCACGGCAAGACCGCGCTGGTGAAGGCGTTGACCGGCGTCGATGCCGACCGTCTCAAGGAAGAGAAGGCGCGCGGCATCACCATCGACCTGGGCTATGCCTACAGCGATCTCGGCGACGGCCGTCAGCTCGGCTTCGTCGACGTGCCGGGCCACGAGCGGTTCGTGCACAACATGCTGGCCGGCGCCACCGGGATCGATGCGGCACTGCTCGTCGTGTCGGCCGCCGAGGGGATCAAGCCTCAGACCGTGGAGCATCTGCAGATCCTCGACCTGCTGGGCCTCGATCGCGGCATCGTGGCCCTCACCAAGGCTGACCTCGCCAGCGAAGACCAGCAGCTCGAGCGGATGGCCGAGATCGAGACCCTGCTCGCCACCACCTCGCTGCGCGGCGCGGAGATCGTGCCGGTCTCGGCGGTGACCGGGCAGGGGATCGACGAGCTGAAGGAAAAGCTGCTGGTCCTCGGCGAGAGCGGCAAGGGCGCCGCGGGCTTCGCGCGTCTGGCGGTGGATCGCTGCTTCGTCCTGTCGGGTGCGGGCGTCGTCGTCACGGGCACGGTCCATGCCGGCGAGATCAGGGTCGACGACCGGCTGCTGCTGACGCCGTCCGGCATCGAGGCGCGGGTGCGCTCGCTGCACGCCCAGAACAGGCCCGCGGAAATCGGGCGCGCCGGCGAGCGCTGCGCGCTCAACCTTGCCGGCCCCAGGCTTTCCAAGGAAGCGATCAGGCGCGGCGAGTGGGTCGTGAGCCCGGAACTTCACGCCCCGACCGACCGCATCGACGTTCGCCTGAACCTGCTCGCCTCGGAAGCGCAGCAGCTGAAGCACTGGTCGCCGGTCCACGTTCACCTGGGATCTGCGCATGTGATGGGCCGCGTGGCGTTGCTCGAAGGCGAAAGGCTGGCGCCTGGCGACGAGGCGCTCGCCCAGATCGTGCTCGACGAGAAGGTCGGCGCGCTCGCGGGCGACCGGGTCATCCTGCGCGACCCGTCCGCGACCCGGACGATGGCCGGCGGGACGGTCATCGATCCGTTCGGTCCACCCCGCAACCGCCGCGCCGAACGGCGCCTGCTGGAACTGGCGGCACTTGCCGAGACCGATGACGAGGTCATGCCGCGGCTGCTGCGGCTGGAAGGCGGCTTCGTCGATCTGGGCCGCTTCGGCCTGTCGCGGAACCTCCGGCCCGCAGAGATCGAGAAACTTCTTGAGGCGGCGGGCGGCCAGAAGCTCGAAGGCTTCGGCTTTCTCGCCGAGACCCTCGCCGCGGCGCGCATGGACATCGTCGACACGCTCAAGACCTTCCACGAGACCAGGGCTGACGCGCCCGGCCTGCAGGCCGAGCGCCTGCGCGTGACGCTGAAGCGCCGCTGGCCGGCGCCCGTGTTCAAGGTGCTGCTCGATCAGGAGATCCGCGCCAAGACGGTCGTCGTCGACGGTGCCTTCCTGCGCCTGCCCGGCCATTCGCTGAAGCTCGGATCGCGCGACGAGGCCGTTTGGCAGAAGATCTGCGCCGACATGACACGCGACCGCTTCAAGCCACCGCGTGTCCGCGACTTCGCGCAGGCCTACAGCGTGCCGGAGACCGACACGCGCCGGCTGCTGCAGCGCCTCGCCAAGCTGGGACGGGTCGTCGAGGTGGCGCCGGACCATTTCTTCC
>CANIEC010000308.1 GCA_947466085.1 Rhodospirillales bacterium
AACGGCCCGAGGAGCGAGCGCGAGAGCCAGGCTCCGGTCACCACCACCACGAGGAAGGCGATCGCCCCTACGATCAACAGGTCGCGTTCCAGGCGGTACACCGGCTCGAACGCTTCCGAACTGTCGATCTTGGCGACGAGACCCCATTTCACACCGGGAATTCGGATCGGCGCCCAGGAGGCCAGCGTCGGAACGCCACGATAGCCGATGACTTCGCCGACACCCTCGACGCCGCCGATCGCCGCCCGGGTCGCGGCCGTGTCGGCTCGCTGGTGAAGGATGGGCGAACCGTATCGCTTGATGGCGCTCAGTTCCTCGTCGGGGGCACCCCCGGCCTTCAAATCGGAAAAATAGGCAGCGGGATTCTCGAAGAAATTGCGGCCGCTCGACCGCACCAGGAAATCCGGGCCGACCAGGTAGGCCTCGCCGGTCGCGCCGAACCCCTCGTTGCGCCAGCGCCGACCACCGGTGATGATGGCATCGATCTCGTCGACCGACAGTTCCGCGACCAGTACCCCCGTCACGACACCCTGGTCGATGATCGGGGCGGCCATGAAGGCCTCGGGAACGCCGTCCGACGGCAGGTAGGGCGAGAAGTCCTCGAGGCACGTGGCCGACGGATCAGGCGCCGTTGCGCAGCGAGCGGCCGCCGCGGCAAGTCTGGACTGCCGATAGGGACCGGCGCGCAGCGACGTGGCGAAATCAGGGTCCTTGTCGACGGTGTAGATCAGCCGGCCGGTGCGAGGGTCGACGATCATGAAATCGTCGAACCCCACGGTGGCGGCCGCGGTCCGCATCAGCGGATGGTACACCGCATGGACCTTGCTGTAGGCGCTGCCGTCTCCGGCGTCGTCCAGAAGGTCCCGCCGCCCGTCGGGGTGCGGATTCCTGACGATGTAGAGGTCCTGCAGGAAATAGGCGGCCGGGCTGGTCGGCATGAATTCGGTGGCGGGAACATCCGTGCCGAGCAGCTTGCGTACCGTCGGCATGTAATGGCCATCGTACCAGCCGTGAACGCTCTCCTTCACCTCGGGAGGCACGGGCTTGTTGTCGAGTTCGTCGACGGCCTCGCGGAAGCCGCGCGTCGCGTCGACGACCATCTTCGCGGCCGCGAGCAGGCGGATCTCGTTGCGCACGGTGCGGAAGTAGGACTCGACCTGGTGAGCCTTGGTCTCGCGCGCGGCGGTGAGCTGGGCGAAGATCGCGCGCTCCAGCGCCTCGCGTGCCCGGATATAGCCGAGCACGCCGGTGATCATGACCGCGACCGCGCCCAGCAGCAGCAGGATCGCGAACAGCTTGGCCGCCAGGCCCCAGCGGACGGGCCGCGGCTCGGCGACGATCTCCGTCATCGGGGAGGGCCCCTATCCCTTCTTGGCTCCGTAGGTGCCGCCGGAGTTGATCGCCCGGATCTCGGCCGCGGACTTGGCCTTGCGCATCTTCTCGAGCTTCTCGGCCTCGTCGGCCAGCATCGCCTGGGCGTTCGTCAGCACCGCGCGGGCATGCTGGGCGGGGAACTTCACCGCGCCGTTCTCGTCCATGTGGATCAGCTCGCCGGGCGCCACGTCCATGCCGCCGACCGACACGGGCGCGTTGACCGACTGCACCGCCATCTCGCCATGGCCGGCCGTGACGCCGCCCAGCAGCATCTGGAACTTCATGCGGCGGATCGCGTCGACGTCGCGCGAGGGGCCGTTGGAAATCAGGCCGACGCAGCCGACCGCCTGCATCGAGGTCGTCATCATCTCGCCGGCGAGGCCCGCCTTGTGCATGAGCTCCGGCGGCCACTTCTGCTGGATCACCAGGATGGTCGGCTTCTTCATGGCGTCGAGCGCATCGACCACGTCCATGAAGGTCAGCCGGCCGGCGAAGTTCGGATCGGGCAGGCCGTACACGCAGGTCACCGCATAGCCGATGATGGCGCCCATCTCGGGGTACATGCAGCGGATCGAGGTGTCGGTATACCAGTTCTCGGTCCACGGATTGTAGAGGCCGAGGCACAGGGGATTCTTGGGATAGGTCGCGACCACGTTGGTGATGGTCGGCGTGTCGATCTTGCGCAGCTCGGCGAACAGCTGGTCTTCGGAAAGCTCGGTCATGTCGATGGTTTCCCCCTGGGTACGAGCCCGTTCTTCGCGCGAATGCGAGGAACGGGCAAGACCCCGCCCCCGCCGCTCAGCGTGCCTGTCTCCGCTTCCACCACTCCGCAAGCTCGCCGACGACGCCCTTGCGGAAGGCAAGGACGATGACGACGAAGATGGCGCCCTGGATCACCAGGACGAACTCGCCGGTCGCGGCTAGGTAATTCTGCATCGTGATGATGATGAAGGCACCCACCACCGGACCAATGATCGTGCCCAGGCCGCCGACCAGCGCCATCAGCACGACCTCGCCCGAGGTCGATGCCGCGACGTCCGTCAGAGTGGCGAACTGCTGGACCATCGCCTTGGTGGCTCCCGCCAGTCCCGCAAGTCCTGCGGACAGCACGAAGGCCAGAAGTTTGTAGCGGTCGGCCTCGTAGCCCAGCGAGAGCGCGCGCTGCTCGTTGTCGCGAATCGCCTTCAGCACCTGTCCAAACGGCGAATAGATGATGCGATAGATGGTGGCGTAACCGAACAGGAAGATCGCCAGCACGACGTAGTACAGGACCTTGTCGTCCTTGATCGGGATCAGTCCGCCGAGCAGCGCCTTGCGCGGGATGCCCTGCAAGCCATCCTCGCCGCCGGTGAACGGCGCCTGGATGCAAAAGAAGTAGACCATCTGCGCGAAGGCGAGCGTGATCATGGCGAAGTAGATGCCCTGGCGACGAATCGCCAGCGCACCAGTCACGAGCCCCAGCAGCGCCGCGCCGGCCACGCCGGCGAGCAGGCCGAGTTCGGGCGCCATGTCCCAGGACTTCACGACATGGCCGTAGAAGTAGCCCGCCATGCCGAAGAACATGGCGTGGCCGAAGCTCATGAGGCCGGCATAGCCCAGCAGCAGGTTGAAGGCGCAGGCGAACAGCGCGAAGCACAGCGCCTTCATCAGGAACACGGGATAGGCAAAGGTCGGAGCGACCAGCGCCAACACGATCAGGAGGGCGTATCCTACGCGCTGAGTGGTCATTTGGTCTGCCCGAACAGGCCCGCCGGCTTGATCAGCAGGACGAGCGCCATGACGACGAAGATCACCGTGTTGGAGGCCGGCGGATAGAACACCTTGGTCAAGCCCTCGATCAGGCCGAGGCCGAAGCCGGTCACGATCGAGCCCATGATCGAGCCCATCCCGCCGATCACCACGACCGCGAAGACGACCAGCACGAGGTTGACGCCCATCAGGGCCGAGACCTGCTGGATGGGCGCTGCCAGCACGCCGGCCAGCGCCGCCAGCCCCACGCCCAGCCCGTAGGTGAGCGTGATCAGCCGCGGCACGTTGATGCCGAAGGC
>CANIEC010000309.1 GCA_947466085.1 Rhodospirillales bacterium
GCCAAGCATCCCTACAAGGACACGCTGCTCGAACTCGACGAGATCATGGGCCGCCTCGTCGAGGCGCTGCGCAAGTCGGGCCAGCTCGAGGACACGCTGATCTTCATCTCGTCAGACAACGGCCCGCACATGGAGACCTGGCCGGACGCGGCCTTCACGCCGTTCCGCTGCGCCAAGGGCTCGACCTGGGAAGGCGGCGTGCGCGTGCCGGGCCTGATGTACTGGCCGGGAACGATCGAGGCCGGCCGCCAGAGCGACGGGCTGTTCGACTTCAACGACATCGTGCCGACCGCGCTTGGCCTGGCCGGAGCCTCCGACCTTTTGCCGTCCGACCGCTACATCGACGGGATCGACCAGAGCTCTTTCCTGCTGGCGCCGGACGGTCTGTCCAACCGCAAGTACCACTACTACTGGCTCAGCCAGACCTTCTCGGGCCTGCGCTGCGGCGAATACAAAATGGTGCTGTCGGCCACCAGCGACAACGCAACGGACGCGTTCGGCACGGGTGGGTTCACGGGCGTACTGGAGCGCTATGCGTATCCGAAGCTGTTCAATCTCTATCTGGATCCGAAAGAGCAGCACAACTACCTGACGCGCAAGCTCGCCTACGTCGAGGCCTTCCAGCTCGGCATGCGCGGGCATCTCGGCACGTTCAAGAAGTTCCCGGCCAAGAAGGTCATGGGCATCAATGTAGCGGACAAGCGCGAATAGCCGCTTGCCGGATCGAAAACCCTGAGGGCGGTTACCACGGCACCGGATCGCCACGGTGATCGAAGAAGCCGCCGCTGCTCCCGGGCGGAAGGCGATCGATGACGTCGAGCAGACGCCCGGCCGCCTGGTCGGGCGTCTGTACGTCGAGACCCGCCTTGACGAAGGGCGTCGAGAGCGATGTTGCCACCGTCCCGGGATGCAGTGCCACGCAGAGGGCGGCCGGCTGGCGGCGGCCAAGCTCGATGGCCGCCGTGCGTACGAACTGATTGAGCGCCGCCTTCGAGGCGCGGTAGCTGTACCAGCCACCCAGACGGTTATCGCCGATGCTGCCGACCCTGGCCGACAGCGTGGCGAACACGGAACGCCCCTGACGCGGCAGCAACGGCAGGAAGTGCTTCATCAGCAAGGCGGGACCGATGGCATTCACGGCGAAGGCCCTGGCCATCTGCGCCGCATCGAGATCGCGCCAGCTCTTTTCGGGTGAGAGACCGTCACCGTGGAGAATACCACTGGCATCGATGACCAGGCGCACATCCGCCCCGAGCGCCCCGACATGACGGGCCGCGCCGGCAATGCTCGCTTCGTCTGTCAGGTCGAGGGGCGGCGAGCTTCTTCGCCCCAATCCCAGCACCGCGCTGAAGCGGGATTGCGCCGAGAGGCGTTCATGCAAGGCGCGGCCGATGCCTCCCGACGAGCCGATAACGATGGCGATGCCTTCCGCGGGGAGCGCATCGCCATCGGCATTCCCGGCGCCAGTTTTCATGTCCTGCACGCGGCCGCTCTTTCGTCGCGCGTCACGAGGCGCGACGTCACTTCCTTCTCGCTCTTACCGGCGCTGCTGCAGCGTCGGCTGTAGGCGTCGATGACGTGCCGCCCCAGCGGGCTGATCGGCGGGTTGAAGCGGAGCCTGGTCCCCAGGCGCTCCTCAACGAGGTCCAGCATCCGCCCGGCATAGCCCTGGCGCCGGAACGGCGCACTGACGAACAGATACTCGATCTCTCCGGAACAATCGTAGCGGCAGTAGGCTATCGTCGTATTCGCATTCGTGATCGTGATGATGCCGTCGGCATCATGGACGCGGTCTTCCAACCTCAATGTCCTCCCGGGGGCCGGATCTAGCCGCCCCAGACATCGTCATAGCGGGCAGTGCCGTCCTTCAGGGGGAAATGACGGTAGGTGCGATAGGCGGACGTCATCGAGGCCTGCCGGAAGACGAGACCCGTGATGACGACTCCCGCCGCGACGAGGACATGGAACACGATGAGTTCGCCGTACCAGATCCATGCCCCCGCGCTCATGCAGAAGATGTTGGTCCACATGACGCTGAGGAAAAGCATGAGCTGGAATCGCTGAGCCGCCGGCAGCGTTCGAAGCGGGTTAACGCTGGAGTCCATTACGGTGCGATAAAGAGAACTCATGTTTTGATCCTTGTGAACACTGGAACCAATACGCGTCGGGAGCTGCGGCGGATCATGCGTGCGACATGGCAGCCCTTGGCCACTGGCCAACTTCCTCTTCGTGCTCGTCCTTTTTTCTGCATTTGCAACTCTGGTGGTGCTGTTCGCCGGCGTGCTCTCAATGGGACGCGATGAAGCCGACGCAACGGCCGGCGCAAGCCGCAGCAACCGCCTGATGGGTTGGCGCGGGCGGCTGCAGTTGATCACCGTCCTGCTGATACCGCTTTGGTATCTGGCCAGCCGCGCCTGAGGCAAAGCTCAGGCCGCGCCCGCTGTGCGGATAACACTCAGGCTCAGCCAGCCCCCCGAGCGAGTGGGTGTCTAGTTGCGCCCCTCGATCAGGCCGCGACAGACGACCTGCGCCTGGATCTCGGCTGCACCCTCGAAGATGTTGAGGATGCGGGCGTCGCAGAGGACGCGGCTGACCGGATACTCCATCGCATAGCCGTTGCCGCCATGGATCTGGAGCGCATTGTCGGCATTGCTCCACGCAACGCGCGCCGCCAGCAGCTTGGCCATGCCGGCCTCGATGTCGCAGCGCCGGTCGGAATCCTTCTCGCGCGCGGCGAAGTAGGTGAGCTGGCGGGCGATCATAGTCTCGACCGCCATCCAGGCGATCTTTCCGGCGACGCGCGGGAAAGCATAGAGCGGCTTGGCGAACTGGATGCGGTCCTTCGCATAACGCAGGCCGAGTTCGAGCGCGTTCTGCGCCACCCCGACGGCGCGGGCGGCGGTCTGGATGCGCGCGCTCTCGAAGGTCGCCATGAGCTGCTTGAAGCCCTGGCCTTCCTTCTCGCCCAGCAGGTTTGCGGCGGGCACCTCGAAACCGTCGAAGCCGATCTCGTATTCCTTCATGCCGCGATAGCCGAGCACCCTGATCTCGCCGCCGCTCATGCCCTTGACCGGGAACGGCTCGGCGTCGGTGCCGCGCGGCTTCTCGGCCAGGAACATCGACAGGCCCTGATAGCCGGGCTTGGAGGCATCGCTGCGCGCCAGCAGGGTCATGATGTCGGCGCGCGCCGCGTGGGTGATCCAGGTCTTGTTGCCGTTGATCCTGTAGGTGTCGCCCTCGAGCACGGCGCGCGTGCGCAGGCTCGCCAGGTCCGAGCCGGTGTTGGGCTCGGTGAAGACCGCCGTCGGCAGCAGCTCGCCCGACGAGATGCGCGAGAGGTACTTCTGCTTTTGCGCCTCGGTGCCACCCGCGCGGATCAGCTCGGCCGCGATCTCGGAACGCGTGCCAAGCGAGCCAA
>CANIEC010000310.1 GCA_947466085.1 Rhodospirillales bacterium
CCGGGATGAAGCTGCCGTACAGGAACGCGCCGTACAGAGCGACCGTGACATCGCCGAACTTGTTCAGGTAGTTGGCGCCGACGTCGAACACGTCCTGATACGAGTAGTCGTTCGTCAGGCAGTTCGGCGAGGTCGTGGCGTTGGTGTAACCGCAAACGCCCTGGGTCGTGGCACCCGGGCCGACGCCCATGCCGGCACCGCCGCCCTGCGGGCTGACGTTGACCTTCGGACGATAGCCGACACCGATCTGGAGGCCCTGGAAGCGCGGGGTGAAGTAGTTGATGCCCTGCGCGTCCTGGAACTGACCAGCGTTCGTCGTCGTCGTGGCGTGGAACCACGCCTTGTTGTTGGCGATGACGCTCTGGTTGGCCCAGGCGAAGTTCGTGTTGTGCTGAACGGCGCCGAAGCCGATCAGGGCCGACGGCGTGCCGTAGTACATACGGTAGGTCGCCGGGTCGCGCGAACCGAACTCGATGCGGCCCCAGTCGCCGAAGGCGAACAGGAACGCTTCGTCGATCCAGGCGCCAGAAGCCGCAGCAGCATTCTGGTTCCAGCCTTCGAGTTCGACGTGCACGCCGACCGAGGTGCCATTGTCCAGCTTGGTCTGGCCGATGAAGTGGATTTCACCTTCCTGCTGGAAGTTGAGGCCCTTGTACTGCGCCCACGTGCCGTTCGTGGCATAGGTCGACTGGATGCCGCCGGCGATGGCGTAGAAGGTGTAATAACCGCCCACACCGATCTTGATCGGATCGGCAGCCATGGCCGGGGCGGCCATCAACCCGCCGACGACCAAGGCGGTCGAGCCAAGTAGAAGCTTCTTCATCATTCTCCCTCTCTCATTGATCAGAGACTGGTACGTACCAAAAGGCCTGTCCGACCGGCGGGAACTGGAAGCCTGAATGTGAGGCCCACCGAATCCACCAATGCGGCAAGTGTATAAAACACTTCGCCAAATCGAGGGTCAAGAAATGGTCGCCCGACGGCTACATTCTGCCCGCACCTGTGGCGTCTTTGTCACATTTTGCGAGCCTTCCGAGCGCCAGTAGAAGCCTCGGGCGCAATTGGTTTCTCAAAGAGACCTATTGGGCGCGAATATTAGTCTCAATAAGATACTCATTGTGCCGCGTCGCCCCGCCGCTTGCAGTTCGGGTCGCGTTAAGCCTATGGTCCCGGCCTCTGTCTCCGCCGCAGAATTGCGGCCCATGGGAAGATCAAGGCGCCATTCTATGACGGGACCGTCCAGATTCGTGAGCATTGTCGCAGCTGCGTTGGTGGCTGTCGCCGCTGCAGGCTGCGCCGACGAGACCAGCAAGTACGAAAGGGCCACCGGCCCTTCCGGCGACCGTAGCCGAAACGACGTCCGGACAGGATTGGGCGGTCGGACGCAGGAGCAGGGCACGCTTTTCGGCCCTGGCGGCCTGCTCGGTTCAAAGGCGGAGAAGAAGGACGACACCGGCACCGGCGTGGCGGTGAACGCCTACCTGTGGCGGGCGTCTCTGGACACCATCAACTTCATCCCGCTGGTCTCGGCCGATCCGTTCGGCGGCGTCATCATCACCGACTGGTACACGCCCGCGGAAACGCCCAACGAGCGCATGAAGGTCCAGGTCACCATTCTGGACCGCGAGCTGCGGGCCGACGGTGTCCGCGTCGCGGTCTTCAAGCAGCAGACCAGCCCCCGGGGCGGCAACTGGGTCGACGCCCAGGTCGATCCGCGCACCAACATCGACATCGAGAACGCGATCCTCACACGGGCCCGGCAGCTCCGGATTGCCGGCGGGTCCTGAGACGGCCGCACTCCTTTCGTTCAAGAACTTGACGTGAGAGGCCGCAGCGGGCATCCGCTGCGGCCTCAGTCTTTTCTGGGAACACCCTTTTTCGGGAAGAACTCCGTGTCGCCGACGCAAGCCGCACCCACCGTGCGCTACAATTTCACCGAGACCGAGAGCAAGTGGCAGAAGGTCTGGGAAGAGCGCCAGACCTTCCGGGCCGCGATGGATAAGGCGCGCCCCAAGTACTACGTGCTCGAGATGTTCCCCTATCCGTCGGGACGCATCCACATGGGCCACGTGCGCAACTACACGCAGGGCGACGTGATCGCCCGCTACAAGCGCGCCAAGGGCTTCAACGTCCTGCATCCCATGGGCTGGGACGCGTTCGGGCTGCCGGCCGAGAACGCCGCCATGGAGAAGAAGGTCCATCCGAAGAAGTGGACCTACGAGAACATCGCCTCGATGAAGAAGCAGCTTAAGTCGATGGGCCTGTCCCTCGACTGGAGCCGCGAGCTGGCGACCTGCGACCCGAGCTATTACCGCCACCAGCAGAAGATGTTCCTCGACTTCTGGAAGGCGGGCCTCGCCTACCGCAAGGAGGCCTGGGTCAACTGGGATCCCGTCGACAACACCGTGCTGGCCAACGAGCAGGTGATCGAGGGCAAGGGCTGGCGGACCGGCGCGCCGGTGGAGCGCCGCAAGCTCACCCAGTGGAACCTCAAGATCACGCACTTCGCCGACGAGCTGCTGAGCCGCCTCGACACGCTCGACCGCTGGCCCGAGAAGGTGCGCCTGATGCAGGCGAACTGGATCGGCAAGAGCCGCGGCGCCCGCGTCTTCTGGCAGCTGACCGACGCCTCGGGGGCAGATCACGGCAAGCTGGAAATCTTCACGACCCGCCCCGACACGCTGTTCGGCGCCTCGTTCATGGCGCTGTCGGCCGAGCATCCGCTGGTCGCCGGACTCGCACCGTCGGATCCCGGCCTGCAGCACTTCATCGCCGAATGCCGTAAGACCGGCACGGCGGCGGCCGAGGTCGAGACCGCCGAGAAGCAGGGCTACAAGCTGCCGCTGCTGGCCAGGCATCCGCTGATCCCGGGCAAGACGGTGCCCGTCTACGCCGCCAACTTCGTGCTGATGGAATACGGCACGGGCGCGATCTTCGGCTGCCCTGGCCACGACGAGCGCGACCATGAGTTCGCGACCAAGTACGGCCTGCCGATCCTGCAGGTCGTGGCGCCGGCCGACGGCAAGACGCTCGACATCGCCGCCGCGCCCTATGTCGAGGACGGCCTGATCGTGAACTCCGGGTTCCTCGACGGGCTCGACGTCGAGGAGGCCAAGGCCCGGGTGATCGCGCGCCTCGAGGAAATGGGCGTCGGCAAGGGCACCACACAGTATCGCCTGCGCGACTGGCTGGTTTCGCGTCAGCGCTACTGGGGCTGTCCGATCCCGGCGATCCATTGCGAGAGCTGCGGCGTCGTGCCGGTGCCGGACAAGGACCTGCCGGTGCAGCTGCCGGACGACGTGACGTTCGACCGTCCGGGCAACCCGCTCGACCGCCACCCGACGTGGAAACATGTCCCGTGCCCGACCTGCGGCAAGCCC
>CANIEC010000311.1 GCA_947466085.1 Rhodospirillales bacterium
GACCTGTGTGGCGCTGGGCTATCCCGACGATGCGTTTCCCGCCAACGCCGTCCGCTCGGAGCGCACGCCGGCCGAGGAGTTCGTGAGGTACGTCGGCTTCGACTGACGCCGCCGCCGCGTCGTCGTCGCTATCGGCCGTAGCCGTGCTCGCTCGTCCTCTCGATGAGGCCGACCAACAGGACGAGGAGTATCAGGCCGAAGCCCAGGATCCTGCTCGGCGGCGTGAACTCGATGCCGGTGATGTTGGCGACGATGACCCAATGGCCATCCCTGTCACGGAGGAAGGCGCGGCCGGCCAGGTCGCCCTGTATCCATCCGACGAGGGCCGCGTTTCCCTCGACCACGATCGGATCGAGGGACAGGCGCGATTCGGGTTTCTCGAACGTGCTGGAGTGTAAGCGGCGGATCGCCGCCGCCTGGTCCGCGGGCGCCGCAACGGGCGGTGTCTGAGAATAGGACGCGCCCGACGGCAGCAGGGCCGTCAGGGATGCCAGCAGGGCGAGAATCACGCGCATCAGAACTTCGCCTTCAGACCGGCAAAGATGCTGAAGGGCGTGCCTTGGAGCGGTGGATTGAGGCCCGAATTGTCCGCGATGTAATACTGGTTGAACAGGTTCTGGACGTTCACGAACACCTCGGCCTTGCCCTGGAAGTTGTAACCCGCCGAGAGGTCGGTCACGGTGAAACTGTTGAGCGGCAGCGTGTTGTCATTGTCGCCCCACGATTGGCCGATCCAGCGGAAACGTGCCATGGCACGCCAGCCGCGCGGATCGCTGTACGACAGGGTCGCCGCCGCCTGCTGCGTCGGAATGCCGGCCTGCTGGCGGCCGATGCTCAGCGGGTCGTACTGGTTCTCGACGATCTTGGAGCTGACCGTCGTGTAGTTGACGTCGGCCTTCCAGCCCGGCGCGATCTGCCAGCCGAGCTGCGCCTCGATGCCCTGCACTATGGCCTTGCCGGCGTTGATCTGCTGCGTGCCGAAGAAGAAGCCGGGCGGAAGCTGCGCAAAGCCGAGGTTACGGGTCGTGATGAGGTTGCTGACCTGTTGATAGTAGGCAGTGAACTGGCCGGTTACCGGCCCCCAGTTGACGTCGAATCCGGCCTCGAAGCCCCACAGCTTCTCGGGCGTGAGCTGGGCGTTGGGCAGAAAGATGCCAAAGGGCACGCTGAAGGAACGATAGAGGTTGTCGAGTGTCGGCGCGCGGAAGGCGGTATAGCCGGCGCCGCGCACGCTGACGTTCGGCGTGACGTTCCACTGCATCGACAGGCGTGGGTCGAAGCTGGTCGCCGCGGTACTCGACACCAGGCCCGCCCCGCCCGGAGCGCCATCGTAGCCATCATAGTTCAGGAAGGTCTGCAGACGGCCGCTCATGAGGACCTGGAAGTCCTTGACCGGGGACACGTCGACCTGGGCGAAGGCGCCGATGAACTGCTGCTTTCCACCGCCGGAATACTGCTGCGTGAGGGCGCCCGCCTGGTTGAAGATCAGGGCGGAGTCCGTGCCTGAGATCCACTGGAAGTCGGCGCCGACGCTGATCAGCCGAATCACATCGTTGACGCGGGTCGACAGCTGGAGCGAGCCACCGGTACTGAAGACCGGCGTGGTGTGCTGGTTCTGCAGGTAGGCGGCCTGACCCGTCTGGAAGCCGAAGGGCGTCGCCGCGTTGTTGGTCAGGAACCGGCTCTGCTCATGGAAAGCCGTCACAGTGAGATCATAGTCGCCGAACTTCTTCGTCAGCGAGCCGGCGAGGTCGTAGATCTGCTGATTGTTCGTCTGCACCGGGATCATCAGCACCTGGTTGTTGCTGTGCACGTTCACGCGCAGATTGGCCGTCAGGCTCGGGTCTGGGTTGATATAGACCGAAGCCTGCCCGTTCAGGGCATTGAACGAGGTCGGTACGTAGATCGGGCCGTAGGCGGGCTGGATCTGGTTGAAGCCGGTCGTGCCCCAGGCGTCGAAATTCGCCCGCATCGACACGCTGTCGGAGAGAACGACATCGGCGAAGCCGTCGCCGCGATAGGTGCCGTAACTGCCGCCGCCGCCCGACGCACCGACCGACGCCTTGACCGACGTGCTCGGCTTGCGCGTCACGATGTTGATCACCCCGCCCATCGCGTAGTTGCCCCACAGGGAGGCGCCGGCGCCACGGACGACCTCGACGCGCTCGATGTTCTCCATGGGCACGCGGTTCCATTGCACGTAGCCAAAGAACGGATCGTTGATCGGAATGCCGTCGAGCATGACGAGGGCGCGCACGATGTGATGGCCGCCGCCCAGGCCGCGCATCGAAATGAAGTTCGCCGTCGGATGGACCTGGTAGCTTGCCGTCAGGGGCAGGTTGATGCCGGGAACCGTGCGCAGCACGTCATCGAGCGATTGTGCGGGCACCTGCTCGATCTCCGTCTTGTCGACGACGGTGACGCTCATCGGCTGGTCGGTCAGCGTTCGCTCGCTGCGCGTGGCGCTGACGACTACGGGCGCCAGCCTGAGTTCGGTGCCCGCGCCTGTCGCTACAGGGACGGCTGGCGTGGCCGGCGACGGCGCCGGGCCAGTGGTGGTCTGGGCGCGAGCAATGGCCGGCACAAACGCGAGCCCGGCAAGGGCGACCGCGGTCGCCTTGAGAATCGTGGACATGATGTCTTCCTTCGAATGAAACGACGATACGCGGCCGAGAGGCCGACCGCGCAGGTTCGGGTTCAGACGAGGAAGGGAGGGGCGCGGGGTTGTTGCGGGCCGTCGCGGATGGCCCCGGTCGTTGGATGATGATGTCGGGACGGGACCCGATCCGAGGCCGGGACCCGACCGACGAAGACGGCAGCAACCGCTGGCCCCAGCAGCACGGGCGTATGGGCGAGGCCGAAGCAGCAGTCATGGACCTTCGCGGAGGAGGAGCCGGAGCCCTCCGCCTCGCCATCCGCCGTGGGTTGGCAGATCGCACCCCACGTGGCTGCCGCCGCCTCCGGTCCGCCCGTGCGGAGCATGACCGCGTGCGCCAGCGGCTGCAGGATCGCCAACGTCAGCGCAAACAGCGCCGCCACCAGCACAAAGGCGCGCATCTGGGACGGGGGCTGCCTAGCGGACATTGTCACAATTATGGCGACGCGGCCGATCTTCACAAAGGAAAATTTCCATGCACGATGCCGCAGACGTGGTCTCGACGCCTCACCGCGGCCATCCTGGCCTGCGGCTCGCGGCGAGGTGAGGGCGGGCCTCGCCCTCAGCCGCGCCCCATCGAATAGAACTCGGGGTTCGGGCGCATGCTGGTGACGTTGGCCATGCGGTTCGACAGGCCGAAGAAGGCGGCGATGGCGGCGATGTCCCAGAC
>CANIEC010000312.1 GCA_947466085.1 Rhodospirillales bacterium
CATCGACCGCCTGCCGGTGGAACGCTGGTCGCGGGACGGCCTGCGCGCCGTCTGGTGGCTGCTCGCCTCCCTGGTCGCCCGTCCGGTGGCACAGAAATGGGATGGCACCTCGATCTACGACGTCACCGATCTTGGCAAGCCGCCGGGCAACGGCGTTCGCCCCGACGTCACCAACGCCGAGCAGAACTTCCATACCGACAACAGCTACAATCTCGTGCCGCCGCAATATGTCGGCCTGCTGTGCGTGCGCACGGCCAGGGAAGGCGGCGTCAGCGGCATCGTGAGTTTCGCCGCCGCGCACGAGGAGATGCGCCGGCTGCATCCCGACCTGCTGCCCCGGCTCTACCGGCCCTTCTACTTCGACCGCCAGCGCGAGCACGCCCCAGACGATGTCATGACGACATACCACCCGATGCTGGAGCGCGAGGGCGACCGGTTGATTGCCCGGTTGTCGCGCTTCCAGGTGACCAACGGCCACGTTCTGGCGGGCGTCGCTCTCGACCCGGAAGGTGTAGCCGCCCTGGAAGCCTTCGAAGCGATCCTGAACGCGCCGGGCATGGCGGCGCGCTTCGTCTTCCAGCCCGGCCAGATGCAGCTCATCGACAACCGCGCCCTCGGCCACAAGCGCACGGGGTTCCGCGACTGGCCGGAGCCTGAGCGCAAGCGTCTCCTGATACGCCTGTGGCTGCGCGACGGCGGCAGCCGTGCCTACAACGGCTGATACGCCTCGCCGTTACGCCAGGTGACGCTTCCACTCGGGCTGGGCCCTGAGATGCGCGCCTTCCTTGGCGAGGATCTTGGACGTGCGCTCGGGCGCGAAGCCCAGCTCGACGAAGGCGGGGCCGACATTGGCCACCTCGCGATAGTCGAGGATCAGGCCGTCGCGGAGCTGCATCATCGAGCAGCCCTCGAAGCCCACGCGCTTGCCCTCGGCGCCGGGCAGCTTCGAGACGTAGCTGAACGTGTAGTAGGCGTAGAGCATCCTGCCGTCGCTGACCGGCCGGTGCATGTCCCAGCGGAACGCGTGGGCGGTGCGATGGAACCAGTCGTCGATCATCTCGGCGATCCGCTCGCGCCCCTTGAAGTCGCCGTAGAACACGTCGTGATAGACCGCGTCCTCGGTGAACAGGTTCGCGAACGCCTTGCCGTCGCGGCGCTCCACGGCCGAGCAGAAAGCCTTCAGCAGCTCTGACGTATCCATCGTTATTCCTCCCGAACGGCCCCGATCATGACTAGACTGGCGGCCGCGGCAAAGGAGAACTGGCATGGGCTCATGGATCTTCCTCGGCATCGTCGTCGCCATCGGCCTGTGGCTGATCGCCGTCTACAACGGCCTCGTCGGCGGCCGCAACCAGGCCCAGACCGCGTGGAGCCAGATCGACGTGCAGCTGAAGCGCCGGCACGATCTCATTCCCAACCTGGTGCAGGTGGTGAAGGACGCGATGGGCTACGAGCAGGAGACGCTTACCAAGGTGATCCAGGCGCGCAACAACGCGGTCGCGGCGAGCGGCAACGCGGCGCAGGCCGGACCGGCGGAAGCGGCGCTCAGCCAGGCGACGCACGGCCTGCTCGCCCTGATGGAGAACTATCCGCAGCTCAAGGCCAACGACAATGTCATGCAGCTCCAGGAGGAGCTCACGACCACCGAGAATAAGATCGCCTTCGCGCGCCAGTTCTACAACGACTCGGTGAACACCTATAACACCCGTCGCCAGAGCTTCCCGGCGGTGCTGGCCGCGGCGTCGCTGGGCTTCGGCCCGATGGACCTGTTCAACATGCCGGAGGCCGAGCGCGCCGTGCCGAAGGTCGCGTTGCGCTGAGAGGGAAAGGCGCATGAGCGCCACCACCGACTTCGTCGCCGCGCAGAACCAGAACCGCCGCAACACGATGGTGCTGCTGGCGGTGCTCACCCTGTTGGCGGGCGGAATCGGCTATCTGGTCGGTGCGCTGCTGGAGACCGAGTCCTCGGGTTCGCTGCCGGCCGTGAGCCAGCTGGGCATCGCGGCCGCCGGCCTGATGGCGGCCGCCAGCATCGGCTGGAGCGCGATCTCGCTGGCGGTGGGCGACAGGATGGTGCTGTCCATGGCCGGTGCCAAGGAGATCGAGAAACAGGACGCGCCACAGCTCTACAACGTGGTCGAGGAAATCTCGATCGCCGCGGGCGTGCCGATGCCCCGGGTGATGGTGCTGGAGACCGATGCGCTGAACGCCTTCGCGACCGGCAACAAGGTCGGCAGCGGCACGATCGCGGTCACGCGCGGCCTGCTGAATTCGCTGACCCGCGACGAACTGCAGGGCGTGGTGGCGCACGAGATGGCGCATCTGCGCAACCTCGACACGCGCTACATGGTCGTGGTCGGCGTCACGGTCGGTCTGATCGCGCTGGTCTGCGACATGGCGCTGCGCACCCTGAACTGGGGCCGGACGCGCAGCAGCGACCGCAAGGGCAGCTCGGCCGGCGGGCTCCTGATCATCGTGCTGCTGGTGGTCGCGATCCTGGCGCCGCTGGCGGCCAAGGCGGTGCAGATGGCGGTGTCGCGGCAGCGCGAGTATCTCGCCGATGCGACCTCCGTGCAGTTCACACGCAATCCCAATGGCCTGATCTCCGCGCTGGGCAAGCTCGCAGAGAAGGCCGCGCCCTTTCCCGGAGTGAGTCGTGCCACACAGCATCTCTTCATCGTCAATCCGATCCACCAGTTCACGTCCAAGACGCCGGCACTGCTCGCCACGCATCCCGATATCGAAGATCGCATCGCTCGCCTGCGCAATCTGGGCGGCTAGCGCCGGGCTCGCGGCGGCGTTCGACCTGCAGGGCCACCGGGGCGCGCGCGGGCTGGCGCCCGAGAACACGCTAGCCGGCTTCAAGGTGGCGCAGGATCTCGGCGTCACGACCCTCGAGACGGACCTCGCGGTGACGCGCGACGGGATCGTCGTCATCAGCCACGATCCGGTCCTCAATCCCGACCTGACGCGCGGACCGGACGGGCAGTGGCTCACGGCAGCGGGCCCCGCCATCCGCACGCTCACCCTGGACGAATTGAAGCGCTACGACATCGGCCGCGTGAACCCGGCCAGCAAGTACGCCCAGCAGTTTCCGGAGCAGAAGCCGGTCGACGGCCAGCGCTTCCCGACCCTGGCCGAGTTCTTTGCGCAGGCCGACCCCGCGGTGCGCTTCAACATCGAGATCAAGACCGATCCGGGCAAACCCGACCTGACGCTGGACCCGGCCACCTTCGCGGGGCTGGTGGTGGAGGAGATCCGCAAGGGCAAGGCCGAGGCCCGCAGCACGCTGCAGTC
>CANIEC010000313.1 GCA_947466085.1 Rhodospirillales bacterium
AGAAGCCGATGCACAAGGTCGAGGACCAGAGGAGTGCGATCGCCGACACGATCCGCGCCATCAAGGAGTTCACCGGCAAGCCGCCGCGCGGCTGGGAGAGCCCCGGACCCACCGAGACCGACGAGACGCTCGACCTGCTGGCCGAGGCCGGCATCGAATACGTCGCCGACTGGGTGATGGACGAGCAGCCGCTGCCCTTGAAGACCGCGCACGGGGAGATCGTCTCGGTCCCCTACACGGTCGAGATCAACGACGTCGTCATGAGCGCCGTGCAGCAGCAGCCTTCGGACGAGATCTTCCGGCGCGGCCGCGACCAGTTCGACCGTCTCTACCTCGACGGCAGGACCGCGCCGCGCGTGATGGCGATCTCGATCCACCCGTATCTCACGGGCGTGCCGCACCGAATCAAGTATCTCGAGATGCTCTACGACTACATCCTCGGCCACGAGGGCGTCGTCATGTGGACCGGCGCGGAGATCCTCGACTGGTACCGAACCCAGGTGCCACCGGCGCGATAGCCGGCCGCCGGCGCTAAAGTGCGCCAGCGTCGTGATCGTAGAGCCAGGCGATATTGTCGAGCGAGCGGTCGCCCCCGTTCGCCATGGCGGCGTCGCGGGCCTGCTGATCCGGCCCGTCAGGCAGGTGGAACCGCACGCGGTTGACGGCGCTCGCCTCCTGCAGGCGCGTCGCGCGCGGCTTGCGCAGTTCTTCGTAGCGGTGCAGCGCGGCGGGCACGTCGTCCTTCATGATCGCCAGGATCGCCGCCAGCGTGGCGCCGTCCTCGATCGCCTGGGCCGCGCCTTGGGCCATCATGGGCAGCATGGGGTGGCAGGCATCGCCCAGCAGCGCGACCCGGCCCCGCGTCCAGGCCGGCAGGGGCGCACGATCGTGCAGGGCCCAGACGAAGGTCTCGGGAAAGGCCTGGATCAGCCCACGCACCGTCGGATGCCAGCCGTCATAGCGCGCCATCACGTCGGCCACGTTGCCCTTGTCGGTCCACGACTCGCTCTGCCAGGTGCCCTGTTCGACGATGCAGACGACGTTCATCGACCGCTTCGCCGACACCCAGTAGTGGACGCAATGCCCGCCCGGCCCCATCCAGTTGTGCGAGGCGACCTCGATATCGAGATGGGCGATGCGATCGGCCGGCACGAGGCCGCGCCAGGCGACGCAGCCGGTGAAGCGCGGCTTCTCGGGCCCGAAGGTGAGATGGCGCACGCGGGAATGGATGCCGTCGGCGCCGATCAGCAGGTCGGCTTCGGCAGAAGCGCCGTTCTCGAAGCGGGCGACCACGCGATCGCCCTTCTCTTCGATGTCGACCAGACGATGGCCGGCATGCGCGCGATCTTGCGGCATCGCTTCGGCGAGCAGAAAGGCCAGGTCGCCGCGATGGAAGTGATAATAGGGCGCATCGAAGCGCTGCTCTACTTCCGGCCCCAGCGGCGCACGCTGCAGGGTGCGACCGTCATCCCAGCGCTTCTGGTGGACGGCAAGCGGTCGCACGCCCCAGCGCTCCATCGAGTCCCTGAGGCCCAGCCGATGCAGCAGGCGCGAGGCGTTGGGGCTGATCTGCAGGCCAGCGCCGATCTCGCCGAAGCGCGGCGCCTGTTCGTAGACGTGTACGTCGAACCCGGCTTTCAGCAGCGCCAGCGCCGCCGAAAGCCCGCCGATGCCACCGCCGACGATCGAGACGCGCAAGGCTCTCACGCGCGCTTCGCCGTGGCCTCTTTCTCGGCCATCTTCTGCTTCAGCTGCTCGGGCGTGAGGCGGACGATGTGTTCGTTCTGGTGGCTGAAGATGTCGTACTTCGCCACGTCCAGGTCCTCGAGCACGATCTCGCGGTCCAGCACCTTCTGTTTCCAGATGGCATGCTCGGCTTCGGCGGCATGGAATTCCGGCATCACCTCGCGGGCGAAGAGATCGAGCGAGTCGCAGATGTCCTCGTGGCTGGTCTTGCCGGCCTGGTTGAGCAGGATCACCTGGTCGACCCGGCTGGCCTGGAACTGGCGCAGCTTCTTGCGGATGGTTTCCGGCGAGCCGATGAGGCCCGATTCGAGGGCCTTCTTCTCTTCCGGTCCGCCGCGCCAGGCCTGGTATTCGTCCCACAGGTTGGAGGTCCCCGGCGCATCGACGCCTTTGCGGCCATAGTAGGAGAGCGCGAAGATGAAGAAGGTCCAGCCGGCGGCCTTGGCCTCGGCCTCCTCGTCGGTGGGCGCGCACATGAAGCCCGAGACCATCGCCACGTTGGGATTGCTGGGATAGTCGGCAAGCTTCTTCGAGTTGTTGAGCAGGTTGTTGTAGTACTTGTGCACCCAGGCCCGCGCCGCCTCGGGCGTGACGAAGGTGAAGCCCAGCGCCCCCATGCCCCATTCGCCGGCCTTGCCGATCGTCTGGATGTTCGAGCAGGCGACCCACAGCGGCGGATGCGGCTTCTGGAACGGCTTGGGGATCACGTTGCGTGCCGGGAAGTCGTAGTACTGGCCGTGGAACTCCCAGCTCTCCTTCGAGAACATCGGGACGATGGCCTTCACGGCTTCCTCCCAGCGCTCGCGCTTGTCGCGCACCCGGATGTTGAACGGATGCAGCTCGGCCGGTCCCGCCGCCTCGCCCATGCCCAGCTCGACACGGCCGCCCGACAGCAGGTCGAGCGTCGAGACTTTCTCGGCGACGCGGTGCGGGTTGTTGGTCGTGAGCTGGATCACGCCATGGCCCAGCCGGATGCGCTTGGTGCGCTGGCTGGCGGCGCCGAGGAACACTTCCGGCGCCGACGAGTGGGAGTATTCTTCGAGGAAGTGATGTTCGACTTCCCACGCATAGTCGTAGCCCAGCCTGTCGGCGAGCTCGATCTGGGTGAGCGAATCCTGCAGGAGCTGATACTCGCTCTTCTCGCCCCACGGCCGGGGCAGCTGATGCTCGTAGAAGATACCGAACTTCATGGCGCGCTCCTCAGGCAGCCTTGCAGAACTTCGAAACGCTCTCGACGAGCCTCGGCACCATCGGCTCGGGCACGTCGTGTCCCCAGCCGGGGAAGGTCTCGATCTTCGCGCCGGGCACGAGGGCCGCGACGTCGCGACCGCACTCCACCGGCAGCAGCGGATCGTCCTCGCCGTGCAGCACCAGGGTAGGCACCTTCACCGTCTTCAGAAGCTCGACGCGCGGACCCGAGGCCATGACCGCGAGGTAGTGCCGCGCCGCGCCTTGCGGATAGTAGCGCCGGTCGATGTTGCGTTCGACCAGGGCGCG
>CANIEC010000314.1 GCA_947466085.1 Rhodospirillales bacterium
GGCGAAGGCGGTCGTCATGCGCGCGCTCTTGCCGGCGAAGCGCATGTCGGCGGCGAGGGCCAGCGACAGGCCGGCGCCGGCGGCGACACCGTTCACCATGGCGATCGTCGGCTTGCCCATTTCGTGCAGCAGCTCGGAGACCTTCATGCGCTCGCGGATCTCGTGGACCTTGTCTTCGTAGGTCTTGTCCTGGTCGCGGCCCGCCGCCATCGACTTCACGTCGCCACCCGCACAGAAGGCCTTGTCGCCCGCACCGCGCACCACGACGCAGCCGATGGCGCGGGTCCCCGCCGCTTCCTCGAGCGAGTCGGAGAGACCCTGCATCATGTCGCGGCTCAGCGCGTTCATGGCATCGGGACGGTTGAGCACGATCTTCATGACGCCGTCTTCGACGGTCTTGATCAGATGGGACATCGACTTCCTCCGGGATTGCGGTTGGCGGGTGTTGCGGCGAATGTTTCCCAAACCTTGAAGCCACGCAACGACATTCCGTCTTGCTGGGCGGAACCGACCCGGGAGGGAATTCTGGCCATGAAATACGAGACCTTGCTGACGCAGCTGGACGGCGGCGTGATGACCGTGACGCTCAACCGGCCCGACAAGCTCAACGCCTTCTCGACCACCATGAGCCGCGAGCTGATCGATTTCTTCCAGCGCGTGAACGCGATGGACGAGGTGCGCGCGATCGTGGTTACCGGGGCCGGCCGCGCCTTCTGCGCCGGCGCCGACATCTCGGGCGGAACGGCCGCCTTCCAGGTCTGGAACGACGGCAACAAACCCGAGAAGCGCGAGGCCAGCGATTCGATCACGCTCGCGATCTTCAACTGCCTGAAGCCGATCGTGGCGGCGATCAACGGCGCCGCCGTCGGCGTCGGCATCACCATGTGCCTGCCGATGGACATCCGGATGATGTCGAGCACCGCCCGCATCGGCTTCGTCTTCAACAAGCGCGGCATGGCGATGGAGGCCGGAAGCTGCTGGTTCCTGCCGCGCCTCGTGGGCATGCAGCAGGCGCAGGAATGGGTCATGACCGCCGACCTGTTCGGCGCGGACGAGGCGCTGAAGGGCGGCCTCGTGCGGTCCGTCCATGCGCCGGAGGAATTGCTGCCGGCGGCGCAGGCGCTGGCCGCGAAGTTCGCTGCCTCGACTTCTTCTGCCGTTGCGGCGGCGGTCAACCGCCGGCTGATGTGGAGCATGTGGGGCGCGCAGGATCCGCTCGATGCGGTGACGCTCGACCTGCAATGCGTCGGCCATCTCGCGGCTGGCGCCGATGCGCAGGAGGGCATCAAGTCGTTCTTCGAAAAGCGCGCTCCGAACTTCCCGCTCAAGCCCTCGAAGGACATGCCGCCCTTCGGGCCGTGGGTCAGGTAGCACCAGGTCCACCGATGCTTCGCCCCGGCGTGCTGCCTAGAGCCTGAGCACGTACAGGGCGAAGCTCTCGGCCGGTTCGCTCCTGGGTTCGTAGAGGGCCCGCGCGGCGTCGTTGTCCGGCTCGGTACCGACCCAGCCTTCCCGGCACCCCAGTTCCCGGCCAAGCGCGAGCATGGCATCGAGCAGACGACGGGCAATTCCCTGCCGTTGGAACGCCGGAGCCACGCCCACCTCGTCGATGTACAGTTCGGTCGGGCGTCCATCCGGATGATAGTGCACCACGCCGGCGATCTGACCGACGATCTGCCCCTCCACAATCGCCACGATGAGATGGTGTCCTGGCGTGGTGAGATAGCGGGAGAGGTGGCTGCGCTCCACCGGATGGTCGAACACATCAGGCGCCACGCGGTCGAACAGCGCCTCGTCCCCTGGCAGGACGTATCGAATTCCTACGGTCATGATGCCTCCGTAGCCGATATTCGAAGCGCTGCCACCAGGGCGCGCGCGATCGCGGGTGGGGACTTTCCATCCGGCCTGTACCAGGTCGGAGTCCAGTTGAGCGCGCCCAGAAGCTGCAAACGCCACAGGGTGCGATCGGTGCCGGGCGCGAGCGGCAGGGCGGCGACCAGCTCGACGAAGCGCCGCTCGTAGCCATCGC
This sequence comes from Rhodospirillales bacterium, assembly GCA_947466085.1. Lineage (GTDB taxonomy): Bacteria > Pseudomonadota > Alphaproteobacteria > Reyranellales > Reyranellaceae > Reyranella. Next base: position 2,030 of record CANIEC010000314.1, read on the forward strand.
GCATCGTGACCAGCCGGCGACGCAGCTTGGCATCGAGGCGGCTGAGATCGGCCGTCATGACAGCCGCGTGCGCACGGTCGGCCAGCAGCGATTCCAGATGCGCCACGCAGGCGGCTTCAAGTCGGCTCCAGGGCTCCTGCAGTCCCGCTAGGGCGCGATCGACCGCGCTGCCGATCTCCGCCACACCTTGCTCGTAGACCGCCGCGATCAGGTCGTTCTTCGAGGGGAAGTGATAGTACATCGAACCCGCGAGCATCCCGGCCTCGCCCGCGATGTCACGCATCGAGGTGGCGTCGAAGCCACCGCGGGCAAACAGGCGGGCGGAGACGGCCATCAGGGTCTCACGGGACATGGATCCTTCTACCAACCAAACACTTGTTTGGTAAATCGCGTGGCGCTAGCCTCGCCCGGTGACCTACGTCTTCGATCTCGGCAAGCCCGCAACCAACGCCAACCCGTTCCCGGAATTCGCGCGTCTGCGCGCGGAGGATCCGGTCCATTGGTCGCCGGCCATGAAGGCCTGGATCATCACGCGCCATGCGGACGTGAAGAATGTGGCGCTCAACAACAGGCAGATCTCGGCCGACCGGCTGACGCCCTTCTTCAAGACCAACCCCGAATACCAGCGCGGCTCGATCGACAGCCTGGTTCGTTACCTCAACCACTGGATGGTGTTCCGGGATCCGCCCGACCACACGCGGCTGCGGCGGCTGTTCAACAAGGCCTTCACGCCGACCTCGGTCTCCAACCTGCGGCCCAGCATCGAGAGCATCGTCGCCCATCTGATCGACGGCATGGAAGCCAAGGCCCGGCGCGGCGAGACCGTCGACTACATCACCGATTTCGCCTATCCGCTGCCGGCCTCCGTGATCATGGACCTGCTGGGCGTGCCGCGCGCCGACCTCGAACGCGTAAAGGTCTGGTCCGACGACATCGCCCTGTTCATCGGCACGGCCCAGGTCGCCGGCAACAAGTACCTTCGTGCCGAATCCGGCGCCAAGGCCATGTCGGATTATTTCCGCAGCCTGGTCGAGGCACGTACCGCAGAGCCGCACGACGACATGATCAGCCATCTCGTGCTGGCGCGCGATGATCGCGATGCGCTCACGACCGACGAGATCATCGGCACCTGCATCCTGCTCCTGTTCGCCGGTCACGAAACGACCACCAACCTGATCGGCAACGGCTTCCTCTACTCGATGCGACATCGCGA
>CANIEC010000315.1 GCA_947466085.1 Rhodospirillales bacterium
ACCGCGCCGAACGAGGCCAGGATGCCGTCGCCCAGGAACTTGTCGATGCTGCCGCCGGCGGCCGCTATCAGCGGGCAGACGCGTCCCTGGTAGTCCTGCAGGACCTTCATCACCTCGGCCGGCGGGAGCTCCATCGACAGGCGCGTGAACCCACGCAGGTCGACGTTGAGGATCGCGACGTCACGCAGTTCGCCTTCGCCCGCCTTGATCGACATCGCCGCCCCGCGGATGCGCGCCGCCACGCCGGGATCGAAGAAGCGCGACAGGTCCTGCGCGGCCGCGCCTTCGCTCACCGCCTGCACCAGCAGGTGGCGCGCCCGCGAGATGGCCAGCGCCAGCACCAGGGTGGTGAGCAGGATGGCGATGATCTTGTCGGCTTCGGCGTGGACCAGAAATGCGTTCGAGGTCATGTACTCGACGAAGTCGTCGGTCGGATTGGCCGGCCCGCCACGGCCGTCCAACGCGTAGAGAATGAGCCCGAGCCAGCCCGCGATCGCCGTGAGGCCGGTGAACACGACGAAGCGCGCCTCGAAGCGCAGCGCCCTGAGCGCGATGAACAGGAACACAAAGAGGAGCGTCGGCACCTTCAGATAGAAGACGGCGGGCTGGGCATATTTGTAGTGGAACGAGTAGATCAGCCCCATCAGCAGGAGCATGTCGGCGATCACCGACAGATAGAGCATCCAGGGCCGCAGCAGGCGGGCGTAGGCGAGACCGAGGCGCAAGAGGCAGAAGATGCCGTAGATGACCAGAACATCGAACTCGAAGGAGTAGTCCTCCTGCACCACGCCGCCCGGCATGGAGCTCGATTCGTAGACCGTGGTGACCAGCACCACGATGGCCAGCTGCACCCAGCCGATCAGGATCTCGCTCTGCTCCTGCTGGCGTTCGATCGCCGCGCGCACGCGCTCGGGCAGTTGGGCCGCATCGCCGCTGCCGAACAGCCAGGCGCGCAGGCGGCCGAGCATCAGCGCTTTTCCAGCCAGAGGCTGGCGGGGAGCGCATCCGGCGGTCGCGGCAGGCGCGAGATCACCGAGGCGGCCAGCCGGTCGGCCATGCGCCGCTCCGCCCAGACGCTGGAGAAGAGTGGCTTGTAAGCGCCGCTCGTCAGCAGGGGAACCACGCCCTGCTGCTCGTTGTAGGCACGCCAGCCCCAGATCGCGGGATAGTCGAACGGCAGGAAGATGTCGTGGATATGGACCAGCGTGCCGGACGGCAGGCGCGGCAGAACGCGGTTCAGCAGGATGTCGACGTCGCTGCCCGGCATCAGGATGTGGCTGGAATCGATGAACAGGACGTCGCCCTGGACGAGGCCGTCGAAGACCGTGGCCGGGGCCGCCTGCAGGGTCGACGACTTCACGCGGACCCCGGGCAGGTCGGCGATGTCGGCTCGCGGTGCCGGATCGATTGCGAGGATTTCGCCGACGCCGCCCACCGCCCTGGACAGCAGCCGGGTCGAATGACCCGAGCCGACCTCGATGATGTGGCGCGGCTTGCGCTCGCGGACCAGCGTATACGCCACCGCGGCGTCGAGCGACGGGAACCAGGACTGCTCGAACATCGCCTTGCAGCTTTCGAGCGCATCCGCCTGGGCATCGACGCCGTCGAGCACGGCGGCGAACTGGTCGGCATGCTCCTCGAACAGGCGCTCGATCGCCGGATAGGGCGGCTGCGCTCCCGGCGGCGGCAGCAAGGGCGCATAGCGGTGCGGAATGAACCAGCCGCGCGGCTTCAGGCCGAGCACGGTCGGCAGACCGAGCGCGAACCGCCGCCAGCGGCCGCGAAGATTTGACCTGGCACTCATCGCGGTCTGCTCACGGCGTCAGCGTCAGGCCTTCGTGGGCGACGAGGACACGCGGCAGGCCGCTTGCCGCAATGCCCGGGCGTGCGAGGGCGGCTTCCCTTGCGACACCGTCCATGAACGCGTCGTCGTGGCTGGGATCATGATGGAAGATCGCCAGCGTGCCGACGCCCGCCGCATCGGCGACCCGCACACCCTCCTGCCAGGTCGAGTGTCCCCAGCCGCGATAGCGCTCGTATTCCTCGTCAGTGTAGCTCGAATCGTAGATCATCACGTCGGCGCCGCGACAGAGCTCGACGATCGTGGAGTCGCGCTCCCCTTCCCGGTGTTCGGTGTCGGTGATGTAGCAGATCGATTTGCCGAGATGGTCGATGCGATAGCCCGTGGCGCCGTTGGGATGGTTGAGCGGTATCGTGCGCACCGCAACGGCGCCGCACGACAGGTTCTCGCCCGACTTGAACTCCCGGAATTCGACGCCGGCCTGGAAGACGTCGAGGGACACCGGATAGAGCGGCGCCTGCATCAGGTGTCCGACCACCTTCTTCAGCGTGTAGGGCGCCTCGAGATGGCCAGCCCACATGCGCACCGAATTGCGTTGGTCGAAAAGAGGCGCGAAGAAAGTGAGCCCCGAGATGTGATCAAGGTGGGTGTGGGTGAAATAGATATCGATGTCGAGGGGCGGCTGCCGCGCCAGTTCTACGCCCAGCGTGCGAATACCCGTGCCGGCATCGAAGATGAGACGACGGCCTCCCGCGGTGATCTCCAGACACGACGTATTGCCGCCATAACGCACGTATTCCGCGCCGGGACATGAGATGGATCCCCGCACGCCCCAGAAGCGGACTTTCAGACCTTCGACCAAACAACCATTCCCACCGAGTATTTCGCCAGAGTCCACAGGCAGGTGCGTCCCGTCAACCGATGCGCGAGGTCCTTGTACCTTGGCCGCATTCTTGCGTAGCGATCCGGGCGGCTGTTTTTCACGTATTCTTGCAGTCGGCGGTCGAATCCGGCGTCTCGACCGCGTTGCCTACCGGCCTGTTCGGAGCAATACTTTGTCTATGGAACCCATCAATCAGGCTTCTGCCCCGGCGCTCGCCGCGCCGCCCGTGCGTTGCGCCAAGTTCGCCATCGGCCAGGTGGTGAAGCATCGCGTTTACCCCTTTCGCGGCGTGATCTTCGACGTCGACCCGGTATTCGCGAACACCGAGGAGTGGTTGTCGTCGATTCCCGAAGAGGTGCGGCCGCGCCGTGACCAGCCCTTCTATCATCTGCTGGCCGAGAACGCGCAGACCACCTACGTGGCCTATGTGTCGGAGCAGAACCTGCTGGCCGACGATACCGGCAAGCCGGTGTCGCATCCGCAGGTGCCGCAGTTCTTCAAGGAACTGAAGCGCGGCCACTACGTCTCGCGCG
>CANIEC010000316.1 GCA_947466085.1 Rhodospirillales bacterium
AGAACAAACAGGGAACGAGTCAAGCCACTGTCTCTGGGGGTTCATTGTCTCCGGATAGGACCACCCCTAGAGAGAAGCCATGAGCGCCATCGAGTTACGCCCCGCCCGCCCCGAGGATCGAGACTTCCTGCACAGCCTGTCGCCGCGCCTGTCCGGCGTGCCCGGCCCCGCCTGGCACGACCTGAGCGCCATGGAAGGCTTCCAGGACCGCTACATGACCGCGACCTTCGCCACCGTCGACCCGGCGGCCCAGACGCTCATCGCCTGGTCGGCCGACGGAGAGCGCCTGGGCTACATCCACATGCGCCCGTTCAGGGACGGGGTGACCGACGAGCCCTGCGGTTACGTCTCGCTGCTGGCGCTCACCGAGGGCGCCGAGGGCCAGGGCATTGCGCACCTGATGATGCAGGCGGCCGAGACCTGGGCGCGCGCGCAGGGCTATCGCTTCCTCTGCCTCGACGTGTTCGCCGACAATCGCCATGCCGTGGAGTTCTACGAGCGCCGCGGCTTCCAGACCGAGACGCTGCGCATGGTGAAGCCGCTATAGCCACTCGGCGCGGATCGAGCGGATCGTCTCGCGCTCGAACGACAAAGCGATCCTCGACCGAAGATGCTCCCTCATTGCGGGCGACAGGCCGGCATCGCTCCATTGCGAAGGGTCGGAGGGGTCGCGCGGCGCTTCCGTCTGCACTTTCCAGCGCGCCATGAACAGAGTGGTGCGCAGCCAGGTGAGGCGTCGCATCGGCTCCAGCCACGGTCGCAATTCGGCGGCACGACTCTCGCCGATCTGCGCGAGATAGGTTTCGGAGAAGTTCCCTACTTCGGCAAGGGAGAGAACCTTGCCGACATCGGGATGCCACACGGTCGAGGTCAGAAGCGTCGCGTGCGCGAGATCGATGGCCGGCGAACCGACATGGACCTTTTCCAGATCGACGAACCAGGCAAGGCCGCCGCGATCCACGATGAAGTTGCCGGGATGCGTGTCGGCCAGGGCGATCGACAGTGGTTGCGGGCGATGCGCCAGCGTCTTCGCCCTCTCGCGCATGAGTTCGAGCTCATCGACGATCTCGGCACGGGCACCGGGATCGGCGACGGCCTTGTCGAGAAAGCGCCGAGCCCCCTGCTCCACGACATCGAGCGTCGCACGGAAAGGATTGTCCTGCCGCGGAATCGGCGAGCCTGGCGCAGGCAATGGCAACAAATGCAGGCGCGCCAGCGTATCGGCCATCGCGTCGAGTTCGTCCGGCAGGCGCGGCGCCCGGCCCTCGACGAAATCGACGATCAACGCTCCACCGGGCAATCCGGGCCGCGGCTCGACCACCTCGTGGAGCTTCGGGGTGCGACCCGCCGGCGCGAGATGACGAAAGGCTTCCGCCTGCAGATGCAGTCGCCCTGCCGCCGTCGGATCGTCTTCATAGGCATAGGCGATGCGCGCCAGCCGTCCGTCCTTCAGACGAACATGACCGTGTGCCGTGCCGGTCGCCGGCAGCGCCTCGCCCTCGCGGATCGCAGCGAGGAGGTCAGCCACTGCGCGGCAGCTTGCCTTCGTTGAGGCGCGGCATCAGCTCGGCGAAGTTGCAGGGGCGGAAGCGGATGTCGAGCTGCTGGCGCAGAATGTCGTCCCAGCCGTCCTTGCAGGCGCCGGTCGAACCGGGCAGCGCGAAGATGTACGTCGCGTTGGCGACGCCCGCCGTTGCGCGGCTCTGCATGGTCGAGGTGCCGATCTTCTGGAAGCTGATCCAGCGGAAAGTCTCGCCGAATCCGTCGATCTTCTTCTCGAACAGGGCTTCGAGCGCCTCCGGCGTGACGTCGCGGCCGGTGACGCCGGTGCCGCCGGTCGAGATCACGACCTCGATGCTTGGATCGTCGATCCACTTCTGCACCTGCGCGCGGATCAGCGCGATGTCGTCGGTGACGATGGCGCGGTCGGCCAGGACATGGCCGTCGCGCGCGATGCGCTCGACCAGCGTGTCGCCCGACTTGTCGGTCTCGAGCGTGCGCGTGTCGGAAACCGTGAGAACGGCGATGTTCACCGGCTTGAATTGCTTGGTTTCGTCGATGCGGTTCATGCGTCCACTATACCCCAGGACTCGGCAGCCTTCGACGTTGGCCATCGCATGGCCGCCAAACACCGCCGAAGGATTTTTCCTCACACCGCCGGAAAGCCATCAGGATTTTCCATTGATTCTCCACCATGGGGATTTAGTGATCTCCCCGCTGGAAATCAGCCGCACAATCCCTTCATTGCTTCCAGACCACCGCCCCCAGGGAAGCTGACACTCAGAGTTCGGAGACATCATGACCGGCCCCACCGACTGGAAGCATGACGGCGTGCGGGTCATCCCCGCCGGATCGCTCGACACCAACACCGCCCAGACTCCGGGCATGAACCGGGCCGCGGCCATCAACTTCGCCCGGGTCGGCGCCCAGAAGCTGTGGGCCGGCACGGTGACCATCCACGCGCACGCCAAGACCGGCGTCCACCATCACGGGCACCTGGAAAGCGTGATCTACGTCGTGAAGGGCCGCGCCCGCATGCGCTGGGGCGACCAGCTCCAGTTCATCGCCGAGGCGGGACCCGGCGACTTCATCTACGTGCCGCCCTACGTGCCGCACCAGGAAATCAATGCCTCGGAGACCGAGCCGCTGGAATGCGTGCTCGTCCGCTCCGACAACGAGGCCGTCGCGATCAACATCGACATCACCCCGGCCGAGAAGGTCGAGGAAGTCTACTGGGTGGATCCGACGCATCCCCATCCGCACAAGCACTAGCTTGTGCGGATGCGCGGGCGGCAGCGCTTGTAATCAAGCGCGAGAGCCCGCACGGCGCAGAATGGATAAGAATTCGAAGGCGGCCCTAAACAGCCGCCTTCTTCTTTTTCGGCCACAGCCCCGCGATCAGCAGCGCGACCGCGACGATGGCGAAGCCTGCCGACAGGTAGCTGTGCAGGAAGATCATCGGATCGCCGTCCGAGATCGCCAAGGACTGGCGCACCGAGCGCTCGAAGATGGGCCCCAGCACATAGGCCAGGATGACGATGCCGAGGTCGAAGCCGTGGCGGCGCAGCCCGTAGCCGATGAAGCCGAAGATCACCGCGATCACCACGTCGGCCGGATTGCCGCTCGACGAATAGACGCCGATCAGGCAGACCGCGAGGATCATCGGCGTGAGATAGGCGCGCGGGATGTCGAGGATG
>CANIEC010000317.1 GCA_947466085.1 Rhodospirillales bacterium
AATCTCGAAAGCGGAACATTGTCATCCCGAGCGTAGCGAGGGACCTTTACTGATCCCCAAAGGTCCCTCGCTACGCTCGGGATGACAGTCTTTTTTGTCATGGACGGCGGTGCGTTAGAGCGTCCGTCCAATGAGTTCCTTCATGATCTCGTTGGTGCCGCCGTAGATCTTCTGCACGCGGGCGTCGGCGTAGAGGCGGGCGATCGGGTATTCCCACATGTAGCCATAGCCGCCGTGGAACTGCAGGCACTCGTCGATCAGCTCGCACTGAAGCTCGGTCGTCCAGTACTTGGCCATCGCCGCGGTCGCCACGTCGAGCTCGCCCTTGAGGTGCTTGGCCACGCAATCGTCGACGAAGACGCGCGCGATATGGGCCTTGGTCTTGAGTTCGGCCAGCTTGAAGCGCGTGTTCTGGAAATCGATGATCTGCTTCCCGAACGCCTTGCGCTCCTTCACGTAGGCCAGCGTATGCTCCAGCGCCGCCTCGATCGCTGCCACCGCCTGGATGGCGATGACCAGCCGCTCCTGCGGCAGCTGCTGCATCAGCTGGACGAAGCCCATGCCCGGCCCGCCCAGCAGGTGATCGGCCGGCACGCGCACGTCCTGGAAGAACAGCTCCGACGTGTCCTGCGCCTTCATGCCGATCTTCTCGAGATTGCGGCCGCGCTTGAAGCCTTCGGTCTTGGTCTCGACGGCGATCAGCGACGTGCCCTTGGCGCCGAGCTTGGGATCGGTCTTGGCGACCACGATCACCAGGTCGGCGAGCTGGCCGTTCGAGATGAAGGTCTTGGAGCCGTTGATGACCCACTGGTTGCCGTCCATGACGGCCGTGGTCTTCACCGCCTGCAGGTCGGAGCCGGTGCCCGGCTCGGTCATGGCGATGGCCGTGACCAGGTCGCCGGAGCAGGCCTTGGGGATCCACTTCTTCTTCTGCTCCTCGGTGCCGTAATGGAGCAGGTAGGGCACCACGATGTCGTTGTGCAGGGAGAAGGCCGGCCCGGAGGCCAGCGCCCGTCCCTGCTCCTCGATCATGATGGCGCTGTAGAGGAAATCGCCGCCCGCGCCGCCATAGGCCTCGGGCATGGTCATGCCTAAAAGCCCCTGCTCGCCGGCCTTGCGCCACAGTTCGCGCGGCACGACACCCTCCTCCTCCCACTTCATGTGGAACGGGGTCACTTCCTTCTCGAAGAAGCGCCGGCAGGTCTCACGGAACATCTGGTGTTCGGGCGTGTAATGCGCGGCCAGAGCGGCAGTCACGAGCATCGTCCTCCAACGATCAGGATGGTCAGTCTTCTTGAAAGGACTGTGGGCTGCCGGCGGTGCATCCGCCAGCCCAAGGTAGGTAGTTTACCTTTACGTAAACGTCAACGGCGGTCAGGAGGGTGTCGATGACCATCGAAAATGAAGACCAGCTCGAAAAGCTAAGCCCCGTCGGCAGGCTGGTGGCCCGCACCCTCACCGCCATGGGCGAGGCGCTCGAGCCCGGCATGACCACCCGCGAACTGGATGACCTCGGGCGCGCGCCGCCACGCGACGCGGCCCTTTGATCCGGACGCCCGCCTGAGCGGCGGCTGCGTACCCCTGTTCCTTGAAGATCCTCTATTCGACCGTGGTCGCACTCAGGCCCAGCATCGCGCGGCGGCGCAGCCACTGGCTGGGGCGGTAGCGGTCGTCGCCGGTGATCGCCTGGATCTGCACCAGGATCTCGTGGCACTCCTTGACGCCCATCCAGTCGGCCAGCGCCAACGGACCACGCGGGTAGTTGAGGCCGAGCGTCATCGCCGTGTCGACGTCGGCGGCCGAGGCAATGCCGATCATCGCCATCTCGCAGCCGAGGTTGGCGATCATCGAACACATGCGCTGGGCGATGAAGCCGGGCGAGTCCTTGATCACCGTCACCTTGGTGCCGGACTTGGCGAGCAGCGCCACCGTGGCGTCGCGGATTGCCGGATCGAAGCCGGGCGCCATCATGACGGTGATGCGCTTGGACACGTCGCCGGTCAGGTCGACCGCGACAGTGCGCTTGGGGTCGAGGCCCAGTTCGATCGCGGTGGTGGTGCAGTCCTTGCCGATCGGCGCCACGAGGATCGGGCTCTTGCCGTCGTCGGCCGCCAGCATCTTCGCTCCGTCGGCGCTCAAGACGCTCAGCAGCTTCGTGTTGTGGGTGTCCATGATGACCACGCTGGACGCCGGCACGTGCGACGTCGGATGGTCGGCGCCAGCGTCGATCTTCGCGCCCTTCTCGTCATAGGTGTACCAGCCGCCGCCGGTCTTGCGGCCGAGCCTGCCCGCCGCATAGAGGCTCTCGTGGTAGGGGCTCGGCGTCATGCGCCGGTCGTGGAAGAAGCCCTCGTAGATGATCTTGCGCGCCGGGAAGTTCACGTCGATGCCGGTGAGGTCCATCAGCTCGAATGGGCCCATGCGGAAGCCACAGGTGTCGCGCATCACGGCGTCGACCTGCGACGGCGTCGCCCGGCCCTCCTGCATGATGCGCAGCCCCTCGGTGCCGATCGCGGTGCCGCCGAGATTGACCAGGAAGCCCGGCGTGTCGCCCACAACCACGGGCACCCTCGTCTGGCGCTTGCCCAGCGCCACCATGGCGTCGACCACCCATTGCGCGGTGTCGGCGGCGCGGATGACCTCGACCAGCTTCATGAGCGGCACGGGATTGAAATAGTGCATGCCGCAGACGCGGTCGCGATGCTTGAGCGCGCGCGCGATCGAGGCGATGCGGATCGAGGAGGTGTTGGAGGCCAGGATGGCGTCGGGCGCGATCACCGCCTCGAGTTCGCCGAACAGCTTCTGCTTCACCTCTAAATTCTCGAATACCGCCTCGACGACGACGTGGCAGCCCTTGAGGTCCTCGATCTTCTCGGCGACGCCGAGATTGGCATCGGTCTTCGCGAGGTCGGCATCGGTCAGCCGGCCCTTGGCGACCAGACCCTTCAACGTCTCCAGAATGGCAGCCTTGGCCTTCGCCGCACCGCCCGGGGCCGCGTCGTACATGATGGCCTTCATGCCGCCCTGCGCCGTGACCTGCGCGATGCCGCGGCCCATGGGGCCCGTGCCGACGACACCCACGGTGAGCTCGGCGCGATTGATATCGAGAGTCATTTCCAATTCCTTTGACCATTCTTTCGTCGGCCCGCAGCGCAGAGCACGGCGCCCGCGGTGCAGAGACTACCTTATCGCGCAGC
>CANIEC010000318.1 GCA_947466085.1 Rhodospirillales bacterium
GCCGCCTCGAACACGACCCAGACGCCCTTGCGGATCTCGTAGGGGATGGCGCGCCCGTCCTTCTCCAGCGACGAGGCCACTTCGACCTGACCCTTGTGATGGAGCTGGCCGCCCTCGGAGATGGGTCGCATCACGAAGGGCAGGTCCTCCACGGAACACGGCGGGAAGGCGAGGCCGTCCGGCGCCGGCGTGAGGCCGGTGGCGTTGGCGACGGCGGTGCTCTCGATGGCGGGCTTGGAGCCGTCGAGGAAGGAATTGAACATCTTGGGGTTCAGGCCGCCGCGCCTGGCCTGCTCCTCGTTGAGGCCCCAGTACTTCCACACGGTTTCCGGCGTCGACTGCGCAAAGTGCGGCAGCCACTTGTGGCCGCGGCCGGCGGCCGTCACCTCGAAGCCCGAGGTGCGCGCCCAGTCGACCAGCTCGCAGATCAGTGCCGGCTGGTCGCCATAGGCCAGGCTGTAGATCACGCCGGCGGCGGCGGCGCGCTTGGCCAGCAGCGGGCCGCAGAAGGCGTCGGCCTCGACCGTCACCATCACCACGCTCTTGCCGTGCTTGAAGGCTTCGAGCGCATGCTCGACGGCCGCGATCGGATCGCCGGTCGATTCGACGATGATGTCGATCTCGGGATGGCTGACCAGGGCGCGCCAGTCGTCGGTGAGATGGGTGCTGCCATGCTTGCGCGCGTCGGCGAAGGAGGTCGCCGACGTCACGTCGGGCTTCCAGCCGAGCCGCGCCAGGTTCTCTCGCGCGCGGTCGGGCGAGAGATCGGCGATGCCCAGCAGATGGATGCCCGGCGTGGTCGGGATCTGCGACAGGTACATCGAGCCGAACTTGCCGGCGCCGATGACGCCGATGCGCAGCGGATTGGCTTCGGCGGCGCGCGCCAGAAGCATGCGATGGAGACTCATGGTTTCCTCCTGAATATCTTGTCTATTCCGCCGCGACCTTGCGGTTGACGGCGCGGATCACCGCATCGTCTTCCCAGGCGTCGACCGGCGTGAAGTCGCGGTGTGCGATGTATTCCGGCCGCTTGAACTGGCGGATCGCGTTGCTGACCGCGTTGTAGGTCACATAGATGATCTGGCGGTCCCACGGCGACAGGTTGGGCGGGCTGCCATGGACCAGCGTGCCGTGGAAGAAGATCGCGGAGCCCGGCCCGCCCTTGGGCGAGACGATGCCGCCCTGCTGCACCAACTTGGCGATCGTGTCGTTCTCGATCGTCCACAGCGGATATGAGGTCGTGGTCAGGTCGTGCTTGGCCTCGATCGCGCCCTTCTTGTGGCTCTTGGGAATGAACCAGAGCGGGCCGTTGAACTCGTTCACCTCGTCGATGAACACCGCGAGGTTCATGGCGCGCGGCTCGGGCATGGCGTCGTCGGCCTTCCAGGTGCCGTAGTCCTGGTGCCACTGCCACACGTCGCCGTCGAATGCGGCCTTCCCGTTGATCTTGAACTGGTGGATGTAGGTCTTGTCCTTCAGGAGCTGCTCGGCCGGCTCGACGAAGCGCGGATGATGGACCAGCGCCTCGAACACCGGATGATAGGTGTGGACCGCGAAGGCGGTGCGCACCACGTCGCCGGTCTTCTCGCGCACGTTCTCGGGACGGCGCTGGGCGAAGACCTCGGGCACCGAGGTCTTGAGAATCTTCGTCTCTTCCGCCGAGAAATAGTCCGGGAAGAAGAGATAGCCCTCGTCGTCGAATTGCTTCAGCTGCTCAGAGGTGAGCTTCATGGCAGTTCCTCCTTTGCCCAGTCGTTTTGCCTTGTAGAAAGCGCCGTCTTCAGGCGGCGCGGGAAATCAAGGCCTTCAATCGTCCCGTGAGAATGTCGGCCATCTGCTCGGCATGGCCGCGACAGAGCGCTTCGGCCTCGGCCGCCTGGCCCGCCTCGAGCGCGCGCAGGATGCCTTCGTGTTCGTCCCACACACTGATCCGCAGATCCTCCTCGCTCAAGGCGGCTGCCATCACCCGGCGCAGATGCTGCCAGTGCGGCTGGGCGGTCTCGCCGATCAGGGGATTGCCCGAGGCCTCGTAGACGAAGAGATGGAAATCGATGTCGGCCTCGATGACCGACGGCACGTAGCCGCTCGCCACGGCGCGACGGCCGACGTCGAGCAGGGCGCGGCCGCGCTGCACGAGATGGGGCGTGTAGTTCGAAGCGGCGAGCCGTGCGGCCGCACCGTCGAGCGCGGCGCGGACGACGTAGAGATTGCGCGCCTGCTGGACGTCGAGCGGGGCGACGCAGACGCCCTTGCGGCCGGCGTCGATCAGGAAGCCTTCGCGGCGCAGCAGCATCATCGCCTGCAGGACCGGCTGGCGCGACACGCCGAACTGCTGGGCGATCTCTTCCTGGGTGATCCGGGCGCCGGATTTCAGCTCCCCGGAGCAGATCGCTTCGAGGACCGAATCGTGAATTCGCTCGGAAAGATCGGGTTCGGGGAGGATGGGGCGCATGTCTGTATACAGAACACAGAGCTGACCAAGTCAATTGCCTAGTTGAATTAGGCCTTCCAGAAGTACCGACAAGCAACATTGTTGCCCGACGGTCAGGGTTCAGGCGGGTGCGACATTCGCTTCATTTGTTTCGATTATTTCGTTTGTTTCGTTTATCTGCCGTGACTCCGGCTTTTTCAACGGCCTGCTAACGGGCCTTCAGCCCTTTGGCGGCGAGAATCTGCGCCCCGCGATCGGGATAGTCGGTGATCAGCCCGTCGACGCCCAGGTCGATCAGCCGCCCCATCTCCGCCGGCGCGTTCACGGTCCAGGGCACGACCTTGAGACCGAGCGCGTGGGCCTCCTTCACAGTCTCCGCCGTGACGTTGCGCCAGAAGGGCGACCAGGTCGCGCAGCCGGCCGCCTTGGCCAGGGCCGGCACCGAACCGCCATGGGCGGCGAGGTCGAGCCCGCCCAGCCAGGGGGAGGGCCGGCCGCTGCCGCGCTGTACCGTGTCGAAGTTGCTGCCCTCGATGCTGAGGCAGGCGGTGGCGATCCCGGACGCCAGCTTGCGGGCCTCGATCAGGCCCCGCCAGTCGAACGACTGCAGCGTGCTGCGGGCCTCGGCCTTGCCCTTGCGGATCTCCTCCACCACCAGCCCCGCGAAGGTGGCCGGGTCCAGCGTCAGGTCGGGTTTGCCCGGATCGGTCTTGATCTCGATGTTGAAGCGCACCGCGGGGTCGGCCTGCGC
>CANIEC010000319.1 GCA_947466085.1 Rhodospirillales bacterium
ATTCTCAACATCCATCTCTACGTCACGATTCCCAAGGGCTTCTTTCCGCAGCAGGACACGGGCCGCATCATGGGCGGCATCCGCGCCGACCAGAGCATTTCCTTCCAGGCCATGCGCCGGAAGTTCCGCCAGTTCGTCGAGATCGTGCGCTCGGATCCGGCGATCGAGAGCGTCGCCGGCTTCACCGGCGGCGGGCAGACGAACTCGGGCTTCCTTTTCGCGACCCTGAAGCCGCTCAGTGAGCGCGATGTCTCAGCCGACCAGGTGATCGCGCGGCTCCGGCCAAAGCTCGGCCAGGTCCCCGGCGCCGTGCTGTTCCTGCAGGCGGTGCAGGACATTCGCGTTGGCGGACGGCAGGGAAACGCCCAGTACCAGTTCACCCTGCAGGCCGATTCGCTGTCCGACCTCTACACCTGGGGACCGCGGCTCACGCAGGCGCTGCAGGCCGACACCTCGGTGATCACCGACGTCGATTCCGACCAGCAGCAGCGCGGGCTGCAGCTCAACCTCACCATCGACCGCGACGCGGCGAGCCGCCTCGGCATATCGACGCGCAACATCTCCGCGACGCTCTACGACGCCTTCGGCCAGCGCCAGGTCTCGACGATCTACAACGCCCTCAACCAGTATCACGTGGTCATGGAAGTGGCGCCGCAGTGGTGGGAGAATCCTGAATCCCTGAAGGACATCTATGTCAGCAAGTCCGGCGGTGCGCTGAGCGGCACGCAGACGACGGGCAGCATTGCCTCCTCGACTTCCAGTTCGAGGTCGACCGGGGCGGCAGGCACCGGCGCGCTGACCATCGATCCGGCCCAGGCGGTGCGCAACCTGCGCACCAACCAGATCGCCGTCAGCGGCCGCGGCTCGGCGTCCACGGGTGCGGCGGTCAGCACCACGCCCGAAACCCTGGTGCCGCTGTCTGCTGTGACGCGCTGGGACTACGGCACGACGCCGCTGGCCGTGAACCACCAGGGCATGTTCGTGGCCAGCACCGTCTCCTTCAACCTGGCGCCGGGGAAGAAGTTGAGCGATGCCGTGCAGTATGTGAACGACACGATGCGCGAGATCGGCGTGCCCACGACCCTGCACGGGGCCTTCCAGGGGACGGCGCGGGCCTTCCAGCAGTCGCTCGACAACCAGCTCCTGCTGATACTGGCGGCGCTGGCGGCCGTCTATATCGTGCTGGGCATTCTCTACGAGAGCTACATCCATCCGATCACGATCCTGTCGACCCTGCCGTCGGCCGGTATCGGCGCGCTGCTCGCGCTGCAGTGGTCGGGCGTCGAATTCAGCATCATCGCCATGATCGGCGTGCTGCTGCTGATCGGAATCGTGAAGAAGAACGCGATCATGATGATCGACGTCGCGCTGGAGCGCGAACGCGGCGAGGGGCTCGAACCCTCCGTCGCGATCCACCAGGCGGCGATCCTGCGGTTCCGGCCCATCCTCATGACGACCATGGCGGCGATCCTCGGCGCCCTGCCGCTGGCCATCGGCTATGGCGACGGCGCGGAGTTGCGCCGGCCCCTCGGCATCTCGATTATCGGCGGCCTCATCGTGAGTCAGATCCTGACCCTGTACACCACCCCCGTGATCTATCTTTATCTCGACCGCTTCCGCCGCCGCGACCGCGACCAGCCGAGCCGCGTCGCCCGCGTCATGGGTAGCGGTGGAGTGCCGGCATGAGGCGAAGCGCGGCGCTTCTTCCCCTGCTGCTGGTTTCGGGCTGCCTCGTCGGGCCGGACTACGAGCGCGCACCGCCGGCCAGTCCGGTGGCGCCGCAGTACAAGGAGGCGGAGCTCCCACCCGGTGCGGCGTCGCTGTTCCGCCCGGCCCAGCCGAGCGACGGTGCGGACCGCGGGCAATGGTGGCGGGTCTACGACGATCCGACGCTCGACAGCCTCGCGGCCCAGGTCGACGTCTCGAACCAGAACCTCAAGATCTTCGAGGCCAACTACCGGCGGGCACGGGCGCTGATCCGCCAGGACCAGTCGGCACTCTATCCCAACCTCTCCGGCACCGGCGCGGCCGAGCAGACCGGCACGGGCGGCCAGCGCGGTACCGGCTCGAACACCACCTCGACGGTGAGGCGGTATGATTCCACGGTAGGCCAGTACTCGACCGGCTTCACCCTCAACTGGGAGCTCGATCTCTGGGGCACGCTCCGCCGCCAGGTCGAGAGCGATTCGGCGGCCGCCCAGGCGAGCGATGCCGATCTCGCCAATGCGCGCCTGTCGGCGCAGACCGATCTCGTGACGAATTATGCCTCGCTGCGCATCTCCGACGATCGCAAGCGGCTCTACGAGGCGACGGTCGCCGCCTACCTGCGCTCGATGCAGATCGCGCAGAACCAGGTCGATGCCGGCATCGTCTCGCGGGTCGACTTCGTCCAGGCGCAGACCCAGTACGAGCAGACGCGCGCCCAGCTCGTGAACGAAAGCATCAACCGCGCGCTGCTCGAGCATGCGATTGCGCTCCTGGTCGGCAAGGCGCCGTCGGAAGTGACCATCGAACCGGCCCCGACGCGACTCACCGTGCCCACGGTCGAGTCCGGCGTGCCGTCGAGCCTGCTGGAGCGGCGGCCCGACATCGCCTCGGCCGAGCGCCAGATGGCGGCGGCCAATGCGCAGGTCGGCGTGGCCAAAGGCGCCTTCTATCCTCAGATCTCGCTCGGCGCGACGATCGGCTTCCTGAGCGGCGGCCTGGGGTCGCTGCTGCAGCTCGGCACGGCCGCCTGGTCGGTGGGTCCGCAGATCGCCGGCACCCTGGTCGACGGCGGCGGCATCGCCGCGCAGGTCCAGGGCGCGCGCGCGAGCTACGACGCCACGGTTGCGACCTATCGCCAGACCATCCTGACGGCCTTCCAGCAGGTCGAGGATGCGCTCGCCCAGCAGCGGATCCTCGTGCTGCAGGAGCGGGTGCAGCGCGCCGCCGTTGCCGCCGCCCGCGAAGCCGAGCGCCTCTCCCTCAATCAGTACCGTGTCGGCACCGTTCCCTACACCACCGTGGTGCAGACGCAGGCCGCGGCGCTCTCCGCCGAGCAGGCGCTGCTCACCATCCGCCTCAACCGGCTGATCGCCAGCGCCAACCTCGTCAAGGCGCTGGGGGGCGGATGGCGACAGGAGGATCTGCCGCCGCCGGTGCCGA
>CANIEC010000320.1 GCA_947466085.1 Rhodospirillales bacterium
ATCCGCACCGCCGGGGCCGCCGGAAAGCTCAATCTGGGATTCTGGGACCATTGGGTGCCCGCCACCAACGCCACCATGCGCAAGCAGGTCGGCGAATGGGCCGAGAAGAACAAGGTGGAGGTCAATATCGACTTCATCACCTCGGTCGGCCAGAAGCTGATCCTGACCCAGCAGGCCGAGTACCAGGCCCGCAAGGGGCACGACATCCTGCCAGTCTCCAACTGGGAAGTCCGCAACCTCGCGGACCGGATGGAGCCGATGGACGACATCGTCGAACATCTGCAGAAGCAATACGGCCCCTATGCCCCGGCCTACAGCTACCTGGGCAAGGTGAACAACCACTGGGTCGCGGTGCCGTCCAGCACGGGGTCGCTGAACCTGACCTTCTGCGGGCGGATCAGCCTGCTGAAGCAGCACGCCGGCATCGACATCAGGGAGATGTATCCGGCGAAACCGTCGGACAAGGAGATCGGGCAGGCCTGGGACTATGACGCCTTCCTGAAGGCGGCCGAAGCCTGCCACAAGGCCGGCATGCCCTTCGCCCTGGGCATCGGTTCGACCAACGACTCGATCAACAACACCGGCGCCTGGTACGCGGCCTTCGGCGCCGAACTGATCGATTCCGAGGGCAAGATCCAGGTGAAGTCGGAGAAGGTGCAGCAGTTCCTCGAATACGCCCAACGCCTGGTCAAGGTGCTGCCGGCGGACGCCAAGACCTATGACGACGCCTCCAACAACCGGGCGCTGATCTCGGGGAAGAGCCCGCTGATCATGAACCCGCCCTCGGCCTGGGCGGTGGCCAAGCGCGACGCGCCGGCGATCGCCGAGGATTGCTGGACCTTTCCGATGCCGAAAGGCCCCACCGGCCGCTTCATCCCCTGGAGCTTCGCCTTCTACACGGTGTGGGAATTCAGCCCGAACAAAAGCGCGGCCAAGGACCTGGTGCGCCATTTGCAAGAACGCCCGCAGGTCGCAGAACGCTGCGCGGTGTCGGAGGGCTACGACCTGCCGCCCTTCGTCAGCATGTCGGATTTCGACATCTGGTCGAAGGTCGGCCCGCCGGCCGGCACGATCTACAACCATCCGATCCGGCCCTGGCACAACGCGCAGCCCTCGATCGCCGCGCAGCCCGCCCCGCCCGACATCGCCGTGCAGGTCTACAGCCGCGGCGTCCATCCCGGCATCCTCGCGCGCCTGCAAAGCGGACAGTCGATCCAGGAGGTGACGAACTGGGCACAGGACGAACTGGAAGGCTTCGTCTGAGCGCCCCGCTTTCCATGTGACAAACCCGGCCGTCGGGCATAGGATTTCGCATGCCCGACGGTTCCGCCACATTGACGATGTCGCTGCACGCGAAGATCGCCGAGATCGACGCGGCCGAGTGGGACGCCTGCGCCGGCCCTGGAAACCCCTTCGTCTGCCACGCCTTCCTCGGCGCGATGGAAGACAGCGGATCGGCCAGTTCGCGCACCGGCTGGATGCCCCAGCACGCGGTGCTGCGCGACGAGTCCGGAACGATGGTCGCGGCCATCCCGATGTACGCAAAATCCCACAGCTATGGCGAATACGTCTTCGACCATGGCTGGGCC
The DNA here is from genome assembly GCA_947466085.1 of Rhodospirillales bacterium. Taxonomy (GTDB): domain Bacteria; phylum Pseudomonadota; class Alphaproteobacteria; order Reyranellales; family Reyranellaceae; genus Reyranella. Next base: position 1,590 of record CANIEC010000320.1, read on the forward strand.
AACGCGCTGGAACGGGCGGGCGGGGACTACTACCCGAAGTTCCAGGTCGCCTCCCCCTTCAGCCCCGTCCCCGGCCCCAGGCTGCTGCGCCGGCCCGGTTCGGCCATCGGCTTCGGCACCATCGCCAACGCGCTCCGCCAGGCGTGTGAGGCGCATAAGCTCTCCTCCGTCCACGTCACGTTCTGCCAGGAAGACGAATGGGAAGGCCTGGGCGAGGCCGGCTGGCTGCGCCGCATCGGCACCCAGTTCCATTGGGAGAACAACGGATACACCTGCTTCGATGACTTCCTGGGCGCGCTGTCGTCACGCAAGCGCAAGGTGCTGCGGCGGGAACGGCGCGACGCCAACGCCGCCGGCCTGACCTTCCACGCGCTGTCCGGCGCGGACATCCAGGAACGGCACTGGGACGCATTCTATGCGTTCTACCAGTCCACCGTGGACCGCAAATGGGGCTCCGCCTACCTCACGCGTTCGTTCTTCTCGCTGCTGGGCGAACGCCTCGGCGACCGTGTCGTGCTGATGTACGCGGAAGCCGATGGCCGCCCCGTCGCCGGCGCGCTGAACCTGGCGGGGTCCGAAGCCTTGTACGGCCGCAACTGGGGCTGCCGCGGCGACTGGCCGTTCCTGCACTTCGAACTCTGCTACTACCGCGCCATCGACTGGGCGATCGAGCACGGCCTGCGACGGGTCGAGGCCGGGGCGCAGGGCAAGCACAAGATCCAGCGCGGCTACCTGCCCAAGCCCACCTACTCGGCGCACTGGATCGAACACGGCGGCCTGCGCCGCGGGGTCGAGAACTTCCTGGAGGAGGAACGCGCCCACGTGCTCCAGGAAATGGCCGCGCTGAGCGAATGGTCCCCGTTCCGCAAGGCCGGAGAGGAATAGCCTCCCTGGCGCCGGGGCCGGTCCCAGCCTAACCTTCCATCCATCAAGGGAAGGAAACACCAGCATGGATTTCACCGGCAAGGTCGCACTCATCACCGGCGGAGGCGGCGGCATCGGTCGCGCCACCGCGCTGGGCTTCGCGCTGCGCGGTGCCAAGGTCATGGTGGTCGACGCCGACGCCGCGCAGGCCCAGGCCACGGTCGATGTCGTCACCCAGCGCGGCGGCACCATCGCCTGCGTGCAGGCCGACGTGACGCTCGCCGGCTCGGTTCAGGACTATGTCCGCAAGACCGTGGATCTGTACGGCCGGATCGATTGTTTCTTCAACAATGCCGGGATCGAGGGCGCGGTCACCGCCACCCAGGACTACGACGACGCGATGTTCGACAAGGTCATCGCGGTCAACCTGAAGGGCGTGTTCCTGGGCATGAAGCACGTCATCCCGGTCATGCTGGCCCAAGGCGGCGGGACGATCTGCAACACGGCCTCGGTCGCCGGCCTGTTCGGCAGCCCAGGCATGTCCGCCTACGTCGCCTCCAAGCACGCCGTGCTCGGCATGACCAAGGTCGCGGGCGCGGAACTCGCCGCCAAGGGCATCCGGGTCAACGCCGTCTGCCCCGGCCCGGTCGAAACCCGCATGATGCGGTCGCTCGAGGCGCAGCGCG
>CANIEC010000321.1 GCA_947466085.1 Rhodospirillales bacterium
ATGGCGTAGGGAAAGAGCGACAGCTCGATCCAGCGCGACAGCGAGAACAGCAGCGCCAGCAGCACGCCGACCAGTACCGCGGCCAGCAACGCCTGCAGGGTGATCGTGAGCGTCACCACCAGCGCCGGCCACAGCGTGCCCCAGTCCGAGACCAGCGTCTTCGCCACCAGGATCGGCCCCGGCAGGATGTAGGGCGGGATCGCCATCGCCCGCACGAGGCCCTCCCACAGGGCGAGCATGAAGAGGCCCATCAGGACCGGGGCGACGATGCGGGCGCTCATGGCGACGCCCCCTCACCCAGCCTCTCCCCCAAGGGGGAGAGGAATATGAAGGGTACCCCGTTCTTCCTCCTCTCCCCCGCTCGGGGGAGAGGCTGGGTGAGGGGGTTGCGCACGCCCGAAGTGACCAACGCAGTCATACCGCCATCGCTTCCGAAAGCTGCGTCGAGGTGAGTCGGCAGAGGGCGGCGTAGTCGGCGGAGGTGCCGAAGGCCTCGCTGCGCGGATAGGGCGCCGGGATGGCGAGCTCGGAGCGCACGCGGCCGGGGCGCGCGCTCATCACCACGATGCGCTGCGACAGGAACACCGATTCGAACACCGAGTGGGTCACGAACACGGCCGTGAAATGCGTGCGCTGCCAGAGTTCCAGGAGGTCGGTGTTCAGCCTGCGCCGCGTGATCTCGTCGAGCGCGGCGAAGGGTTCGTCCATGAGCAGGAGCTTGGGCGCGGTAACGAGTGCGCGTGCGATCGAGACGCGCATCTTCATGCCGCCGGACAGTTCACGCGGATAGCTCTTCTCGAAGCCCTTGAGCCCCACACCCGCGAGCGCCTCGGCCGCACGCGACTCGCGTTCGGATTGCGACACACCGCGCAGCTTGAGCGGCAGGGCCACGTTGGCCAGCGCCGTCGTCCACGGCATCAGGGTCGGTTCCTGGAAGACGAAGCCCAGGTCGGGCTTGCCCTGCGGCCACTCGATCGTGCCGGCGCTCGGCTCGGCGAGGCCCGCGATCAGGCGCAGCAGGGTCGATTTTCCGCAGCCCGAGGGGCCGAGCACGCTCAGGAACTCGCCGGCCTCGATGTCGAGCGAGGCGCCGCCCAGCGCCTGGACGCCGTTCGCGAAGACCCTGGAGACGTCGCGGACCCGGACGAGCGGCATCAACCCGCGGGCAAGGTCAGGTCGAGGCGCGTGGCCCAGACCGGCAAAGGCAGCGTGTCGCGCGCGGCGAGGTTGGCGGGCAGCGTGGCGCGGTCGGTGACCTTGGCAAAAGGCAGGACGAGGCCGGCGCGCACCCCGAACACCGCATCGCCATCGAGATGGGCGTCATCCTCGGGGAAGAACTCGGTGATCAGCGGCGGATGGCCGGGCGCCTGGACGATCATGTGCAAATGGGCAGGCCGCCAGGCGTCGCGACCGAGGACGCGCAGCATGTCGCCGGCCGGGCCGTCGTCCGGCACCTTGTAGGAGACCGGCCGCACGGTGGTGAAGGCGAAGGTGCCGTCCTCCGCCACGCCGAGGCGCGCGTGATAGTTGGTCGGCGATTGCGCGGCGTCCTGCTGGGCATAGAGGCCGTTGCCCGCATTCTGCCAGATCGCCAGCACGGTCCCTTTCGCCGGCGCGCCCTTTCCATCGGCGACGCGACCGCTCACGACCAGCGGGTCGCCCACCTGGCCGCGCCACAGATCGCCGCCATTCGGCAGCTCGGGCGCCCCCTCGATGTGGAAGGGGCCGAGCACGGACGACGGCGTTCCGCTGCCGGCAGCGTTCACCATGTCCACGAGCGACGACACGCCGAGCAGGTCGGAGAACAGGATGTATTCGTTGCGCTTGTCGTCGGTGAACTGCGTCGCGCGTGTGAGGGCGTCGATGGCGGCGCCCCACTCCGCCTGCGTGACCCTGTTCTCGCGCACGAAACTGTGCAGGTGGCCGGCCAGCGAGACCAGCAGCGTCCGCGCGCGCGCGGACGGGGCGTCGCGGGCATAGTCGGCAAAGGCCTGGGTGATCGAGGTCGGGGTGAGATTGCGCATGGAAGCCTCCCTGGGGTCGGGGCCTCGGCCCGTTACCGCGGCGCCCGCAGGAGCGCGTCGTAGTCCGCCCGCAGCAGCGCGAAAAGCAGATGGTCGGCCCACTGGCCGTTGATGCGCAGATACTGCCGGGCCAGACCCTCCTCGTGGAAGCCGACCTTGGTCAGCACGGCCTTGGAGGGTTCGTTGTGCGGCAGGCAGGCAGCCTCGAGCCGGTGCAGCCGCAGGTCGTCGAACACGAACGGCAGGGTGGCGCGCAGACCGTCGGTCATCAGGCCCTGGCCGGCATAGGGCTGGCCCATCCAGTAGCCGACGGACGTTGCCTGGGCGACACCGCGGCGGACATTGCTGAGGTTGATCCCGCCGACCAGCCGGCGGCCTTCATTGGTGAAGACGAACAGGCCGTAAGCCTCCCCTGCCCGCCATTCCTTGATCTGCTGCCGCAGCCGGCGCCGGAAATGGTCGCGGGACAGCGAATCCTCGGGCCAGGTGGGCTCCCACGGGGTCAGGAAGGCCCGGCTGCGGGCGCGCAATTCGGCCCATTCCGACCAATCGTCCAGGCTCGGCGCGCGCAGAAACACGCGCTTCCCGGTAATCCGGGTCATCCCTGACAGCGACAATGGGACGTCGGCAAAGCGGAACATCTTGGGCTATACTCGTGCTTCTTTGGAATTCTTGCATGTTTTCCGGGGTTCGACGTAGGAAATTGAGACGGTCCGCCACGCACCCGGTCGCCGGAAGAGCTGCCGCCATTCGGCCAAACGGGCGTATTACATCCCTCTATCGCAAGTCCTCGAGGCACATCGGCCATGGAAACGGCTAGCAAACCCAGTGTCGGCGAAAAGGGCAGATTCTATCTGACCAAGCACATCTGGCTTCCCCAGCAGCCGCTGGAGGATTTCAACCTCAAGCTTTCGGACATGATCCTGCGGAACATGCCGAAGCTGCCGCTGGGCGGCGAGGACGCGATGAAGGTCTTCCCTGTCCTGGGCGCGCTCAAGAAGAGCCACGCCAAGATCAAGGCCGACCTCGAGTACCTGCTCAGCCATCATGAAGAGATCCCCGCCCTGCACGAGGTCCACCCGCGCGACCTCTACGTGCCGGGTC
>CANIEC010000322.1 GCA_947466085.1 Rhodospirillales bacterium
GGGAGATTGTAGTTCGGCCCGGCGGCGTAGGAGATCCCCCAGTGGGCCATGGCGCAGCCGGGATCGGTCTCCAGCGCCTTCTCGAAGCACTTGATCGCTTCGGCATGGTTGAAGCCGTAGAGCCAGTTCAGTCCGCGATCGAACCAGAGCTGCGTCTGCGGCGACGAGGTGGTGACGGCGCGCCTGTAGGCGCCGAGATCGTAATAGTCGTCCATGGTCCATGCCCCCGTTGCGATCCGGGGGCATGGTGCCGTCGGGACCGGCCGGGCGGCAAGCCCGGCCGTTCTCCCTGCGGTGGAGCGCTCAGCGGCAGGACGGCGCGCCGGTCCCTTGCGTCCGCCACTGCTTCAGGCAATCGCTGTCGTCCTTCATCACCAAGGGCACGAACAGCAGCGACTGCTGGCCGGCGATGAGCTGCTGCTGGTTGATCCAGGTGCCGGGTGCCGGCACGCGCGTGCGATAGCGCACGACGCTTTCGCCGGCCGCCGCCGTCAGCGTCGGGGTATCGACGACCGGTTCGGGCCCGTAGATGCCGGCGCCCGTCGCATTGCCGACGCGGCGGCCGCCGCTCACCAGCCAGAGCTGGTTCTGCTTGGCCGAGGCGTAGGGGAAGAAATCCGCGCGGCCGGTCGGCGGATCGTTGACGGCGAAGAGCTTCGCATCGATCTGCACCTTGAGCGGCTCCGGCCGTCCCGCCGGCGCGGCCAGGATATCGGCCCGCAGGGCGCCATAGAGGCCGCCGAGTTCCGGCACGCGCAGTTCCTCACCGGTCGCGAGGCCGATGCGGCCGAGCGGCGTGTCGATCACGACCGGCTCCTCGCCCGCACTCGCCCAGGCGGCAGTCGCGGCGGACAGGTGCGTGGCGCGATAGCGGCCGAGCACCGTTCCGGCCGGACCGGCCAGCACGACCGTATGATAGACCTTGTCGCCCTCACGCTCGGGATAGGAGCCGACCACGAAGCCGCTGCCGGCCCTGGCCGCCACCGAGAGAGCCTGCTCGAAAGCGCCCTCGCGCGCTTCGGCCTTCGCCTTGATGTCGGCCGCGGACAGACCGGACGGCAACGCGGAAAGTTCCGGCAGGACCAGCAGCTCGCCCGCTTCGGGACGTGCCGACGACAGCAGCGACGGCCCGTCCAGCCACTGAGCAGCCGACAGCGCGACGGAGCGCACAGACGTCGTGGCGTTGCCGTCGGTCGGACTGCGATGCAGCGCCAGCAGCGGCAGGTAGAGATCGGGACGGCGGCGCGCGAGTTGGGCGGTCCGCTCCACATCGGCTTCGGCCGGGACGATGCTGGTCGCGAACACGCCGGCGAGGCCGGGCGGCAGGGTCTCGGGCGGCACCACCGGCGCCTGCACCAGCTTCTCGCCCTTCGGCGACCAGATGCTCGAACCGCCATTGTAGTAGAGCTTGCCGCCGGTGATCGGGTTGGTCTCGACGCCGCTGCGCGTGGCGCCGACCACCCACACGCCGTTCTGCGCGCTCAGGTACTGGACGTTGGACACGGTCGAGTGATTGCCGGTCGCCTGGGCGGGCGGCGTGCCCGGCATCACGCGATCCGACACCGAATGCCAGGCGATGATCTGAGCGCCGCGCAGCGCCGCGAGGCGACCATACTGCCAGTAGGTGTCGTCGTAGCAGATGAGCAGCGCGATGCGGCCGATCGGGGTCTCGAACACCTCGACACCGGTCGTGCCGGGCGCGAACACTTTCTGATCCTGCGGGTTCAACCCGTTTTTGCGGTACTTGCCGATGATGCCGTTGGGCCCCAGCAGCACCGCCGTATTGTAGGCAAGGCCGGTCGCGGCATCGCGCTCGGCGATGCCGACACTCATGTACATGCCGGTGCGCTGGAGTACCGGCAGGAGCGCCGCCGTCGTCTTGCCGGGAATGGTATCGAGGAAGGGCGCGAGCTGCTTCGGTCCGCTGAACAGGTAGCCGCTGACCGCCGTCTCCGGGAACACCGCGTAGTTGACGTCCTGTTTGGCCACCTCTTCGGCCGCCTTGGCGAGACGCGCGACGTTGCCGTCGAGATCGCCCCAGGCCGGCACGAAATCCACCGCTGCGACCTTGATCGGCTTCTGTCCTACCGGCGCCTGGGCCGAGGCTCCGGCCGCGAGCGACAGCCAGCCGGCGATGCCGGCCAGGATGGCGAGTCCCCACGATTTCCAATTCATGTACGCTTCCCCCTGAATTTTCCGCAACATATTGCACCAACGAAGCAGCCTCCAGTGACGCCTACGGTTGAACGGGCATGAACATCGAAAAGCGGATCGTCATCTGCGGCGGCGGTGCCATCGGTGCCGCCATCGCCTACTTCCTGAGCCGGCGTGGGGCGCGGCCGGTCGTGGTCGAGCGCCACGAGGTTGGAGGCGCGGCCTCCGGCAAGTCGGGCGGCTTCCTGGCGCTGGACTGGTGCCGTGGCACGGCGCTCGACCGGCTGGCGCGGCGCAGCTTCGCCCTGCATGCGAACCTCGCCGAGGAATTCAACAATCCGTGGGGCTACAGAAGGCTCACGACCTTTGCCGGACACGCCGCGGAGGGGCGGCGCGAGCACGGGACTGCCGGGCGGCCGTGGCTGTCCTCCGACGTGACCCTGACGGGCCAGATCGGCTCGCCGCAGACGACGGCCCTGGTCGAGCCGCGTGCCTTCACCACCGGGTTGATGCGCGCCGCGGAGGCGAACGGCGCCGAACTGCGTCACGGGACCGTCACGGGATTGACGAAGAGCGCGTCCGGCGCGATCGGCGGCGTCACGCTCGAAAGCGGTGAGACCGTCGAGGGCGATGGCGTGGTGATCGCGATGGGGCCGTGGTCCATCCTGGCCTCGCGCTGGCTGCCGCTGCCCGCCGTGTACGGCTTCAAGGGCCATAGTCTCGTCTTCCGCACCGGCGATGCGGTGCCGGCGGAAGCGCTGTTCCTCGAATACGAGGAGGCGGGCGGCGAGACGCTGACGCCCGAGATCTTCGCGCGCGCGGACGGCACGGTCTGGGCCTGCGCCGTATCGAGCACCGCGTCGCTGCCCGTCGATCCGGCCGACATCGCGGGCGACGACGGCGCGCA